>CATLBX010000023.1 GCA_949879855.1 uncultured Coriobacteriia bacterium
GAGCGCGCGTCCTTTGCGCGCGAGTTCCGCAGCGGCATCGCGCGCGTTGCAAACCGGGTGCGAAAGCAAGCTCGCCAATGCGGCTGTCCTTCGTCACTTTTTCCAGCGTAATAAGATAACCACCGCGATGGCCGCCAGGGCGATGGAGAGCAGCGTGGGGAATATCCACGAGTCGCTCATGGGAAGCAGGTCGGTGTTCATGCCGTAGAAGCTGAACACCGCCGTGGGGATTGACAGCAGCAGCGTGGCGCCGGTGAGGAAGTTCATGGACGCGTTGACGTTGTTGCTCACCACGCCCGAGAAGGCGTCCATGGCCTTGGCGATGACATCGGTGTAGATAGCGCACATCTCGCTTGCCTGCTTGTACTCGATGTCCACGAGCCCCATGAGGTCATGGTCGTCCTCGAAGAGCTCCACGAAGTCGCCGCCTCGTATGGCCTCGAGGGTGGGCCTGCTGCTCTTAAGCGACGTCGACATGAAAAGCAGCGACTTCTCGATGCCGAGCATGCTCATGAGGCCAGCGTTGTTCTGCGTCTTGCGCATCTTGCGCTCGAGGCACACGGTCTGCTTCTCCAGCAGGCGCAGGGACTCGATATAGCTCTGCGATACCTTGAGGAGCAT
Source organism: uncultured Coriobacteriia bacterium (assembly GCA_949879855.1). Classification (GTDB taxonomy): domain Bacteria; phylum Actinomycetota; class Coriobacteriia; order Coriobacteriales; family QAMH01; genus QAMH01. The sequence goes on from CATLBX010000023.1 coordinate 622, forward strand.
GTCGAGCAGGAAGCGTGAGCGTTGGGATGTGACGATGCGAATTTCCGTATCGGCCTTGATGTGTTCGATGATGGCGCAGGCCGTGACCGTCGCCGTGACGATGACACCCGGGTCGTCGATGATGAGAATGGATACGGGCTGCGTGTCGAACTCCAGGAGCTCGGGGTCCTGAAGGGTCGCGGCGTCCTCGGCTGCCGGATAGTCGACGATGACGAGGGTCTGTCCCCTCGCCTCGTCCTTCTCGGCTCGCGATACCTCGTCGCGGTCGCGCATGGCCTCGACGAAGTCCTCGGAGACACCCAGCTCCTCCATGAGCCAGCTCGCCTCCTTGTCCGTGATACCGCAGGCGTTGACCCAGCATCCCGGCTCAATCGCGTCGAGTCGGCGGAGCGTGCCATCATCGGTCTTCAATATCTCTATCATGGCGCGCTCCCCCTCTCATGCACGTTCTACAGGTTCTGGTTCTCGAGGCCGAGGTCGTCGATCCACTGGCGTACCTCATCGCTGTTCACGTTTGCCGGAAAGCGCATGCCGCCCAGCCACTCGCCACCTTGGGCGGCCTGGGAAAGCTTCTCGGCGCTGTTGCCGATATCGGAAGATGCTGAGGTGCAAAACGGGATGACCGACTTGCCCGTGAAGTCGTTGGCCTTCACGAAGCTGGCCACCGGGTAGGCCGCCTCGCCCCACCAGATGGGATAGCCGATGATGACGGTCTCGTAGCTTGCCCAATCATCGGGCGTCTCCTGCGCGAGCGCGACATCCTGCAGCGCCGGGTCGGCGTGCTCCTTGGAAACGCGGCTGTCCGGATTGTCGTATTCGAGGTCCGCGCTCGTATAGGGCTGCGCAGGCTGGATGACAAAGCTCGTCGCACCCGTCTGCGCGACGATGGCCTGGGCGATGGCAGCGGTATTACCCGTCGCCGAGTAGTAGACCACGAGCGTCTTGCCCTGCGCCTCGGTAGCTGCACTCGATACAGACGACGACGCCGGTGCCGATGATGACGCAGACGACGCCTGCTGGCCGCCGCAGCCTACGACGCACAGCGCTGCGCATGTCACGAGCGCCGCGCTCAGCAACAGGACGAGAGTTCTCTTCAGTGACTTCATCGGCCCTCACCCCTCTCCTGCTCGACAAGAGCCTCCTTTACCTCGACCACCTCGGGGTCATCAGCAGGCTCGCTCACCTCGACCGTTTCCTTCGCCTCGATGATGTCCTGGGTACCACTTGCCTCGGCTGCGGGCTTGCCGACCTTGGCGACGAACCATATGACCACGAGGAACACCGCGAGTGCCACGCCGAGTGGCAGCAGCATGCTGACCCATTCGACGAAGTTGGGAATGTAGCCCTGGGCTATCTCGAAGGCGTTACCCGTGTGATTGTACAGGCCCGTCGAAGCGGGCAGCGGCCAGCTCGGGGATGCCACGTTGGATAGCGGCACGTAGAGCGTGGGACTGGCGAAGGCCGGGTAGAGCAGCATGAGCCGGTGGAAGAACATACCGACGACGGTCAACACGCCACCGATGAGCATGCTCTTGGCGGGATCCTTCTTGCCGAGCAGCAGCACGAACACGGCGGCCAGCGGCAAGCCGAGCTCGAGCGCGTAGAACAGCCAGACGCTTCCGATTGCCGCAAGTGCCCCACCATCGGCCGCGCTGCCGCCAAAGCAGACGATCGCAAGCTCGATGACAGCGAGCACCAAGTGGACGATGATGGCGACGGCAAGCAGGAAGCTCAGGTCGTGCAGTGCCTCGGGCTTGAACTCGTCCTTCTTGAGCGCGCAGGCGATGACCGCGATGGCAAGACCGCACACCACGGCGACGACGATGAAGTCGACGGGCATGATGAAGCTATGCCACCACACACGCGCCTCCATGAGGGCGAAGAGCAGGCCCTCGACGAGCTGCAACGCAAAGGCGCTGATGAGCCCCAAGACCATCCAGAACTTGAGCGCCTTGCTGTTTCGCGCGATGGCGATGACGTTGATGATCGCGATGACGATGAACACCGTGAGCGCAATCATGTCCCAGGTGAGCGCCGAGGTGGGGTTGGGGCCGGTGATCATCGCCATGATGTGGGCCGGGTGCCCCAGGTCGATGAGAATCGCCACGCCCGCACCGATGGCACCGGCAAGCGCGACGGCCTGTGCGGTCTTGACGTAGGGCATGAGGTCCTTGCGGTTGGCAAGCACGATGTATGACGCGACGAACTGGCTACCTGCGCCAAAGCCCACGAGGAATGCGAAGACCGCGATCATGAGACCCCACGCGAAGGTGTTGCTCATGCCAGACCCGACGAGAAGCCCCATCGTGAGCTGGCAGATCCATGCCGCACAGCCCACCGCGATGAAGACGGCGGCCAGGATGATGGGCCATTTCCTCGTATGTTGAGTTTGCTCCGTCATGGCTATTCCCCCTCTCCGCGCGTCGAAGGCAAGTAGTACACCTTGGGCTTGGTGCCGAACGACTCACCGAGGACGAGCCATTCGCGCCCGGACATGTACTGCGAGATTTCGGACTCCGGGTCCTCGATGTCACCGAAGATGCGGGCGTTTGCCGGACAGCCCGTACAGCAGGCGGGAATGCCGCCCTGGTTGGTGTACTGGGCGCAGAAGGTGCACTTCTCCACAACACCCTCGGGACGCACCGGCGTGTAGACGAGGTGCCCGTCCTGGCGGTAGTCCTCGGGGTATCCCCAGCGATACTCGCCGTCGACGCCCTCGACGCCGTCGGGCTTGGACCAGTTGAACTGGCGCACCTCGTAGGGGCATGCCGTGATGCAGTAGCGGCAGCCGATGCACTTCTCGTAATCGACGAGCACGGTTCCCGTGTCGTCAGTGTAGGTGGCGCCCGTCGGGCACACCTGCTGGCATGGCGCGTTCTCGCAGTGCTGGCAGCTGATGGGCACGAACTCCATGCGGGGAGCGCCGTCCACGATCACCGACGTGCCGTATTCGGGGGCACCCGGCGAGAAGACGCGGTTCCACCAGATGCCGCGGGGCTCCGCGTTGTGATCCTTGCAGATGACCGCGCAGGTCCTGCATCCGATGCAGCGGTCAAGGTCTATGGCCATCGCGTATCTCATTGCATGACCTCCTTACGCGCCCCGCCCTTCTGCAAGAGACGGACGTTGCATGCGCACTCGTTCCACGCCATGTTGGGCGACCACACGCCCGAGAGGTAGTACACCTCGTTGGTGGGGTTAATCCACGGATAGATGAGCGAGTTGTAGCTGTCGCCGTCCATGTACTCGCTCCACCAACCCTGGTCGAAGATGGCCTGGCCGGGGTACATACCCGGGTCGAGCACGAGGCCGCCCTGGCACTTGCCGCGGCCGTTGTAAGCCTCGACCAGGTCTCCCGACTCCAGGCCGCGTTCCTTGGCGTCATCGGGGTTCATGAAAATCTTGGGCATGGAATTTTGCAACTCGAGCATGAAGGGATTGTTCACGTACGTCGAATGCACGCGGTAGGTGCTGTTGCGCGTGATGAAGGCGAGCGGGTACTTGGTGCGCGCTTCGGGATCGGCCGCGTACTCGGTATCCTCGAAGGCGGGCTTGTAGCACGGGAGCTGTTCCTCGAGCCTGAGGAACTCGTCCTCGTCGCGATAGAACTGGATGCGACCGGACCTGACAAAGGGCGCCGTCACGTCAATGGCGTTGGGAAGCGACTGGCTCGGGAAGGGCGTGCCCTCGTGGATCTGGCTCCAGAACGGGATGCGCTTCTCGCCCGGATTGGCATGCCAGAGCTTGCCCGGACCTTCGCGCAACTGCTCGGCCGTGAGCTGGTTGACGTAGGGACCGCCGTTTTGCAGGAGCATGCGCAGCACGTCATCGGCCACCTGCTCGGCCTGGGATTCGTCAAAGACCGGCCACTGGTCCGCATAGGAGGGATCGATGTGCGTCGCCAGCTCCTTGCAAATCCAGATCTCGGGGCGCGCCTCGCCGGGAGGATCGACCATCTGCTGCTGAAGCTGCACCCAGGGATGCAGCGGCGTCGTGGTGAGTTCGAGCTTCTCGTACCAACTGGGGGCCGGCAGGGCCACGTCGCTCATGTCGACGGTGGTGGTGCGCTGGAAGTCGAGGGTGACGAGGCATTCGAGCTCGCCGCTCTCCTTGGCGCTGCGCAGCCAGTTGGCGACGTTGTGCTGGTCCATGGGATTGCCCCAGCCCACGACGAGCGCCTTGAGGCCGTTGGGCGGGAAGGCGTTTTGCTGCATCGTCGGCGTGCGTCCGGTGACGGCGTACTGGAAGGACATGGAGTGCTTGTTCATGCGCGGCGGGTTGAACCAAGACGCGGGGATGAAGCGCGTCTTGTACTGGCCCACGTAGGTCGAGATACCGCCGCCGAGCTGGCCGATGTTGCCCGTGAGCGCCGCGATGAGCGCGAGCGAACGGCCCTTGAGGTCGCCGTGGTACCACTGCGTGCCCGCGCCGCCGAAGATGATGTGCATGGGCTTGATGGTGGCGCACTCGTGGGCGATGCGCTCGATGGTCTCGACGGGAATGCTCGTGGTGTCGCTTGCCCACTGCGCCGTCTTGCCCACGAGGCTCTCGCGCAGCAGCCTGAAGCCGCTCTTGGCGTTGACGGTCGTGCCGTCCTTGAGGCGCACGCTGCCCGTGTACTCGAGCGTGCAGCCCTCCATGCCCCCCAGGCGCTCGGGATTCACCGCGAAGGGAGCGCCGGCGGCGTTCACGGCCACATAGGTCGTGCGATAGGCCGGTGAGGGAAGCGCCGAGAGGCCGGCGACATTGGCAGCCTCGATGCGCTTGCCCGTGGCCGTGTCGACGAGCAGGGGCAGGTCGGTGAAGTTCTTGCAGAAGTTCTCATCGTAGAGGCCATCGTCGATGATGATCTTGGCGACGGCCAACGCGAACGCCGCGTCCGTGTCGGGCTTGAGGCGCACCCACTCGGTGGACTTTTCGGAGGTCGCCGAGTAGTTGGGGTCGAAGTTCACGACCTTGCCGCCGTTTTCGCGTGAGATGTTGAGGAAGTGCGCGTCGGGCAGACGCGTGACCATGACGTTGGAGCCGAAGATCATGGTGTACTTGGAATCTTCCCAGCAATAGGACTCGAGCTCCTCGCTTTGCACGCCAAAGGTCTCGGGCCAGAACATGGGCAGGTCGCCGTTCATCTCGTAACAGCCAATGGCCGACCAGCCCATCATGTTGGACAGGCGGATGATGGAGCCCTTCTGGATGTGACCGGTGCCCTGCACCTGCCATATCACGCCCACGGATTCCGGGCCATAGGTGTCCATGACGGCCTTGAGCCTATCGGCGGCAGCCGTGAGCGCCGTGTCCCAATCGGTCTCCTCCATCTTGCCCGTGTCCTCGTTCTTGACGAGGGGCTTGGTGAGGCGATGCGGACCGTAGAGCATGGTGTTGACGGAAACGCCCTTGAGGCATCCGCGTGGGTTGTACTGCTCGAACGGGTAATCGGACGCCTGCGAGATCATCTTGATCTGACCCTCGTGCACGAAGCCCTTCAGGCCGCAGGCTCCGGTGCAGTTGGGCGAACAGGTGGTCCTCACCCACTCGCCGGCCGGGTCGACGTTGTCGGCAAGGGCCTTGGCCGCGGGAAGCGCCCCCGTGCCCAGGCATGCGGCTGCCGTCGTGGCCGCCGTGCCGGCCAGAAACGACCGGCGGCTTAGGTTTCTTTCGCTCATGTGCCCCTCCTCACTCAGCACCATGGCCGATGTGTTGGTGACCCGTCGTGCTAGACGAGCACCTTCTCGCTTTCGGTTATCTCCTGCAGCTTGCGATCCATCTCCTCCTCGCGCTCGGCGATGCTGCGCGGATCGCGCTCTTCGTCAAAGGCGCTGCGCACGATGCGCCCATCACGCTCGAACTTCTTGAGGTCCGACGTCGACTGGCCAAGGTCGTCGCGATGACGCTCGGAGGCGCGCTCGTCGTTCTCGTCGGTCCAGATGCGCTCGGCAACCGGAGCCCAGCGCTGCGCCATGGGGCGCGTCTTGGCCGTGAGCTCGTACACCGTCTCCTCCTGGACCAGATCGGTCGAGTGCGCACCCGAATCCTCGACGAGCTTCTCGATGCACTCGGGATTCTCGAGCATCGGACAGGGGCGCAGGTGATTGTCGTTGAAGGGCTGGCCGTGGTAGTAGCCCATGAACAATGGCGAGCGCAACGCGTCGAGCAGGCTCACGTCGTGAATGTTCACGTTGGAGTAGTGGATGAACACGCAGGGCTCCACATCTCCGTTGGCGTTGATATGCAGGTAGCGGCGCCCGCCGGCAATACAGCCGCCCACGAACTCGCCGTCGTTCTGGAAGTCGAGCGTGAGCAGCGGCTTCTCGTGACGCATCCTGTGATTGAAATCGTAGAGCATCTCGCGCTGCTCCGGCGTGGGCATGAGCTCTGCCGGCGAATCCTTGCCCACGGGCATGTAGGTGAAGATCCAGGCGAAGAAGGCGCCCTTGTCGATGAGCCAATCGTAGTACTCCTCGGTGCACACCGCTTCGGCGTTTTGGCTCGTGTAGCAAATGGAGACACCGAAGGGCACGCCGCGCTCCTTGAGCAGGTCCATGGCGGCGTCAATCTTCTGGTAGACGCCGTCGCCACGGCGCGCGTCGGTGGTCTCCTCGCTGCCTTCGGCCGAGATGATCGGCACGAAGTTCTTCACGCGTGCGACCTCCTCGACAAAGGCCCGGTCGATGAGCGTCGCGTTGGTGAAGCAGAGGAAGGCGGAATCGGGATGTGCCTCGCAGAGCTTGATGAGGTCCGCCTTGCGCACGAGCGGCTCTCCCCCGGTGTAGATGAAGACGTGCGTGCCGAGCTCATTGGCCTGGTTGATGATGGAGTCGATGTCATCGTAGCTCAGGTTGAGCTTGTGTCCGTACTCTGCCGCCCAGCAACCGGTGCAATGCAGGTTGCAGGCACTCGTCGGGTCGAGCAACACCGCCCAGGGCACGTTGCACTGGTACTTCTCGCGCGACTTCTCCTGCTTGTCCCAGGCGATGAGGTTCGCCTCGGTCAAGAAGCACTTGAGCAGACCCGTCGCGACTTCCGGGTCGAGGTCGGCCACGCGGCATATGAGCTGGTACCAATTGTTGCGCTCCTCGATGGCCTTGGTGAAGGCCCTGCGCTGCGACGGGAAGAGCGCGTCGGGAAGCATCTTGTTGACCGTGGCCATCATACTCTCGATGCGCGGAACGGGATCTTCCATGAAGTAGTCAATGGCCTTGTTGGCCGCCGTCCGCTTTGCGAATTCCATTGGTCTCATGATGATGCTCCTCTACTATGCTACCTGCAGCAAGCTGCATTCCTCGATAATGGTTTCGACGTGCTCGGGGTTCATCCCAATCGAAATGGCGAAGGGGACGAAGCAAAGCCGCATGACATACTCGGACGTAAGGGCACGACCCTCCATCGCGGCAATGGAGAGTAACCCGTATGCTCCGTTAAGCGCGACGGCAAGACAGTCGCCCAGATACCGCTTGTCGATGTTGCCTGGCCAGCGTTCGACGAGCCAATCGCGCTCGCGCATGACCACGCCCTCGATGAAGGTGCGAAAGCCCAGAAGGTCCTGGACGAGCGGAGAGCCCTTTTCCTCCGCAAGAAGCTTGTCGAGATGAATGAAGCCCATCATGCAAAGCACCTGCACGATGTCGGCATGGGGAGGACAGAGCCTGTGCGCCATGTCGCTCACCCAGGCAAAGTGCTCGTCGAGATAGAGCGCGAGAAGCATCTCCTTGCGCGGGTAGTAATGCTGCACGACCGACTTGCTCGTATCGCAGGCGTCGGCGATGTCCTGATAGGACGTGGCGATATAGCCCTTCTCGCCAAACAGCCTCAAGGCTGCGGCATAGAGGCGTGCACGCTCCTCGTCCTTTCTCGGTGCCGCCATGGTGACCTCCCCGATACACGTTGATACGCCGGGAAAACGCATTATTCCAATACGTGTATATTCTACGCGTACAATTTACTCCACTGCGAATAGAAGTCAACAGCATATTTTTGATTATTTGAAAAGTTTTTTGACGCAAACGGCTATATTTTTGAGGCGAACGCTACATTCTGGTCTTGTTTTTATCCGAATTTCCCACATTTTCATCTGTTTTCGTCGCGCCATCCGTCTTTTTCACGGGAGCATTCGCGTGCCTTTGCGCGATTTCCTTGCGCAACTCGAAGAGAAGGCCATGACCGTAGTATCCGTAATCCCAATTCCCCGTGACGGCGCACACCACGACGATGGCGAGGAAGGGCGCGATGGCCCAACCAAAGACCTCGCAGCCGAGAAAGAAGCCGGCGACGGGGCATCGCGACATGCCAACGTAGAAGCCGATGACGCCGAGCGCACTCATGAAGGCGGAATCGACACCCATGAGCTGGCCGAGCGTGCAACCGGTCAAACCACCGATGGCGAGCGTGGGCATGATTTCGCCGCCCTTGAGGCCAAAGGCGAGCGCAAGGAAGACGAGGCCCGTCTTGATGGCGAAGTCGTAGGTGCCGATGGACCCCGCCAACGCATGCTCGAGCAGGTTCATGCCCGACCCCTCGAAGCTATATAGGTCGAGGAAGTAGACGAGGCAGACGATGACGACGCTCGAGGCGACGACCGTGACGTAGGGCCTGTTGAAATGCGCCTTGAGCAGCTTGCGCGTGAAGCGCAGCGCCCGGCCGAAAAGCCCGCCGAGCACACCGCACGCCATGCCGGCGATGATGGTGTAGAGGACGAGTTCGCCCGTGATGGCCGGAATGGCCACGCGGGGAATGATGTCGCCGATGCCAAAGGGATAGGCGATGGCGGCGGCGATGACGGCGGCGGTGACCATCGCGACGAAACGCGGGAGGCTGAGGTTTCTGAAGCGCGTGAGCTCGAGCACCATGAACACGGCACCCAAGGGCGCGAAGAACAAGGCGGAGAAGGTCGCGCTCATGCCCATGAGCGCCGCATATCCGTAAAGTTCCCTGTCCTCCTTGTCCACAAGGCAGTTCTTGAGCTTGAAGGCCCTGCCCAGCGTCTCGCTCACCGATGCGCCCGCCTGAAAGGCGCTCGACTCCTTGCCCACGGCACCACCGCCGAGGATGGTGAGGCAGGTGCCCACGATGATGCCGGGCGCAAGGGCGGGCGAGACTACGTCGTTGTTACGCATCTGCTCGACGAGCGTGTCCGTCGAATAGTCATAGGGCAACTTGAAGGCCCGGTAGAGGGCGAGCGACAGGACACCGAGCAACGGCAGGAAAAACAGCGTCCAGGCGAAGGTCTGGTTGACGTGATAGGCGAAGTTGACGCAAAGGCACAGGATAATGGACGTGAAGGCCGACACGACGCCGACGCACGCGATGAAGACGAGGTGTTTGAGAAGCTCGATTTTGTCGATCGCGTGCCACATAGCGCCCTCCTCTCCCATACGCCATCCATGATACGCTCACCCAGGTTATTTTTCCCGTAGATTATTCGTCCATCCTCATAAAGTTGTCGCTTTCTTACATCTGCGTAAGAAAGCGGCGCGCGGCACCTAGCGAGAACGGATGCGGCTAGAATAGGAATTGCACATCCGAGCGAATGGAATGCCATCATGCCCACCGTGTACATCGTGGAAGACGACCCGACCCTACGCGACGAACTTGCGCATCTGCTCGAGCTCAACGGCTACGGAACGCGCCTATGCCCCGACTTCTCCCGCGCGGCATCCGACATCATCGCCACGAGCCCCGACTGCGTCATCCTCGACCTCGGGCTACCGGGAGCCGACGGCCAATCCATCTGCCGCGACGTACGTGGAAAGGCCGACGTACCCATCATCGTCCTCACGGCAAAGAGCGACGAATTCACCGAGGTCATGTCGCTCAACCTGGGCGCCCATGACTTCATCGCCAAGCCCTATCGCCCGGCGGTGCTCCTTGCCCGCATCGCATCGCTCATCAAGCGCCACGAAAGCGCCTCGGCCGAGGCAAGCACCATCACGCACGACGGCATCACGCTCGACCTGGGCACCTCGGAGGTGCGCTACCAGGGAGAATCGGCCGAACTCACGAGAAACGAGCAGCGCATCCTCGCCTTGCTCATGCGCAACGCCGGCATCATCATCCCCCGCCAGGAAATCATGTGCGACCTCTGGGAATCCGACGCCTTCGTGGATGACAACACGCTCACGGTCAACATCAATCGCCTGCGCAAGACACTCGCGGGCATCGGCATTCCCGACGACTTCCTGCAGACCCGTCGCTCGCTGGGTTACGTCATCAAGGCGTGAGGCCCGTGGCGCACTCCGATGACACGACCCACTTCATGCCGGGCGCCTTCCTGCGCGACAAGGCTGCGACCTTGGCAATCGCCATCGCCATCATCGTCTTCGTCACTTTCATGCTCGTCATCCTCGGCGTCATCGTCGACGCGATCGTCCTCATCGACTTCGTGCTCGTTGCATCGGTGGCTATCGCCCTGGCCCTGGAATACCATCGCCGGAGGCGTTTCTGGAAGAGCATCGAGGACGCAATGGGCTCGCTTGACCGCGCACGGTACTTCACCGACCTCGTGGACGAGCCCAACTTCGCCGAAGGCAGAATCGCACTCGAGGCGACGCAGGCGATCGCCGACCAAACGGCAACCGAGCTCAACGAGCTGAGGGCGCAAAGCCATGACCGCGCGCAGTACACGGAACTCTGGGTGCACGAGGTAAAGACGCCCCTGGCGGCAGCAAAGCTGTTGTTAAGCAAGATGCACGGCGAGGACGCCGGCAAGCTCAAGCTCGAACTCGAACGCGTCGAGAACCTCGTCGAACAGGCGCTCTTCGCTGCTCGTTCCGACACCCTCGTCAACGATTACCTCATCCGCGAAATCGTCCTCGCGGACGTGGTGACCGAGGCCTGCAAGGCCAACATGCGCTACCTCACCGCCCGCGACGTCAAGATCGACATCCAAATGGACCCGCAGACCACGGTCATGGCGGACAAGACCTGGCTCGCGTTCATCCTCTCCCAGCTCATCGTCAACGCAGCCAAGTACGATGCCACCACCATCACGTTTTCGGTGTGCATCCCCGACGAAGAGGGGCCGAACGCCTGCACCATGCTCGAGGTGCGCGACGACGGCTGCGGCGTTCCCGTCGCCGACGTGCCCCGGGTGTTCGACCGCGGGTTTACCGGCGAGGTGGGCCGCTCCCATGGTTCGGCCACGGGCATGGGGCTCTACCTTGTCGCCCGCCTGTGCGCCCAAATGGGCATCGGCATCATGTTTGCCAGCGACCAGGGCATCGGCTCGCGCATCGTGCTGGGCTTTCCCCATGACCGCCGCCGCGCCCGCCTGATACGCGGCGAAGCGTAAGCGAGACACGTAGCCCAATCCTTACTATTTCAATCGGAGCAGCCGAGCCCCACCCCTTCCCCATGTCATTTCGACCGGAGGGGCGAAGCCCCGATTGCAGAAGCAAATTAACCAGGGAGACGAGAGCATCCCGACAGGCATCTCGAGCAGACTCGCTGTGAGCGCGATGCGGTCTTGCGAGGACTGTTTGAGCGTGCGTTCTGTGCACGCGAGTTTCCCTAAAGGGACTAGCTTCGCGTCGCCGCACGCGGCATCGCGCAAACTGTGAGTCGGGTGCGAGAGCAAGCCTGCCGGGATGCTCTCGTCTCCCCTCTCTTACGAACTTGTAAGTCACAGGTAAGCCGCTTCGATGGCAACCGCAAGCTTGGCGTTCCATCATGGATGACGTTCGGAAAACCATCCACACGAAAGGTCAAATCCATGAAGGCAACGAAAGTTCTATCCACGGTGACGAAGGGCGTGGGTGCCGCTACACTCGTGGCGGCAGCGCTTGTCGCGGGCATGCTCGCCTACGCCTCGATCAAAGTGCCTCGCACGGGAAGGAGCATCCATGTCTGAGGTGATCACGACGCCGTCCGCCAACGTGACGGGATCGGTCCGTTCCGCCTCCTCCCCCATCCTGAGCGTTCGCAACGTCGAGAAGGTGTTCGGAGGCCGCCAGAACCTCATGTACGCGCTTGCCGGCGTGAGCTTCGATGTCGCGCGGGGCGAATTCGTCGCCATCATGGGCCCGTCGGGATCGGGCAAGACGACGCTGCTCAACTGCATCTCCACCATCGACCGTCCCTCGTCCGGACGTATCCTCATCAACGACAGCGATATCACCACGATGTCGAAGAGCAAGCTCAGCGCCTTTCGCCGTGACGAGCTCGGCTTCATCTTCCAGGATTCCAATCTGCTCGACACCCTGACGGGCATGGAGAACATCGCGCTTGCGCTCACCATCAAGGGGGCACGTCCCGCGAGCATAACCCAGCGCATCGAGGACATCGCCCGCACGCTCAACGTCACCGATTCGCTCAAGCAGTACCCCGGCCAGATGTCCGGCGGCCAGAAGCAGCGCGTCGCCGCGGCGCGCGCCATCGTCGCCGATCCCTCCCTCATCCTGGCCGACGAACCCACCGGCGCGCTCGACTCGCGCAACGCCACGATCATGCTCGAAACGCTCGAGATGCTCAACAAGACGCTCAACGCGACCATCCTCATGGTCACGCACGATGCCTATGCCGCGTCGTTTTCTGACCGCGTGCTCTTCCTGTCCGACGGCAAGCTCTTCAACGAGATTCGCCAAGGCTCGCTTTCGCGCGAGGAGTACTTCGCCCGCATCATGGAGGTCGTGACCTTCCTTGGCGGGGAGGCATACCATGCTGTTTAAACTCGCCGTGCGCAATATGCGGCGGTCGATTCGTGACTATGCCATCTACTTCGTCACGCTTCTCATCGCCGTCACCATCTTCTACGCGTTCAATTCCATAAGCGACCAGCAGGTCATGCACGACATCGCGGCATCCGGCGAGACAAATATCATCGAGTTCACCGGTTACATGATGAACACGCTTTCCGTCGTCATCGCATTCGTGCTGGGCTTTCTCGTCATCTATGCCAACCAGCTGCTCATCAACAGGCGCAAGCGCGAATTCGGCCTCTACCTCGTGCTCGGCATGAAACCCGGCCAAGTGTCGCGCATCCTGCTCTACGAGACGGTCTTCGTCGGTCTCGGATCGCTCGTGCTCGGCCTGGCCCTCGGCATCCTCGTCTCGCAGCTGCTCTCGTTCGCCACGGCGGCGCTCTTCGGCATGGCCATGCCGAACTACCAGTTCAGTTTCTCGCCCGGAGCCTGCATCGCAACGCTCGCCTGCTTCGCTGCCATCTACGTGGTAGTCGCCATCTTCAACATCATCACCGTGCGCCGCTGCAAGCTCATCGACCTCATGGGCGCCAAGGCCAAGCGCCAGAAGATCATCGTGCGCAACCCCTGGGTCTGCCTCGCGCTCTTCGTCGTCTCCATCGTGCTCATCGCCATCGCGTACTGGCAGCTCGACGTCAATGGCATGGTCTTGATGTTCGACGCGGAGTTCCAACGGGCCACCGTCTTCATGCTCGTGGGAACGCTGCTGTTCTTCTTCTCGCTTTCCGGTTTCGTCATCGCGGTGCTCACGCGCCTGCGCACCGTGTACCTCAAGCGCCTGCGCCCCTTCACCACGCGCCAGGTCGCCTCGAAGTTCAACACCTCGTTCGTCTCGATATGGGTCGTGTGCGTGCTGCTCTTCCTCGCCATCACGACCTTTGCCACGGGTCTTGGGTTCATCGACCTGTTCACCGGTGACCTTGACGAGGCCAACCCCTACGACGCGTCCATCACGGTATATAGCGAGAAAACTTCCTACGAGAACGGCAAGGCGATCAAGACGCCCGTCGATGCCGACATTACCCAGACGAGCGCCTACCTGCGCGAACATGTCGATGGCTGGAATGACCTCGTCGGCGAATCGGCTCAGATTGACTTATTCGCACTGCCCGACATGACATACGGCGAGCTCATGGATGCGGTGAACATGCACCTCTCGGATGCTATGGCCAGCGAAAACCTGGAAGCGTCCAAGGTGGGGGTCATCGGCCTCACCCAGCTCAACGAGGCGCTCGCTCTCGCCGGCAAGCAGCCCGTGATGTTGGCTAGCGACGAATACCTCGTCACCAACAACATGACGGCATCACAGGGTATCGCCAATGCCGTCGTCGAAAAGCACCTGGCGCTTCCCACGCCCATAGGCGATCTTGTGCCTGCCAGCCGCGTGGAGCAGGTTCAGCTCGCCGACTTCAGCATGCTCAGCAACGGGTTGAACATGGTGGTGCCCGACGAGGTCATCACGGCACTTGCGCAGCAGGAGCAGCCAGTCGGGGTATACGTCAACGTGAATTACGTGCCTGGCTCGGATGCCGGGAGCCTGTTTGAAGGCAAGGTCCACGACGCCAAAGTCCCCGGCATGGCCAACGTCATCGAACGAAGTGCCATGATGACCCAGGCAAACGGCATGCGCGTCATGATCACCTATCTAGCGGTCTACATCGGCCTCGTGCTGCTCGTGGCGACCGCCGCCGTGCTCGCCATCCAGCTGCTCTCGCTCACCATCGACTCGCTCGGGCGCTACCGTCTGCTCAGCAAGCTCGGCTGCGACACGCGCATGCTCACGCGCTCGCTCTTCGAGCAGGTGCTCATCTACTTCGTGGCGCCGCTCGGTCTGGCCGTCTGCCACTCGGCCTGCGCCATCGCTGTCATGTCCGAATCGCTTTTCTCCGCCCTAGGGGTCGACCCCCTCCCCTCCATCGCCATGGCGGCATGCCTCGTCGTGGCCATCTACGGCGGCTACATGCTCATCACCTACCTGACGAGCAGGAGCACTGTCAAGCAGGCCATATCCTGACCTGCACAATGAGACAAAAGGTGCCCAGCACCTTT
>CATLBX010000024.1 GCA_949879855.1 uncultured Coriobacteriia bacterium
CACCATCGAGCAGTCCATCGACATCCTCAACGGCCTCAAGGACCATTACGAAGCGCACCATCGCGTCCACTTCACCGATGCCGCCATCGAGGCGGCCGTCACGCTCTCCAATCGCTACGTGCAGGACCGCTTCCTGCCCGACAAGGCCATCGACCTCATCGACGAGGCGGGCGCACGCATGCGCATCTCCAACATGTCGGTTCCCGCAGACGTCGCCAAGGTCTCCGACAAGCTCAAGAAGCTTCGCGCGCAGAAGGAGGAGGAGGTCAGGCACCAGAACTTCGAGGCCGCCGCTCACCTGCGCGACAAGGAGAAGGAGCT
Source organism: uncultured Coriobacteriia bacterium (assembly GCA_949879855.1). Lineage (GTDB taxonomy): Bacteria > Actinomycetota > Coriobacteriia > Coriobacteriales > QAMH01 > QAMH01. Next base: position 322 of record CATLBX010000024.1, read on the forward strand.
CATCCGCGAGCGTGCCGAGCTCGAGGAGAAGTGGCGCGAGGAGGCGGCGCTCAACGTCGCGACCGTCGACACCGACCAGATCGCCGATGTCGTCTCGCTGGCCACGGGCGTTCCCGTCTCGAGCCTGACCGAGGCCGAGACCGCGCGCCTGCTGCGCATGGAAGATGCGCTGCACGAGCGTGTCATCGGGCAGAACGAGGCGGTCACGGCGCTTTCCAAGTCGATTCGCCGTAGCCGTGCCGGTCTCAAGGATCCGCGTCGCCCCATGGGCTCGTTCATCTTCCTCGGCCCCTCGGGCGTGGGCAAGACCGAGCTTTCCAAGGCGCTCGCCGAGTTCCTCTTCGGCACCGAGGACGCGCTGCTCAACTTCGACATGTCCGAGTACATGGAAAAGCACACGGTCAGCCGTCTCATCGGTTCGCCTCCGGGCTACGTGGGCTATGACGAGGGTGGCCAGCTCACCAAGGCCGTGCGCCAGAAGCCGTATTCCGTCGTGCTCTTTGACGAAATCGAGAAGGCGCATCCGGACGTCTTCAACGTCCTGCTGCAGATTCTCGAGGAAGGGCACCTCACCGATGGTCAGGGCCGCAAGGTCGACTTTCGCAACACGATCATCATCATGACGAGCAACGTGGGCGCACGCGAGATCACGCGTGAGAACCCCCTCGGCTTCTCGACGACCAATTCGGGTGGTCTGTCCGACAAGGAGATTCACGACTCGGTCATGGCCGAGCTCAAGAAGCTCTTCCGTCCCGAATTCCTCAACCGCATCGACGAGACCATCGTGTTCCAGTCGCTCACGAGCGAGGATATCGCCCAGATCATCGACCTCATGATCGACGACCTGCGTCAGCGCCTGATCGTCCAGGGCATGAGCATCGAGCTCACCGAGGCGGCGAAGAAGCATGTCGCCGAAAAGGGCACGGACACCGCTTTCGGCGCCCGCCCGCTGCGTCGCGCCATCCAGCGTCTCATCGAGGACCCGCTTTCCGAGGAGGTGCTCGAGGGCAAGTGGAGCGAGGGCTCCATCATCCTCGTCGATCACGTGGGAGACGAGCTTGTCTTCGCGCCGGGTGTGGGCGAGGTGCCCAAGCTCAAGGAACGCAAGACGCTCGCGCTCGAAAGCGCCGGGCCGGGAAGCTCCCTTCCGCCCGCTGCCGGCGAGGCCGGCGCCGGAGCCGCCGAGTAAACACGACAATGGGGCACTTGCTCAGCGCAGGTGCCCCATTCGTCTTTTATAGCGTGTTATGATTGACCCAGGATTTGCGACGAGGGGAGAGGGCTTCATGGGTGTCATTCAGAGCATGGACGACGTCATGGAGATGGTCGCCCCCGGCACTGACCTGCGCATCGCCCTCGACATGATCCTCTCGGCCGATAACGGCGCCCTCATCTGCATTGGCGACCTCGACGCCGTCCTCGCGCTCGGCGACGGCGGCTTCGAAATCGACGTCGCCTTCACCCCCAACCGCCTCTTCGAGCTCTCGAAGATGGACGGCGCAATCCTGCTTGACTCCCATGCGCGCCGCATCGTCCGCGCCAACGTTCACCTGTCTCCCACGATGGAATACGAGACCAAGGAGACGGGCATGCGTCATCGCACCGCCATGCGCATGTGCGCGCAGACCGATACCGTCGCCATCACTGTCTCGCAGCGGCGCAATGTCATCGATCTCTACTTCGGCGGCGAGAGCAAGACGCTCGGCCGGCCCCTCAAGTCGTTCTCGCAGCTCGAGTCCATGATCTTGGCGCTGCAAAACGCACGCGAGTCCATCGACCACGAAATCAACCGGCTCATCGCGCTGCAGAACGCCGAGTCGCCGGACGCATAGCATCGGGCAAGGCAAGGAGGACCCATGGCTGACGACACGAAGGACCTGGTCGAGGTGGGTATCGACCCGATTTCCGTTTCGGCGGCCCTCACGCCCGCAGAGGTCGACCTGTACGTGCACCAGATCAACACGCTCGAAAACGCGAGCAGCGTGCTCGCCGGTCACGTCTCCAAGAATCCCTCGACGGCATCCATCATCGTTGCCGGTGGCGAAGGCGAGCGTTTTCGCAATCCGGGCGGCAAGCAGCTCTTCGAGGTGCTTGGCAAGCCGGTCCTCACCTGGTCGGCCGAGGCCTTCGACGCCGTGCCTGACGTGGGCGTCAGCGTCATCGTGTGCCCCGAGGAGCGCCAGGCGGAATACTGCCGCAAGGCCATCGACCCGTACCCGTTCGTGACCCCCATCGAGTTCGCGCCCTCCGGCGACGAGCGCCAGGAGTCCGCCATGAACGGCTTCGAGGCGCTTACGAAGGACTACGAGATCGTCGCCGTGCACGACGGCGCCCGTCCGCTCATCACGCCCGAGATCATCGCGCACGCTATCAACCACCTCAAGGGCAACCTCGACATCGATGGCATCGTGGTGGGCCATCCGTCCGTCGATACGCTCAAGATCGTGAACGATCGCCTGATTACCGCCACGCCCGACCGCAGCATGTTCTGGGTGGCCCAGACGCCCCAGCTCTTCCGCGCCGACATATTCAGACGCGCCTACAAGGCGGCCATGTTCGACGGCTTTCTGGGCACGGACGATTCGTCGCTCGTCGAGCGCATCGGTGGTCGCGTCGCCATGTTCAACGGACCACGGGACAACATCAAGCTCACGGTCCCGGAAGACGTGGGCCCGGTTGTTGCCGCGCTATCCGCTCGAGTCGCGCAGCGCGAAGAATGAGGTGCACAATCTTGTCATTCACCGGCAGGCTCGCGTATGTCTAATACGCGTCGCCTCCCGCTTCATGCCAATCTTGCGCACCTCATCCTCCGCGTATTTGTATGATGAACGTGTTTTTTGAATTGGGGTATTCATGTATCGAATCGGTTTGGGATATGACGTACACGCATTCGCCGAGGGGCGCAAGCTCATCCTCGGCGGCGTCGAGATTCCCTACGAGAAGGGCCTCGATGGCCATTCGGATGCCGACGTGCTCGTGCACGCCATCATGGATGCGATTGTCGGGGCGATGCGCGCCGGCGACATCGGCAAGCTCTTTCCTGATACCGATCCCGCCTACAAAGATGCGGACTCTCTCAAGCTGCTCGCGTATGTGGGGCGGCTCGCGCGCGAACAGGGCTACGCCATCGACGACATCGATTCGGTCGTCTTGCTCCAGGAGCCCAAGATGTCCCCGTACCGCGAGCAGATGCGCGCGAATATCGCCGCCGCCCTGTCCATCGACGTCGAGAACGTGGGCGTCAAGGCCACGACGACCGAGCACCTGGGCTACGAGGGCCGTGGCGAGGGCGCATCGGCCCAGGCCGTCTGTCTGCTTTCGAAATGAGACAAATACACGGGGTATTTGTCTCATTCTGCTAAGATGCATGGACGTATGCGCACGTTCGTCTGAGGAGCCACCATGCAGATCTACAACACCGCGACCCGCCGCAAAGAGGAGCTCGTCACCCACGAGCCGGGCAAGGTGGCGATGTACGCATGCGGCCCCACGGTCTACAACTACATCCACATCGGCAACGCGCGCACCTTCCTCATCTTCGACGTGGTGCGCAAGTACCTGAAGTATCGCGGCTACGAGGTCGCCTTCGTCCAGAACATAACCGACGTCGACGACAAGATCATCAAGCGCGCGGCTGAGGAGGGCAAGAGCCCCGAGGAAATCGCCGCGTTCTACACCGAGGCCTTCATCGACAACATGCACACCTTCGGCATCGACGATCCTGACGTGCGTCCGCGCGCTACGCAGGAAATCCCCGAGATGATCGAGCTCGTGCAGCGTCTCATCGACCGTGGTCACGCCTACGAAGTCGACGGCGACGTGTACTTTTCGGTGCGTTCTTTTTCCAAGTACGGCGAGCTATCCGGTCGCAACATCGACGACCTGCAGAGCGGCGCCCGCGTCGACGTGGACGAGCGCAAGCGCGACCCGCTCGATTTCGCTCTGTGGAAGGCCGCCAAGCCGGGAGAGCCGCACTGGACGTCGCCGTGGGGCGAGGGCCGTCCGGGCTGGCACCTGGAGTGCTCGGCCATGTCGCAGAAATACCTCGGCGTGCCGCTCGACATTCACGGTGGTGGCTCCGACCTCGTCTTTCCCCACCACGAAAACGAGAAGGCCCAGACCGAGGCCGCCTATGACGAGAGCTTCGTGCATTACTGGATGCATTCGGGCATGCTTCGCATCAACTCCGAGAAGATGTCAAAGAGCCTCGGCAATTTCCTGCTGCTCAAGGACGTGCTCGACAGCTGCAATCCCAACGCGCTGCGCCTGCTCATGCTCCAGACGCACTACCGTTCGCCGCTCGATTTCTCCGACGCGCGCCTGGCCGAGGCAGACACCTCGTACGGCCATCTGTGCGCGACGGTGCGCAACCTGCGCTGGGCAGCCGAGCATGCCGCCGAGGGCGAGCAGTCGGATAGCGCCGGTATCGACAAGGCCCGCGAGACCATGCGCGCCGACTTCGTCGAAGCGATGGACGATGACTTCAACACGGCTGGCGGTCTGGCCGCGATCTTCTCGTTTGCCAACGAGTGCAATCGCTTCATCGAGCAGCATGATCATATGGATGCGGGCGCCCGTGAGGCGGCGCTTCTGAGCGCGGACGCCATTGAGGAGCTCGTGGGCGTGTTGGGCATCGCGATGCCCAGCGAAGGCGCCGATGAGTGGCCGATGGAAGTCTGCGAACTGGCAGCCAAGACCTGCGGCTATGAGGGAGACGATCCGCACGCCGCCGCCGATGCCCTGCTCGAGGCTCGCGCGCAGGCTCGCGCCGAGAAGAACTGGGCGCTCGCCGACGCCGTGCGCGACGGCCTTGCCGCGCTGGGCTTCACCATCGAGGACACCCCCAACGGAGCGCGGGTCAGCTATGGAGAGTGAGCACCTCGAGGGGCGCCATGCCCTTGCGGAGGCCCTTGACGCGGGCGTTCCCATTCAGGCCGTCTACGCAAACGATGCGGCCTTTCGTGACAAGCGCGCCTCGAAGCTGCTTGCCCGCGCGCAGGCAGACGGCATTCGCATCGAGCGTGCGACGGGCAAGGAACTCGACGCCCATTCGTCCCATGGCGCTCATCAGGGCATCGTCGCGCAGGTTAAGCCATACGAATACGTGGGCCTGCGTCAGCTCGTTGACCGTGCGAGCGACGCCGCCAACGCGCTCATCATCGCCTGCGACCATATAACCGATGCCGGCAATTTTGGCGCCGTCGTGCGCACCGCCGACGTGGTCGGCGCGGCGGGCGTGCTCATTCCCAACCGCCGCTGCGCGCGCGTGACCACGGCGACGTACAAGACCTCGGCCGGTGCGGTCGCGCACGTGCCCATCGCGCAGGAGGCTAACCTCGTCAAGAGCCTCGAACGCCTCAAGGAGGAGGGCTTCTGGGTCATCGGGGCGAGCGAGCATGCCAAGACGCTGCTCTGGGACGCGCCGCTTTCGGGTCGCATCGTGCTCGTCATGGGTTCGGAGGATGCGGGACTTGCCCGTCTCACGCGCGAGACCTGCGACATGCTCGTCTGCCTGCCGCAGGCTGGCCACGTCGAGTCGCTCAACGTCGCCCAAGCCACCACCGCACTGGCCTACGAATGGATGAGGCAATGCAACGTCGCCAGGTCCTGATCGTCGACGGCTACAACGTCATTCGCAACAACGGGCGCTACGCGCATCTGGGCGTCGACTACGAGAGCGGGGAGGGCTGGAACAGGGCCCGCGAGGCGCTCATCAACGACGCGGCGCAGCTTGCGCAGGAGCATTACGAACGATGCACGGTCGTCTTCGATGCCGCCGGCAATCCCGAATCGACGGGAACACCCACGCGCAAGGCGGGTATCGACGTCATCTTCTCGCCCGCAGGCGTGAGTGCCGACAGCGTCATCGAGCGGCTTGCGCACGATGCGCGCGAAAAGGGCTTCGAAGTTGTGGTTGTTTCGTCGGATTTCACCATCCAGTCGACGGTCTTCGGCGGAGGAGTCGCGTCGCTTTCGGCGCTGGCATTCACCGAAGACACCGTCGTGGTCGAGGACGAACGACGTGATATTGCCCGACGGGCCGCCAACGAGAAGCGCACCATCGCCGATCGCCTCGATATCGAGACGCGTGCCAAACTCGAAGCCATCGTGCGCGGAGCGGGGAAATGAGACAAACGTCCCAGGCACACTTGTCTCATTTCTGATACACTGCCGGACGCGGTTTTGCCAGCGTGGCGCAACGGTAGCGCAGCGGTTTTGTAAACCGAGGGTTGCGGGTTCGATTCCTGCCGCTGGCACCAGCCGCATTTGCGCAGCGAGGAGCATAGCTACACCCGGATGCGTGGTATAGCGGGTTTTTCGTTGACAACATCTGATGTGCGCGGTATCATCTCGTGCGCTATGCGGCTAGACCGCATCGCACGCAGCTTGAAAAGCGTATACAGATTAGTGAGTCACAAAGATGGGCGTGTGCCGGAGCGGTTAATCGGGACGGGCTGTAAACCCGTTGGCTTTGCCTACCATGGTTCGAATCCATGCGCGCCCACCACCTTTGCCTGTGTAGCTCAGGGGTAGAGCACTTCCTTGGTAAGGAAGAGGCCATCGGTTCAAATCCGATCACAGGCTCCATTTCACAGATTAAACATCCCTAAATGATGTCTTCGACCTTTCATGAGAAAGGTTTGAACGAGCAGAGTGCGTTGGAAACGACGCATGATGTTTTGAGCCTTTTAGGCGCGCATGCTGCGCCTAGAGGGTTTGAACGAGCAGAGTGCGTTGGATGCAAATACACGATGCTCGAAGTTTTGAGCCTTTTAGGTACGTGGCCTGCGAGGAAGGCCGACGCGGATGCGAGGGAGCAGCCTTGGCGCTGTGACCGAGCAGACGGCGACGAGCCTGACAAAGCAGGACGCGTGCATAAAAGCGATCAAACGGCGGCGTAGCTCAGTTGGTCAGAGCGCACGGTTCATACCCGTGTTGCCATTGGTTCGAATCCAATCGCCGCTACCAGGTTTTTCGCCTCACGACGAGGCTTTGCACGTATAGACTATCCGGTAATGACGCGCACTCCAAGGAACGGGTGCGCGCATGCAAATCAGCAAACAGGAGGATATGATGGCTGAAAAGGAAAAGTTTGACCGTTCCAAGCCGCATGTAAACATCGGCACCATTGGTCACGTTGACCATGGCAAGACCACGCTGACCGCGGCTATTTCCAAGACGCTCTCCGACAATGACGGCTCGCACGGCACCGCTACCGCCGACTTCACCGCATTCGAGGACATCGATAAGGCTCCTGAAGAGCGCGAGCGCGGCATCACGATCTCCATCGCTCACATCGAGTACGAGACCGACAAGCGTCACTACGCTCACGTTGACTGCCCGGGCCATGCTGACTACGTCAAGAACATGATCACCGGCGCTGCTCAGATGGACGGCGCGATCCTCGTTATCGCTGCCACCGACGGCCCGATGGCCCAGACCCGCGAGCACATCCTGCTCGCCCGCCAGGTCGGCGTTCCCTACATCGTCGTCTTCCTCAACAAGTGCGACATGGTTGATGACGAGGAGCTCATCGACCTCGTCGAGATGGAGACCCGCGACCTGCTCACCGAGTACGAGTTCCCCGGCGATGATATCCCCATCATCCGTGGTTCCGCTCTCAAGGCTCTCGAGGGCGACAAGGGTTACCAGGACGCCATCTGGGAGCTCATGGACGCTGTCGACGAGTACATCCCGACTCCCGCCCGCGAGACCGACAAGCCGTTCCTCATGGCTATCGAGGACGTCTTCACCATCACCGGTCGTGGCACCGTCGCCACGGGCCGCGTCGAGCGTGGCGTCTGCCACGTCAACGACGAGGTCGAGATTGTCGGCATCCGCCCGACGCAGAAGACGGTCGTCACCGGCGTCGAGATGTTCCGCAAGCTGCTCGACGAGGCTGAGGCTGGCGACAACGTCGGTCTGCTGCTCCGCGGCATCAAGCGCGAGGAGATCGAGCGCGGCCAGGTCGTTTGCCAGCCCGGCTCCGTTCAGCCGCACACCAAGTTCAAGGGCCAGGTTTACGTCCTGACCAAGGACGAGGGTGGCCGTCACACGCCGTTCTTCACCAACTATCGTCCGCAGTTCTACTTCCGCACCACCGACATCACGGGCACGGTTGTCCTCCCCGACGGCGTCGAGATGGTCATGCCGGGCGACAACGTTGAGATCACGGGCGAGCTCATTCACCCGATCGCCATGGAAGAGGGCCTGAAGTTCGCTATCCGCGAGGGTGGCCGTACGGTCGGCTCCGGTCGCGTTACCGAGATCATCGAGTAACACGCGCCCATTAGGTTATGAGCAGACGGGCCCGACGGTTTTGCGACCGTCGGGCCGTGTTCTGCGATTGAGGAGGATTTAATGCGCACGTTGGTCACCTTGGCCTGCACTGATTGCAAGCGCCGCAATTACACGACCAAGAAGAACAAGCAGAACAACCCTGAGCGCATCGAGCTGAAGAAGTACTGCCGCTGGTGCGGTCATCATACGCTGCACCGCGAGACTCGCTAGTTGTACTCGCTAAGTGTTCAGGAGTGGTCTACAATGGCTAGACCAAGCTAAACAGGCCAGTAGCTCCAATTGGTAGAGCGTCGGTCTCCAAAACCGAATGTTGGGGGTTCGAGTCCCTCCTGGCCTGCCAGATTATTCCGGCCAACTTCACAGTTGGCCTCTTTTAAGGTATGAACCGCCTTATACGAACGGATCAAGATGGCTACGAAGAAACACAAGAAGCGCAGGCGCGACACACGTTCCGAGGAGCAGAAGGCTCAGTCGGCACGTGACCTTGCGCAGCAGGCAAGCGCGCAATCGCAGACGCAGAAGAAGGCTGTACTCTCGCGTTCCAAGGACAAGGCTCCCGAGAAGGCGAAGAGCACCAAGGCCGTTGCCAAGAGCGATCCCAACAAGAAGCCGAGCCTCTGGCGTCGCTTTGTCAACTACTGCAAAGAGGTCAAGGGCGAGATGCAGCGCGTGGTTTGGCCCACGCGTCCTGAGCTCGTCAACGCAAGCCTCATCGTCGTCGGCGCCCTCGTGTTCTTCGGCGTCGGCATCGCCATCATCGATAACATCATTATCATTCCGCTTGATGCCATCGCGACCTTGGGAGTGAGCGCCAATGGCTAGAAGATGGTACGTCGTCCACACCTATTCGGGTTACGAGAACAAGGTCAAGACGAATATCGAGCATCTCATCGAGACCCAGGGTCTCGAAAACAACATCTTCGAGATTCTCATCCCCACCGAGGAAGTCACCGAGCTCAAGGAAGGCGGCCGCCGCGTCACCACCGAGCGCAAGGTGTTTCCCGGCTATGTGCTCATCAAGATGAACCTCGACGCCCGCACGCAGGTTGCCGTGCGCAACACGCCGGGCGTGACCGGGTTCGTTGGCAGCGAGGGCCAGCCCGTTCCGCTAACGCGCGACGAGTTCAACAAGATCACCAAGCGCGTGAGCCCCGAGGCTCCCAAGAAGACCTCCACGGATCTGGAGGAGGGCCAGTCGATCAAGGTCGTGAGCGGTCCGCTCGCAGACTTCGACGGCACGGTCTCCGAGGTCAACGCCGAGGCCGGCAAGGTCAAGGTGCTCGTCTCGATCTTCGGTCGCGAGACGCCGGTCGAGCTCAGCTTCGATCAGGTGGCAAAGATCTAGTTTGGCAGAAACGCGCGCATCGTGCCTCAATGTGGAAGAGGGCTTCTCACGATTCTGCGCTTTCGATAGATAGAAAACAAAGGCCCGCAAGGGCAGGTACGTAGTAAGGATTCGCATCATGGCAAAGGACAAGGAAGTAACGGGCTTTATCAAGCTTCAGATTCCTGCTGGTCAGGCTAACCCGGCGCCCCCGGTCGGCCCGGCCCTCGGCGCCCAGGGCGTCAACATCATGCAGTTCTGCACGGCATTCAACGCCGAGACGCAGGACAAGGGCAACACGATTATCCCGGTCGAGATTACGGTCTACGAGGACAAGTCCTTCGACTTCATCTGCAAGACCCCGCCGGCGGCCGTTCTCATCCGTCAGGCTCTCGGCATCCAGAAGGGCAGCGGCGTTCCTCAGCGCGACAAGGTCGGCACGCTCACGCAGGCCCAGCTCACCGAGATTGCCGAGACCAAGCTTCCCGATCTCAACGCCAACGACATCGAGGCGGCCAAGAAGATCGTGGCGGGTACGGCTCGCTCCATGGGCGTCCTGGTTGAGGATTAATCTGGCGCACAATCTTGGCGTTCATCGAAGCGCTTGCGTACCTAGTACGCGGCGCGCTTCGTTTCTCGCCAATCTTGCACACCAGCTCAACCCTCAACGGGGCTAAGTTTAAGTAGGTAACATGCGGTACATACGGTATCGCTTTATGTGGGAGGGCCGGCCAGGCTCGATGACCACGAGGAGGAAAGAACATGGCAAAGCACGGAAAGAAGTACGAGGCCGCACTGGCCAAGGTCGATGAGGACAAGCTGTACACGCCGCTCGAGGCTTGCACGCTTGCCAAGGAAATAGCGAGCGCTTCCTTTGATGAGAGCATTGAAGTCGCGTTCCGCCTGAACATCGACACCCGCCAGGCCGACCAGCAGGTCCGCGGTTCCATCTCGCTGCCCAACGGCACCGGCAAGGAAGTTCGCGTTGCCGTCTTCGCCGAGGGCGACAAGGCCAAGGAGGCCCTCGAGGCTGGCGCCGACGTCGTCGGTTCCGATGACCTCGTTGCCGACGTGCAGGCTGGCAACATCAACTTCGACGCCGCCGTCGCAACTCCCGACATGATGAGCAAAGTCGGTCGTCTGGGTAAGGTGCTCGGTCCCCGCGGCATGATGCCCAACCCCAAGCTCGGTACCGTCACGCCGGATGTCGCCAAGGCCGTTGGCGAGCTCAAGGGTGGCAAGGTCGAGTATCGCGCCGATCGCTATGGCATCTGCCATGTCAACATCGGCAAGGTTTCCTTCGAGCCCAAGGCTCTCGCCGAGAACTATGGCGCTCTCTATGACGAAATCCTGCGCGTGAAGCCGGCTGCGACCAAGGGCCGCTACGTCAAGTCCATCGCGCTCTCTTCGACGATGGGCCCTGGCATCAAGGTTGCCTCCGACATCGTCCGCAACTACACCGAGGCGTAGCAGAGCGCGCAATCTTGACGTGTAATTTATAGGAGCCTGGACTTTATGTCTGGGCTCCTTTTGTTTACCCGACCATCTTCTTTGCCGTTTGGTAGAGCTTCATGGCTTGCGGGCTTGGTTTTTGGGAAAAGATGAGCCCATAGGGAATGGCGTAAGGTTCGGCCAGGGGGATGCACGCGAGATTGGGGTGTATGTCCTCCCAGTTTTCCGTCGTGACGATGGCGCGTTTGTTGAGCTCGCAATCCGCGAAGAGCTCCATCGTGTAGAACGGCACCTCGGTGATGCGGTTTGCGCCCAACGACGCTAGGTGCGAATGCACGGCATCATAATCGACTGACACGCCCTTCTTCATCACCACCAGATCGAGATTTCGGAGCATCTGGGTATCGACGACCTGAGAACCGGCAGCTTCGTGTGCCCGTGGCAGCGCAACGCACAACGGCGCGCGCTCAAGTTCGAGAAACAGGCAACGGTCCTGATAGAGCTCGGACATGTAGAGCCCTTCCATGACATCGTAGGATACGCCAAGCCCTCGCAGGTAATTGCCCGGTTCGACGCCAACGCTTTCGAGCGAGATGATGTCGATGCGGGTGCCCGGCGTGTCGTCGATCATGTGTGACCATATGCCGGGAAGCATGCGGCATTTCATGAGAAGCGACGTCGCCACGCGTATGGAGCCTTCGTCATTCTGAATCTGCTGTGCACGGGCGACTGCCTCGTCGGACCTGCGAACGATTTCGATGGCATCACGATAGAGCGACTCGCCTGCTTCGGTGAGCTTGACACCGCGGTGTCCGCGCTCGAACAGCACGATGCCCAGTCGCTGTTCGAGAAGGTCGATTTGCTGGATGAGAGAAGACGGCGCGATGTAGAGCGTGCGAGCCGCCTTGCTGAAGCTTCCCGCACGGGCCGTTTCGATGAACGACTCGACATGACGCGAGTACATCACAACCTCCAAGTATCAGGTTTACACCTAACAGTGCTATAGGGAAAACCACGTTTAAAGGGGGATTATAACAACTACCATAAGGCCATTGTCGAAAGTGGAGGGGGCACTATGGACGTGAACGCGATTAAGCGCAAGCGGTACGCCTATCTATTTGCATCGGCGGCCTCGTTTCTGGTGCTGGGCCTTGTCTACGCATGGTCGCTCTTCGCGACGCCGCTTGCTGATATATACGGATGGGACATGGCGGCGGTCAAGGTCACCTTCACCATCTGCATGGCAGCATTTTGCGTGGGTGGCCTCATCGGCGTACGGGTGCTCAGGCGCCTTGGCGTGCGCGGTGCCATATTGACGGCGGCCGCACTCCTCGTTTGCGGTTTTGCGGGAACGGCGCTCCTCGCCCAATATGGTATCTGGGCCTTGTACGTGTGCTATGGCCTATGCATCGGCTGTGGAACGGGCCTTGGTTACAACGTCACCATCGCCACGGTCACGCTCTGGTTCCCCGACCGTACTGGTTTCGCATCCGGCGTCATGTTCATGGGCTTTGGTCTGGGCTCGCTCACCTTGGGAACGCTCACGCGCACCATCATCGGCACGGCAGGCATTCCCGTGGCCCTCGGCGTCGTCGCGGCCACGGCTTGCGTCGTCTTCGTGTCCCTGTCCTGCTTCCTGAAGCGCGCTCCCGAGAACATCAGCGAGGTTCTGGGTGTGAGCAATCAGAAGGAGGCCCTGGCTGAGGAAGAGCTTGAGGGTGATGCCGAGTTCGTGACGGACACCAAGGCTGCCGAGGAAGCCGAGGCAAACCAGCGCCAGATATTCCGCGACCCTGCATTCTACGGCTACTATCTGTGGGCCATCATCATCCTGGGCGCCGGCCTTGTCGTCATAGGCACCTCCATGCAGGGGGCTTTGGAGCTCAACATGGATGCCACGTTCGCTACCACGCTGGTGGGCATCATCCCCATCTTGAACGGCGCGTCAGGTCTCACCATGGGCGTCATCTACGACAAGAAGGGCCTGCAGTTTTCCATGATACTCGTGGCCACGATCGCCTTCTGCGCATGCACCGTGTTAGCCTGTGCCTTCTTCTTCGGCCTGGGATGGCTCTACGTCATCGGGTGCCTGATGATGGTGATGGGCTATGGCAGCGTTGCGCCCCAGGCCACCGCGTTTGCCCGTGAGCGCTATGGCCAGAAGCGCTTCCCGCACCATCTGGCCATCGTCAATACCGACATCGCCGGCGGCTCGCTCTTCCAGCAGGTCGTGATGAGCGCTTGCGGCGGCGTGAGCCTGTTCGTCTATACGACCATGGCCGTCTTTGGCGCCGTGGCCTTCGTGACGAGCCTCATCTTCGCCCGCATCACGAAGCGGAGGAAGAAGTAAGCGGGCTGTGGGAAACTTTGGCCTCAGAAGGGTCCGTGCATTGCGCACGGACCCTTTTTTTGGCGGTCATATTTTCGACCGTTCCCTAAAACCTGCACCGAGAGGTCAAAAGCCATACAATTTTTACCCCGAAAACGCACCGAAAGCTCTCTGATTTCGTTCAGGTTCTCGGGGTGGATGCCTCGGCGCCTCGTGCCCTATGCTGCGCCCCGCTCGCTTGTGTTGTGAAAGGAGCGGAAGATGACAGGCTGCGGAAAAGCCGTGTTGGCAGGCAGAAAATCTCAGTTCGAGCTTGATTGCGAAGGGCTCGTGTTTGCATCTGGCTACACCTTCGCAAAAGTCATGGCAGATAACCCGGATCTTGCCCGGCGTTTCGCAGAGCGCCTTCTGGACATTAAGATAGGTACGCTTGAGTTCTTCGAGGTTGAGACAAGTATTCCGGCTGTCTTGCGCAAGTCGGTTCGAATGGATGCCGTGCTTGCGGGTACCGGGGAAGTCGTCGAAATAGAGATGCAAACCGTGCGCTGCGATGACTTCGAGCGGAGGCTTCGGTACTATCAGGCAATGATAGACACAAGAGCGTTAGGCAAGGGACAGCTGTACAAGGACTTGCCCGAACTCTACATGCTGTCAATCTGCCAATATGATCATTTTGGTTCTGGCCTTGCACTCTACAGATTTGAATTGAAGTGCGAGGATGACCCGACTGCTAATTTCAACAATGGGGTACATGTTGTTATCGCGAACACCTCTGCAAGTATGACGGATGTTCCACCAGAAGTTCGCTCCCTGCTAAAATACGTGAAGACGAATGAGCCGGTGGAGGGGGATGATCTGACTATGGAGCTTGCGGATGCAACACGTCAGGCCTACGCCGATGAAGGATGGGTCGGCAGCATCATGACAACTGAAATGTTGCTGCGCGTCAAGGAGAGCGAGGCGATTGAGAGAGGCCTGAAAAAAGGCATCGAACAGGGCATCGAACAGGGTATTGCGCAGGGTATTGAGCAAGGTGAGCAGCGGATTGAGAAGCTCGTCAATGCACTGCTTGGAGCAAGTCGCATCGACGACCTCCAACGGCAGGTAAAAGACGAAGCTTTCCGCGAGTCTCTCTATGAGGAGTTCGGCCTCTAAATTTCCTTGCATCCGCCTCGTGCTTGCACTATCATTCCATTTCGCATTTGTAGTTTTACCCGCTACCAAAGACAGCCGGTGTTCCAAGCTGGGACTTAAGGGAAGCAAGGCTTCCGCCCGCCGAGGTGGTCGAATTTGAATGATGCCCTGTTAGGCATGCACTCTCGTCGGCCTCCGCTGTCAGCAGCGGGGGTCGATTTGTATGAAGGGAGGTGCGCATGCCTACACAGAAAAAGGTCGAGCAAGTCGAGGAGCTTACCGAGCTCTTCAAGAACAGCGAGGGCTGCTGGTTCGTCGATGCTCGTGGTCTGACCGTCAAGGAGACCCAGGAGCTTCGCCGGAACATTCGCGAGGGTGCCGGACATATG
>CATLBX010000025.1 GCA_949879855.1 uncultured Coriobacteriia bacterium
GGCTGCGGTCCTTGCCCAAAACGGTTACGACGGTTCTCGTTGGAGTCATTTTGTTCCCTTCAGATTTTCGTAGAGTCCATGGTACCGCAAATGCTCCCCTGCGCCACCCATGCGTTCGCGTATGGACGGGGTTCTGCTGCGGGGCGTCTACTCGTCAACGTCGAGAATCGGCTCCTCGAGCGATTCGCTCAAATGCGCGCAAGGTGCGATGTCCTTCCAGTTCTCGGGTGGCAAGCTGGGAATGGCGACGATGAAGACCGCACCGTGACCGGGGAGGTTTGCCGCCTGCACGGTGCCACCCATGGATTCGGCGAGCGCCTTGACGATGGCGAGCCCCAGACCGCTGTTGCCGCTTCCCTTGAACCGCGCGCGGCTCTGGTCGGCCCGGTAGAAACGGTCGAAGAGGTGCTCGGGCAACTCGTCGCCAAAACCCGGCCCGTCATCCTTGACCGCGATGACCGAATGGCCTTCGTTGCAGGTGATCTCGACACGGACATGGCCGCCTTCGCCCGCAAACCGGCTCGCGTTCTCGATGAGGTTCACGAGGATCTGGTTGAGCGCGTCCGCGTTGCCGTTGACATCCGGTGCCTCGCCCACCACCGTGAGGTTCACGCCGCGTTCCTCCACCAGGCCCTGCATGAGCAAGGCGCAGTTATCCGCGATGGCGCGCAGGTTGATGCGCGTGAGCTCCATGCTCTCGCCCTCGGCACGCTGCAAGGTGAGCAAGTCGTTTGCCAGGCGCGTCAGGCGATCGCACTCCTTCACGATTTGCTCGAGGAAACGCTGCTGCATCGCTTCGGGCACGTCGCCCTCGAGCAGAGTCTCGGCCGCACCCCGGATGGCGGTCAACGGCGTGCGAATCTCATGGCTGACGTCGCTCACGAACTGGGCCTGGCGAGCCTCCTCGGTTCGCATCTCGTTGATGGTCTCGCGCATGAACTCGCGGACCTCGCGCGGCGGGTCGGCTTGCTCGAAGAAGCGCACGACATCGGGCGGAACCTCGCCACCGAAGATGTCCTGGGAATCGGGCCCGTTGGCGGCATTCTCTGCAGACACGGCGGTCCTCCTCGCCCCTAGCGATTCTTCTCGTAGACGAGCCGCAGCCCGTGGAGGGTCAGGCGCGGCTCACGACGCGTGATGGTCTGGGACAGCTCGGCAATCACGCCGGAAAAGCCGCCCGTCGCAATCACGGGGGCTTCGTAGCCGAGCTCGTCGAAGATGTCGCGCACGAGGCCATCGATGCGCGCGACCTCGCCGAGGACAATGCCTGCGCGCATGGCATCGACGGTGTTGGTGCCGATGGCATGGGCGGGCTCTACGATATCGACCTGGGGCAGGCGGGCGGCGTGCGTGAACATGGCCTCCGCACCCGTGCCCATGCCGGGCGCGATGATGCCGCCCATGAAGCGGCCCTTCTCGTCGATGACCTCGATGTTGGTGGTGGTGCCCAGGTCCACGACCACGACGGGCGCGCCCTCGAGCTGGATGGCTGCGATGGCGTCGGCAACGCGGTCTGCGCCTATCTCGGCCGGATTGTCATAGCGCATCGCGAGCCCCGTCTTGATGCCGGGGCCCACGATGATGGGCTCGCGCCCCGTAAGACGCCGCGCGACGCTGGCCCAGCACTCGGTGAGCGCCGGCACGACCGAGGCGATGACGACGTCATGACACGCCGAGGCGTCGATGTCGTTGAGGTCGAACTGCCCGATGAGCGAGAGCTGGACCTCGTCGGCGGTATCCTGCACGCGCGTGGTGAAGACCCAATGGGCCACGAGGTCATCATCCTCGAAGAGACCCATGGCAGTTTGCGTGTTTCCGATGTCCACGGTCAGAAGCATGCATTCTCTCTTTCTCAAAACAATTTCATTACGGCGTAGCGCGAACTCTTCTGCAGCGCATACAATAGAAGCAATCGTAACAGGTAATGGTCGAGTGGAGCTTGCCATGGAAGAAAAAAGCGAACAGAGAATCCTCGTCGTCGACGACGAGCAGGCAATAACCGACTTCGTCAGCTTCAACCTCTCGAAGGAGGGCTATAAGGTCGATGTCGCGCACAATGGCAACGAGGCCGTCGAGATGGCCAATGCCAACGACTACGATCTCGTGATCCTCGACGTCATGCTTCCCGGTATCGACGGCTACGAGGTATGCCGCCGCATTCGCGCCAAGAGCAACGTGCCCGTGCTGTTTCTCTCCGCCCGCGACACGGAGCTCGACAAGGTCGTCGGGCTCGAACTGGGCGGCGACGACTATCTGGCCAAGCCCTTCGGTATTCGCGAGCTGCTCGCCCGCGTGCATGCGCTGCTGCGTCGTGCCCCGCAGGAAGCAGACACGGGAGCCGACGGCGTGCGCGTCCTCGACATCAGCGGCATCCATCTGGACGAGGCGGGCCATCACGCCACCTTCGAGGGCAAGGATATCGAACTCACCCCGCGCGAGTTCGAGCTCCTCGTCACGCTCATGAGCCATGCCGGCACCGTGCTCGGTCGCGAGCAGCTGCTCCGCGAGGCATGGGATTGGCAGTACGTCGTCGAAACCAAGACCGTCGACACGCACATCAAGCGCTTGCGCGACAAGCTCGCCAGCGTCGGCCTCGATCCCAACGTCATCGAGACCGTGCGTGGCTACGGCTACCGCTTCGTCAAGGACTTCGACAACAAGAAATAACGAGGGTAGAGAATAACTGACAGGAATCGGCTGTTTGTGGCGCATGCCGTGTGCCACAACTGGCCTTTTCTTGGCTCGATTGGCAAAAAAGAGCACCCTGCGACGCATCTGATGCGCCACAGGGTGCCTTTTCTTGTCATCGGCTCATCGCCAACGCGTCACAAAAGCGGCAACTTTGCCATTTCGCGTGAAGCGAACGAAGTGAACTGAGCTCTCTAGCGGCCGAAGGGATTGAAGCCGAATCCGCCCGAGTTGCCGCCGTTGCCATTACCGCCGCCATTGTTCTGGGCCGGGGCACCGTTTTCGGCGTACTCCTGGACGTTCTGCTCATCGCTGCCCAACGTGACCGCCGCCGTGTGCTCGCTACCACCGCGCACGTAGGTGACTTCGATCGTGTCGCCGACGTTCTGCGAGCTGACGGCAATGCTCACGTCGCTGGGAGAGCTCATGGTCTTACCGTCGATCTTGGTGATGACGTCGCCCGTCTGCAGACCGGCCTTGGCGGCACCCGTGTCCTTATAGACCGAGGTGATCGCCACGCCGGACGGATCGGACGAGGCGGTCATCGTGATGCCAAGGAAGGCGTGGGTGACCGTCTTGCCGGCAATGATCTGCTCGGCGACGCGCTGCACCGTGCTCGACGGGATGGCAAAGCCCAGGCCCGCGCTCGACTGCGAGGTCGAGGAGATGTAGGTGTTGATACCGATGAGCTCGCCCTTGTCGTTGACGAGCGCACCACCCGAGTTGCCCGGGTTGATGGCCGCGTCCGTCTGGATCATGTCGGTATAGACGGAGCTCGAACCCGTGGCGTCCTGCACGACGTCGGAACGGTACATGGCCGAGATGATGCCCGTCGTGACCGTCTGCTCGTAGCCATAGGGAGAGCCGATGGCCATGACCCACTCGCCTACCGTGAGGTCGGCCGAATCGCCCCATTCCATGGGGGTGTAGCCCGTGGCCTTGATGCTGACGACGGCGAGGTCGGTCTTCTCGTCCTGGCCAACGATCTGCGCCTCGTAGCTGTTCTCACCGATGGTCACCGTCGCTCTCGAGGCACCGTTGACGACGTGGCTATTGGTGACGATGTAGCAGGTGCCGCCATCGTTGGCAATGATGACGCCGCTACCGAGCGAGGACGGCGTGTTGGAGGAGCCGCCCGAACCGAAGAAGGGGTTGGACGAGGTGTTGCCCGAGTAGACGTATATCGTCGCGACGGAGCCGAGGCACTTGGCAGCGACCGCCTCCGCGAGCGTGACGTCCTCGTCGGAAGGGTTGATGACGACGTTGCCGTTGGTCGACGTCACCGTGGCGCCCTTGAACGCATCGAGCACCGGGGTGAAGTTACCCAGGCACAGGACGAGGGCGACGGAGACGATACCGCCGAGCAGGCCGTAGAGGAAGGACTTGACGCCACCACCGGACTGCTTTGACGCAGCCGGCTTCTGGGCTTTGGGAGCACTTTGGTTGGTGACAGGCGGCGTGACGGGAGGCGCGCTCTGCGCTCCCTCGGGGGGCACGGGCCTGTCGGAACTGGCTTGATTCATGTGAAAGCCCTCACTTTCGAGCAGACGAACTTGCGTGCTGTCATATTAGCCTTTACGGAGGAGAAGTGCTCGTAAAGGGCGTGCATTAACATAAAACCGTAATAATACCCTCCTGTCATTTCGAGCGAAGCGAACGCAGTGAGCGCAGTCGAGAAATCTCGATCCTGGCGCTTCGCTTGCAGTGACGGAGGAGATTTCTCCACTCCGGCGCTGCGCGCCTCCGATCGAAATGACAGGGGGAACGCGCTGCGCGCCTCCGGTCGAAATGACATTGGGGCACCATTTCACGGCAGCGGGAATTGTACGCGTCAAAGATTGAACGAAGATTGAAACGAGATGCGTTAGGAGTCGAATTCCTCGCGTTCGGCAATCTTGCCCGTGAGGATGCGCTCCTGCGCATCGGCGAGCTCTTCGGGGGTGTTGACGTTGATGAAGCAACCGCCACGGGGCTCTGCCTGGGCGACACGTTGACCGTCAAACTCCGCGACCTCAATCTTGTCGAACCAGCCGTTGGCCCTGGACTCGCCCGCCTCCGTGGCCTCGTGGATGAGGGGAAGGCAGCTCGAGCGCCTGTATACGGCATGAAAGGGCTCGTAGCCGTGAGTCGTCTTGGGGACGGCGGCATCGGCACCCTCCTCGATGAGGGCCTCGAGCTCGGCGCTGATGAGGTTGCGGGAGGGGAAGATCATGTCGCATGCGACCAGTGCGACGTACTCGTTCGATGCGGCGTTCATGGCCGTGTACACGCCACGCAGCGCACCGCGTTGCTCGTACTCGTCGGTGACGAGGCGAATCTTGCCGAGCTCGACCAGGTCGTCGAGGAAGTCGAGGTTCTCGGGCTCGTTGGTCGTGATGCTGAACTCGTCTGCCAACGGGAGCAGGCGATTGATGCCGCGCCAGATGAGCGGCTCGCCCAAAAAGGGCACGGTCGCCTTGCTGCGACCCATGCGCCGAGATTCGCCGCCTGCCTGCAGGACGATGGTCAGGTTACCGCTTTTGCTCATGAGCCCTCCGCTCACCTAGCCACTCTTTAGGCCACCTCGAGACGTGTTTGCATAATGTAACACTAACGCCCACTCGAAAGAAGCCGTCGATAGGCCTCGAGACGTTCGGGTGCGATGGCGTCCCTCACCGCACAGCCCGGCTCGTCACCGTGCGTGCAATCGCGGAAGCGACAGCCGAGGGCGGCCTGCGCGATGTCCTCGAAAGCGAGCTTGAGACTCGCCTCCATGTCGAGAATCTGCAAGGTGCGCAGACCGGGGGCGTCAATGACGAGGCCGCCGCCCGGAAGCTCGATCATGCGTCGCGCAACCGTCGTATGCCGTCCCTTGTCGTCGGATGCGCGCACGTTACCGGTCGCCAGGGCCTGCTCGCCCAGGAGCGCGTTGACGAGCGATGACTTGCCAACGCCGCTTTCGCCCAGCAGCAGCCCCGTCGTGAACGGCGAGAACACGCCGCGCAGCCTGTCGATGGACGCACCGTCATCGACCGAGACGACGAAGAGGGGGACGTCGGGCGCGATGCGTCCGATGCGCTCGCGCGTCGCTTCGATGACCGTGTCGTCGACCATATCGCCCTTCGTGAGCACGAAGACGGGCGCGGCCTTGCATCCCGCGACGGCGACCATCTGCCGCACGAGCAGCCCCTCGTCGATTCCGTCACCCGTGAGTGACTGGCAGATGAGCACGATGTCGACGTTGGCAGCCAGCACCTGCCGACGCGGCTGACGTTCACGCCCGATGCGCTTGACGCGCATGATTTCGTTGCGACGCGGCAAGACGCACTCGATGACGGCCTTCTCATGATGGCGCGGCTGGTGCAGCGCCACCCAGTCGCCCACGGCCACGATGCTGTCGTCGCTTTTCTTGATGGATGTCGCAAGCTCGGCGCGCTCGGTGGCACGAGGCGTGCACACGAGCGGATAACCGCGGTCGAGCGATATGACGCACCCCGGGTCGCAGGGCTTTCCCTGACGCTCCAGCTTGGCGTTGGCCTTCTCGAACGCCTCACGCGTCGACGTACGGTAGGCAAGGTGGTCGAAAGACGTCAAGACTGTGCCCTTCTCTGGAGATAGCGCCTGGCCAGCAAATACAGAGTGAGCAGCAATCCCGCCACGGCACAAAGCGCGAACGCGGCCTCGAGGCGTCCGGGGACGACCATGTGGGTCACGGGGCCGCCGTTGTCGGTGACCTCGGCGGCAGACGCGTGCACGTCGAGCTCTCCCTCGTGTTCCGGGCATGCGATGTGGTAGGTGCCGGTTATCTTGAGCGACGTGCCCGTCTCGTGATAGTCGCCCACGTGCTGAATGAGCTTGGCGAGGTCATCGGGCATGTACACGCTGATGACCGCATTCGAGGTGCCGCTGATGTTGGCCCACTTGTAGCCCTCGCCCGCGTTCACGATGTCTCCCACCGCCTCGCCCGTGAAGCTCACCTCGCTGCCGTTGAGCGCGCGGTTCGTGGACACCAGGACGCCCACGCGCGTCTCGATGACGACGTTTTCCTCGTCGGTCAGGGAATTGCCGAGCTTGTCGAGGGATTCGAAGCGATCGGAAAGGGAGCCGATCTCGAGCTTGCCGCCATTGACGTTCGAGACGTCCGACGGCACGGCAAAAGCGGCCGACACCCCGCATGCAAGCGAGATGACCAGGGCGAGAAGGAGGCCGAATGTCACCCGTCTGCTCATTTCTTCCTGCGCATCCACTTCGAACGGTGACGCGGGACGAGGAAGGCGAGCATCTCGACGACCATCGCCAGGATCGCGATGAACTCGAGACGGCCGAGCCACATCTCGAAGATGTAGATGATCTCGAGGCCGTTGGGCATGCCGGGCGCGGCGACGCCCAGCGAAAGCCCCGTGTTGGACGCGGCCGAGACGGAATCGAATATGGCGGGCAGAGCCTCGTAGCCATAGGCGATGCCGGCGATGGCCCCGACGGCATAGGTGACCATGTAGAGCAGGAAGATGATCATCGCCGAGGAGACGAGCTCCGGGGTGAGCCGGTGCCGGCCCTTCTGGAAGTAGAAGGTGCGCGGGCGGGCGCGATCGGGCGCAAGCGCCTCGCGCACGGCCTGCACCACGGAGCGTGCGATGATCCCGATGCGCAGGGCCTTGATGCCACCGGATGCCGAGGAGGAAGACCCGCATATGGTCATGGAGAGGATGATGACGAAGAGGGCGCCCGAACCCATGGCGAAGAGGATCTGCCCGCCCTGTAGCGTCGAGAAGCCGAGGTTGAAGGCGCCGGAAAGCACCTCGAACAACCCGCGTCGCAGGACTGCACCGGTCGTGGTGAAATACGAGCCCGCCAGGGCGAAGGCCATGAGCGCCGCGAGCGCGGTGACCCAGACGAAAATCGTCCGGATCTCGATGTCCTTGAAGAAGTTACGGAACACGCCCTTCCAGATGTCGCCGTAAAGCACGAAGTTGATGCAGCCAAAGGCGGCGAGGACGAGCGCGAAAACCTCGAGGGGCCAGCAATGGAACGCCATGATGCTCGAAGTGGTACTGGTCATGCCACCCGTCGAGAACGAGGCCGCCGTCACGAGGAAGCCGTTGATAGCGGCCCGCACGGGCTCTATGCCAATGACGAGCAGGGGAATGATGCAGACGACCGTGCCCACGGTGACGACCACCGCGGCGAGCTTGAGGATGAACTGCGATGTCTGCTTGATGCCGGGCATGACCTGGCCCATGCGTGCCTCGGCATGGTAGAGCGACGCCGCAGCCGACCCCGTGCCAAAGACGCCGAGCGCGAGCGCGATGACGACGACGCCGACGCCGCCGATGAGGTGCATGACGCAGCGCCAGATGGAAAGCGAGAGCGCCATGTGGTCAACATCGACGCAAAGGGACATGCCCGTCGTGGTGAACGCCGACACCGATTCGAAGAACGCGTCGAGATATCCGTCGTAATGGCCGGACATCCAGAGCGGCAATGCGCCGAAGACGGACAGGACCACCCAGCACAGGCCGGTGATGACGAGGGACTGGCGCCAATCAAGGGTGGCGAACTCCACCTTGGAGAAGAGCAGGACGCTTCCCACGATGCCCGTGATGCCGATGGAGAGCATGAAGTCGACCGACGTGGAGTATTCGGCAAGGCAAAGCGACATGATGAAGGGAGGGATCATGGCAACCGCGACGAGCAGGATGAGCACGCCGAGGTAGTGACCGATGATGCGCCAGTCCTCAAGATGCAGCCGCGTAATCAAGACGCCCGCCTACATCACGATGAAGTGCACGACGACCGTGACGAGCGCGAGGAAGGCGAGGAAGGCGCAAATCGACGCGAGCACGACGAGCATGCCGACAACCGGGCTCCCCTTCTTCTGCGCGCGTCTCTGAAATACCGCTTTCATGCCTTTCCTCCTCGTCGTGCCTATTATAGCCATGAACGAATCGCCAAATCGGCGCTCGTCAGTTTCTCTCCCACCTGAACAGGTTCCTGAACCGGACGCGCCCATGGAGCGACTGGCGCGCGAGCGTCAGGGCGAGTCCGGCCACGATGAGAACGATGCCGACGACGTAGGTCGCCGGATTGACCGGATTGGTCCAGCTCTCGCCCTGGGCGTTGACCTCGACCTGCTCCGCATGCACCTCGAGCTCGCCGTTATGGTCGGCGCAGGCCAGGTTATAGATGCCCTGCACGGTGATCATGTCGCCCGTTTGCTCGTAGGTCGCGTAATGCGCGATCTGCCCGGCAAGCTCGGTGCTCATATAGACGCCGACCATGGCGCCGGCGTTCTTGACGTTGACCCACACGTGACCCTCGTCGGCGATGATGGGCGACCCAACTGCCTCTCCCGTGAAGACGACGTCGCTGCCATCCTGGCGCTTTCCGGCAGAGAGCAGGGAGCGCACGTCCACGGAGCTGTAGGGCGAGGGGCTGTTCAGCGCCTCGACGTCCTGCGCGGGAACCTGCGCGCCGCCCGGGACGGCAACCGCCGCGGGCGCGCCCGTGCCAAGGCAGCCGAGGGCAAGGACGAGAAGGCCCGTCACGACGAAGGTCCTCCCCCGCCGCCCGGATTCCTGGCGCTTGCGACGGCGCCAGGCCGTCCCGCCGAAGTTCTTGCGCTTGAGCGTCCTCAGGTCGCGCGACCTGTCGTTGCTGAAGAGGTTCTCGGGATGCAACGAGATGAGGATACCGACGATGGCGCCGATAAGCGCGATAAACTCGACGCGGCCGGCCCACATGAGCAGCAGGGCCACGATCTTGAGGCCGAAGGGAAGGCCCGCCTGCGTGATCTCGGTCGTCATGCCACAGTTGGTCACGTAGCTAATCGACTCGAAGACCGAGTTGAGGGCATCGTTGCCGAACGCGATGAAGGCCATGGAACCCAGAGCGGCCGTGCCGAGGTACAAGATGAAGACCGTCATCGCGATCATCGCGTCCTCGGAGCTCAGCGACTGCGAGCCAAAGTGCTCGTACTTGATGCGCACGCGCGCGTTATCGGGAGCCAGGCGCACGAGAATCGAGTACTTGATCCAGCGCAGGACCTGCAGGATGCGCACGAACTTGATGCCGCCGCCCGAGGAGTAGGCGCACGCGCCGAAGAGTATCGCGACGATGACGAGAATGACCACGCCATCCGTTATGAGACCGCCGATCTGCTCGGGGTACACCGCCTGCATGCCACAGGTCGTCGCGGCCGAGACGACGGTGGTCAATCCGTTTTGCATGAGACCGCCCAGACTCGTAAAGAATCCCTCGCGCGTCATGATCCAGGTGACGAAGGCGACGAGGGCCACGATCCACAGCGCGTACACGCGCAGCTCCGCGTTGCGCCTGATGTGCCCGAAGCGGCGGGCGCGCGCGTAGGCGTACACGGCAAAACTGATCGCGCCGGCAATCATGAGGGCACTGAGCACGAACTGCAGGGGAAGCGAGTGGTAGTAGATGAGGTCGGACGTATGGGGCACGAAACCACCCGTGCCCACGGCGGTCAGGGCGAGCCAGAAACCGTTCATGATCGCATCGACGGGATGCAGCCCCAGAAACAGGCAGATGACCGTCGCGGCCACAGCGCCGACGAGCGCGAAGCTCCCGTACACGCGCAAGACCGAAAGGCAGGTCTCGCTGATGCGCGCCCGCGTGCGCTCTCCGTCGCGACGCTCGCTCATCATGAAGACCCGGGAGCCCTCGCCGAAGAATCCCGAGTACATGGCAATGACGACGACGGTCAGAGCTCCGGCAAACGACATGATCACACGCCAGGTAATCTGGGAATAGCTCAGGGAATCGACGTCGGTCACGAGCGTCACGCCCGTTGTGGTGAGCGCCGAGACGGAATCGAAGAGGGCATCGAACCACGAATCGAAGGAACCGGACAGAAGTAGCGGCACCGCGCACACGATGCCGATGGCGATCCAGCCAAAGCCCACGAGCAGCAACGCGCGCCGCCGGTCCAGCCCCCGCGCCTTGAAAAAGCGCAACGCCGATCCGATGGTCAGGCACACGCCTATCCCGGCAACGAACGCGCCGAGCTGGCGAAATTCCCCGAACACGAGCGCGATGACGGCGGGCACGCACATGGCCGCGCCCGTCATCAGGATGAGCACGCCAAGGTAATGACCGACGTTCGTGATATCTGACCAGTGAAAGCGGGGCAACATAATATGCGGATTATAGCCGTTTGCGCCGGCGACGATTCAGGAGATGACGCCCTACTCACCTGCGAGGGAATCGAGATAGGCACGCTCGCGCTTGAGCGCGATGTTGAACAGCACGTTGAAGAGCACGGTTATGAACACCGCGGCCACGATGGTGAGCAACACCATGTTACCCGTCAGGGACACGAGCATGAAGACGGGGCCGAAGACGAAGATGCCGAGCACGAGACCCGCGAGCACGACAACGAGCAGCGCCACGCGTATGTAGTTGAAGGGAATCGACAGGCGTATGACGAGATTGACGCCCGACACGCAGGTGAGGATGACGCAAAGCGTCGAGAACTGATCTTGCGACAGACCCGTGGCGAAGCTGAAGATGACGGCGATGATGACGGAGGTCACGACGCAGATGGCACCGGGTATGGCGCGCGTGATGACGTTGCGCAGGAACTCGCCGCGTATGAGGTCGCGATTGGGTTCGAGCGCGAGGACGAAGGAGGGGATACCCACGGTGAACGCATCGATGAGGGTGAGCTGGATGGTCACGAAGGGATAGTTGTAGCTCACGATGAAGATGAACATGAGGGACATGACGACGGAGAATATCGTCTTGACCAGGAACAGCGAACCGGAGCGCTGCAGGTTGTTGATGGAACGGCGGCCCTCGGCGACCACGGGGGGCATCGAGGCGAAGTCGTCATCGAGGAGCACGAGCTGGGCGACGCTTCGCGCGGCATCCGAACCGGTGCCCATGGCCACGGAGCAGTCGGCCGCGTGCAGGGCGAGCACGTCGTTCACGCCATCGCCGGTCATGGCGACGGTATGACCCTGGTCTTGCAATGCCACGACGAGCTGCTTTTTCTGCGCGGGACTCACGCGACCGAAGACACGGCAGGTGCGGGCCGCCTCGCGCAGCTCCTCCTCGGTGGTCACGGTGCTCATGTCAATGCATTTGTCGGCATCGGGAACGCCCACAGAGGCGGCGATGTTGGAAACCGTCTCGACCGCGTCACCGCTGATGATGTTGATGCGCACGCCCTGCTGTTTGAAGTAGTCGAGCGTCTGAGCCGCCGTGGGACGCACGCGGTCGCGAATGAAGATGAGCGCCAGTGGCTCGACCGGCCCGACGATGGCATCTTCCTTGTCGAAATCGGCGACTTTGGCGAGCACGAGCACGCGACGCACGCCCGCAAGGCGCTCGATGGTGCTCAGGACTTCGGGAAGCTCGTCGCTTCCCTTTAAGACGAACTCGGCCGCGCCCATGGCGTAGTTGCCGGCCTCGCTTCCATAGCACACGCCCGAATACTTGCGCTCGGACGAGAACGGCACGTAGCGCGTCGTGCCCTGAACGGCCTTGGGAGCATCGGGTCGCTCTTCGAGGCCGGTAAGGTAGGCCTTGATGGCCTTGGCAGTCTCGTTGTCGTCCTTCGAGAGCGAATCGAGTGCCACGAGCGCATGAAGGGCATCGTCATAGGGCACCCCGTCGAAGGGACTGACCTCGTCGACGTCCATCTCGCCCGGCGTGAGGGTGCCCGTCTTGTCGAGACACACGACGTCGACGCGGGCAAGCGTCTCGACGCAGTAGAGCTCCTGGACGAGCACCTTGTGCTGCGCCAGGCGGATGACGCTCACGGCGAGCACGGCCGACGTGAGCAAGATGAGCCCCTGCGGGATCATGCCGACGAGCGCGGCGGAGGTATGCAGAATCGCCGAGTCTATGGTGCCGCCGCCGAGCCAGCACTCCTTGATGATGAGCGCGGCCCCCAGGGGCACGATGAGTACGGTGACGAACTTGATGATCTTGCGCAGCGACTCCATGATGTCGGAGCGGACCTTGCGATAGACCTTGGCCTCGTTGTTAATCTTAGTTGCGTAGTTATCCGCACCCACGGCGGTGACGCGGGCCATGCAAGAACCGGAGCTTATGAAGCTGCCCGAATACAGGTCGTCACCGACCTTCTTGGGCACGAGGTCGGCCTCGCCGGTGAGCAGGCTTTCGTTGGCGCTGCACGACCCCTCGATGACCTGACAATCCGAGGGAACCTGGTCGCCGCGCTCGAGCAGGATGACGTCATCGAGCACGATCTGGTCGAGCATGATGTTCGATTGCCTGCCATCGCGGATGACATGGGCCTTGGACGAGGTGATGACCGAAAGCCGATCGATGGTGAGCTTGGAGCGCACCTCCTGGTAGATGCCGATAGCGATGTTGCAGATGATGATCGCCATGAACAGGAGGTTGCGATAGGAGCCGGTCCAGAAGATGGCGATGGCGAGGATGATGTTGACGAGGTTGAAGAGGGTACAGATGTTGTCGCGCACGATGCGCGGGATGCTGCGCGTGTGCACGTCGGCGTTCTCGTTGACCTTGCCGGCGGCGATGCGCTCGTTGACCTCTGCCGTGCTGAGCCCTTGTATGGGTTTCGTGTCCTGCTGCGTCTCTTCCATGGGCTCGATAATAGCAATAAACGCCACCACCCCATGCAAAAAGGGGACCAGTCATGAAAACTGGTCCCCTTCTACATAGTTTGCGCACATCTTGCGCCGGTGCTACTCCCCGATCGTCACGGTGTAGTCGCCGTTCTCGTCCAGGTCGATGGTGATCGTGTCGCCTTCCTGCAGATGGCCGGAGACCATCTCGTTGGCGACGCGGTCGACGACCTCGTGTTGGATGAGCCTCTTGAGCGGACGCGCGCCGAAGAGCGGGTCGAACCCGTCAAGGGACAGGCGCTCCAACACGGCGGGCGTGAGCTCGAGCGTGATACGACGCTCGGCCAGACGCGCGCGCACCTTCTCGAGCTGCAGGTCGACGATCTTCTCGAGATGCTCCATATCGAGCGAGGTGAAGGTTATGATCTCGTCGATACGGTTGAGGAACTCGGGCCTGAAGGACTGGCGCAGGGCGGTCTGGATGGCATTGTCCATGGCCTCCTTGTCGCCCGTCTCCATGAACTCCTGGATGAACTGCGACCCGAGGTTGCTCGTCATGATGATGATCGCGTTCTTGAAGCTCACCACACGGCCCTGGCCGTCGGTGAGGCGTCCGTCATCGAGCACCTGCAGAAGCACGTTGAACACGTCCGGATGCGCCTTCTCGATCTCGTCGAGCAGGATGACCGAGTAGGGATGCCTGCGCACCGCCTCGGTGAGCTGACCGCCCTCCTCGTAGCCAACGTATCCCGGCGGGGCGCCGATGAGACGCTGCACGCTGAACTTCTCCATGTACTCGGACATGTCGATGCGCACCATCGCGCGCTCGTCATCGAAGAGCGACTCGGCGAGCGCCTTGGTGAGCTCGGTCTTGCCCACGCCCGTGGGACCCAGGAACAGGAAGCTGCCGATGGGACGGTCCGGGTCGGACAGGCCGCTGCGGCTGCGCCTGATGGCGCCGGCGACGGCATGCACGGCCTCTTCCTGGCCGATGACACGCCCGTGCAGGGTGTCTTCCAGATTCGCGAGCTTGGCCATCTCGCCTTCCATCATCTTGCTCACGGGCACGCCCGTCCAGCTGCTCACGACATCGGCGATGTCCTCGGCGGTGACCTCCTCCTTGAGCAGGCTGTCCTCCTCCTGGTTGGCCTCGAGCGCCTTGGTCGCCTCCTCGAGCTCGGCCTTGAGCTGCGGAATCCTGCCAAAGCGAATCTCGGACGCCGCCACGAGGTCGCCCTCGCGGGTATGACGGTCCTCGTCCACCTGGGCCTGGTCGATCTCGGCCTTGATCTCGCGGACACGATTGATGGCGTCCTTCTGGTTGGACCACTCGGCGCGCAGCTTGTCGAGCTGCTGGCGCTGCTCGGCGATCTGGCCGCGTAGCTCCTCGAGGCGCTGCTTGGAAAGCTCGTCGTCCTCCTTCATGAGGGCCTGCTCCTCGATCTGCATCTGCGTGAGCATGCGGTCGAGCAGGTCGATCTCGACGGGACTGGAGTCGATCTCCATGCGCAGGCGGCTACCTGCCTCATCGACGAGGTCGATGGCCTTGTCGGGCAGGAAGCGGTCCGTGATGTAGCGGTTGGAGAGCTGGGCTGCCGCCACGATGGCCGCATCCTGGATGCGCACGCCGTGGTGGATCTCGTACTTCTCCTTCAAGCCGCGCAGGAT
>CATLBX010000026.1 GCA_949879855.1 uncultured Coriobacteriia bacterium
AACGAAGGCGGTCGCCACCATGTCCATGGGCGCGACGATGCCCTGTTCACCCGGCGCCGTCTCGACCGGGGCATTCGTTGCACCGCCCACGCGGAATATGCCGAACACCGCCACACCGACCACGAGGCAGGCGGCCAGCGCGGTGATGAGGCGTCCGCGTCGCGCCTTGCGCGCTGCACGACCACTCCCGTGATTGGAGGTGACGACCGAGGGCTCCGGCTTGCCCGCGGATTGCCCGGCGGCAAGGTCGTCGAGGGTCTCGAGGGTGCGTTGCCTCACGGCATCGGGCAGATCGACGGCATCGAAGGCGTCGCGCATCCGCGCTTCCAGTTCGCGATCGTTCACGATAGTGCCTCCTTCAGCAGCTTCTTGCCCCGGGATATCCAGGAGTAGACGGTGTTCACGGGCGCATCGAGCATGTCGGCGATTTCGGGAGCGGTGTACCCCTCGTACAGGGCCAGGTAAAGCGGGAGCCGCGGCGGGTCATCAAGGCTGCGAAAGGCCTCCACGAACTCCATGCGCCCCGAATCGGGCTGCGTCGAGCTGTCGTGGGAGACGAGCGCCTCTGACGAAAGCGCCTCGTCGAGGGGTTGCTCGCTGCGACGCCGCGCCTTGAGCATGTCCTTGCAGACGTTGGACGCGACCTTGATGAGCCAGGCCTTGCGGTGGGAGTCGTCGTTGAAGGCCGTCGCGTCGGCGAGCGCGTACTTGACGAACGTGTCCTGAAACGCGTCCTGCGCATCGTGTTCCGTGCGAAAGTACCCCATGCACACGCGCCATACGGTCGCCCCATGGGTGTTCATGGTCCGTTCGATATCGTCACGCGGCAGCAAGATGACGCCCCTTGGTTAACTGCCTAGAAGCAATGAGCCCCATGATGGCCACCGCCATGATGACCCCGGGCGCCATTGCCAGCACCGCTGCCGTTACCGGCGCCATTGCCATTTCCATTGCCGTAGCCGTTACCCGTACCGTAGTTGTCACAGACGCCATCACCGTCGGCATCCACGTAGCCGCCACCGTTGCCATTGCCGTAACCGTTACCGCCACGCTCGGCATAATTGTCGCAGACGCCGTCGCCGTCGGCATCGACGTAGCATGTGCTGGTTCCGACGCAGGCACCCTGCGCGTTTGCGCACTCGATCGCGGCACAGACCCTGCCCGGAAGCGGGTTGGCCTGCGCCTGGGCTCCCTCCACCCCAAATGCGACGACAGGAATCGCAACGGCCGCGGCAAGGGCGGTGCCAAGAATGGCAATCGAGATCTTCTTCATGATGGACACTCCGTTCATTCGTGCTTTGACTTCACTTA
The DNA here is from genome assembly GCA_949879855.1 of uncultured Coriobacteriia bacterium. Lineage (GTDB taxonomy): Bacteria > Actinomycetota > Coriobacteriia > Coriobacteriales > QAMH01 > QAMH01. The sequence goes on from CATLBX010000026.1 coordinate 1,312, forward strand.
TAACACGAACGGAAATGCCAAATCCTTGCAAGAAAGTTTTGTCATTTCGAGCGAAGCAGCCGAAGGCTGCGTAGTCGAGAAATCTCGGTCTTAACCTGCGGCAGACGGAGGAGATCTCTCCACTCCGGCGCTTCGCGCCTCCGGTCGAGATGACAGATGCCTGTTTACTCGTATTTCTCGACGGCCACATCGAGCTGGTGGATGATGTCGATCTGCTGGGGGCACATGGACTCGCACAGACCACACTGGATGCATTCGCTCGCCCGGCCTTCCGCGGCCTGCCAGCTATAGAGCTCCTTCACGAACTCGTGGTCGTGGGTCATGGACTCGAGGTTCAGAAGCTCCATGACCGTGGGAATCTTCACGCCGGAGGGACAGCCCTTGACGCAGTAGTTGCATGCCGTGCAGGGAATCTCCGCAAGGGAGCGCAGCTTTGCCACCGCACGGTCCAGGGCGTCTTGCTCCGCAGGCGTGAAGGGCGCGTTCGCCGCATAGGACGCGACGTTCTCGCGAGCCTGGTCGATCGTGGACATGCCCGAGAGCACGGCGACGACGTTGGGGAGGTTCCAGCAGAAGCGGTAGGCCCATTCGGCCTGCGTGGAGCCGGGCTTGGCCTGTTCCAGAATGGCGGCCACGTCTTCGGGAAGCTTGCACAGGCGCCCGCCACGAGCCGGTTCCATGATGATGACCGGCTTGCCATGGCGCTCGGCGACCTCCATCATGCGCCGCGCGTCGTTATGGGGATCATCCCAGTCAAGGTAGTTCACCTGAACCTGCACGAAGTCCATCTCGGGGTGCTCCGTGAGGATAGCGTCCAGGCAATCGGCGTCATCGTGGATGGAAAGGCCCACGTAGCGAATCTTTCCCGCGGCCTTCTGCTCCTGGGCGTAATCCCACATGCCGTACTCGTCGAACTTGGCCGTGCGCTGCCCGCCCACGTTGTGATGGAGGAAGTAGTCCACGTAGTCGGTGCCAAGGCGCTTGAGCGAGACGTCCAGACACTCCTTGGCGGCCTTCTCGTCGGGCATGGCCCAGGCCAGGCACTTCGTGGCGATGGTGAACGAGTCGCGTGGATAGCGGGAGACGAGCGCCTTGCCGAGCGCCACCTCGGACTCGCCCTCGTGATAGACGAACGCCGTGTCGAAGTAGGTGTTACCGGCCTCCATGAAGACGTCAACCATCTGCTCGAACTGGGGCAGGTCAATGCTCTTGGGGTCGTTCTCATCCAGAAGCGGCAGCCTCATGCAGCCAAATCCCATCTTGGAAGCGGGGAAGATCGCGTCGTTCACGGCGGAGTCCTTTCGTCAGATGACTGATGTGTCCTGCATCATAGATATTAAAGCTAGCTTCAAGTCAATCCTATCGTGGCGAATGGCACATCCGCAAACGCTACCGTCCTGTTGTCATTTCGAGCGAAGTGGCGCCCATTGTCATTTCGAGCGAAGCGAACGAAGTGAGCGCAGTCGAGAAATATCGGTCTTAACCCGCGGCGGAAGGGCGAGATTTCTCCACTCCGGCGCTGCGCGCCTACGGTCGAAATGACAGTGGGACGAGCTGCGCGCCTTTCGGTCGAAATGACAGAGTGAGACAAAAGCGCATCGGACGAGAAATTGCCTCATTGTGACAGTATTGAAATGTCGGGCACTCTAGGTGAGAGACCGGCGTGCATCTTCTAGAATAAACGTCATGAAATCCGGAAGCGAAAAGGGAGGCGCTGTGAGAATTCTCATCGTGGAAGACGATCCCCTCATCGTCCGCACGCTCGACGAGCTCCTCCAAGCGGAAGGATACGAGACGGCCGTGACCGACCGGCAGGACAGCGCCACGGAGCTGCTGGCTCGCGGGGCATTCGACCTGCTGCTCCTCGACGTCACGCTTGCCCAGGGCAACGGCTTTGCCGTATGCGCGGCAGCGCGCCAGGCCCATCCCGACATGCCGGTCATCTTCCTCACCGCATCCGATGACGAGTACTCGACGGTCGCCGGCCTCGACATGGGCGCCGTGGACTACATCGCCAAGCCCTTCCGTGCCCGCGAACTGCTCTCGCGCATCCGCGTCGCGCTGCGTCAGGGACGGGCGGAGGATCCCGCCCTTTGCATCGGCGAGCTCCGGCTCGACCCGACGACGGCGACGGTGACCAAGGCGGGAGCGGAGGTCACGCTCTCGGCCCTCGAGTACCGCCTCCTGCTCTACTTCCTGCAAAACCAGGGACGGCTCGTCACCCGCGAGATGCTGCGCGATGCCATCTGGGACACGGCCGGCGAGTACGTCTCGGACAATTCCATCAACGTCTACATCCGCCGCCTGCGCGAGCGCATCGAGGATGACCCGGCCAACCCCACCGTCATCGTGACCGTGCGCGGCCTGGGCTACCGCAGCGGAACGGACGGATGAGACACGTGCACAGGGGATTTGTCTCATTTTCGTTTTTTTTTTTTTTTTTCTCTTACAAAATTACCTTGTGCATTTGTCTCATCCACCAAACGGGGGAGGCCATGAACGACTCGCTTGCCAGGCACGTCATCGTCCTCGCGCTGCTGTGCATCGCCGTCATCGTCGCCGCTTACATCGTGGCCGGCGCTGACGCCGCCCTGTGCTGCGTCGTGCTCGCAATCGCCGTCATCGCCTTCTTCCTCGTCATCTCGCTGCGCCGCCGCGCCGAGATGCGTCGGCTCACGGCCGAAATCGACGAAGTCCTCAACCTCGGGCGCCGTCTGAGCTTCTCGGACTGCCGCGAGGGCGATGTGGCCGTGCTCGCCAACGAACTCGAGAAGATGGTGGCCCGCCTCGCGCGGCTCACGAACCAGCTCGAAAGCGAGAAGGGCGCACTGGCTGACTCTCTCGCCGACATATCCCACCAGATCCGCACGCCGCTCACCGCCGCCGAGCTCATGCTCCCGGCCATCGAGCGCGCAGAGGACGCCGAGCAGCGCAAGCACCTCGTCCGCGAACTCGAGCACCTGCTCGGTCGCGTGTCCTGGCTCGTGGCGACGCTCCTCAAGATGGCCAAGGTCGACGCGGGCGCGCTGCACATGGAATCACGACCCGTAAGCGTTGACGCCATGGTCACGCGGGCCTGCGCGCCCCTCGAGGTGCCACTCGACCTGCGCGGCATCACGCTCATGCGCGATATCCCCGCAGGCGTGAGCTTCACCGGCGACGAGACCTGGTGCGCCGAAGCGCTCGAGAACATCGTGAAGAACTCCATGGAGCACTGCGAGGCCGGCGGCACCATCACCATTCGCGCCGCCGAAGACGCGCTGGCCTGTCGCATCTTCGTGAGCGACGACGGCCCCGGCATCTCCGATGCCGACCTCCCCCACCTCTTCGAGCGCTTCTACCGCGGTGCCGGCTCCAAGCACGGCGAGGGCTTCGGCGTGGGGCTCGCCCTGGCCCGCGCGCTCGTCACCGGCCAGGGCGGCTCACTACGCGCCGCGAACCTACCAGGCAAAGACGGCGCACCCGCAGGCGCCCTCTTCGAGATGGCCTTCCCCAAGCTCTGCGTCTGATGCGCCCTCATGCCACATTACAAAGCCGTAATGCGCACGTCACGGCCATGCTAGGAAGCGAATGCATACTCGTGGCTAGACCTTTCGATATGCGAAGAGAGGAACGATCATGGACATTTTGAAGGTCAGCCATCTGACGAAGGTATACGGCAAGGGGGAGCAGGCGACCCGTGCCCTCGACGACGTGTCCTTCACCATCCCCGAAGGGCAGTTCGTCGCCATCATCGGCGCGTCTGGCTCGGGCAAGTCAACGCTCCTGCACCTCATCGGTGGCGTGGACCGCCCCACATCCGGCACCGTCGAGCTCAACGGCGAGGACATCTACCGTCGCAGCGACGAGCAGCTCGCCGTGTTCCGTCGCCGCGAAGTCGGCCTCGTCTACCAGTTCTACAACCTCGTGCCCATACTCACCGTGGCCGAGAACATCACGCTGCCCGTCGCCCTCGATGGCCGCAATGTGAACGCCGAGCGCCTCACCTCACTGCTCTCCACGCTCGGTCTGGCAGGCTATGGCAATCGCCTGCCCAACCAGCTTTCCGGCGGCCAGCAACAGCGCGTCGCCATCGGCCGTGCGCTCATGAACAACCCGGCCATCGTGCTTGCCGACGAGCCCACGGGCAACCTCGACACGCAGAACTCCCGCGAGATCATGGCGCTGCTCGAGACCGCCAACCGCGAGACGGGCCAGACCCTCGTCGTCATCACCCATGACGAGGACATCGCGCTGTCCGCCGACCGCATCATCGCCATCGAGGACGGCCGCATCGTATCCGACGAGAGGATACGCTGATGAAGGCCATGACATCGTTTACCCTGAAGTCGCTCAGGTCTTCCACGGCCCGCACCGTGGTAACCATCGCCGGCGTGGCGCTGGCCGCCGCCCTGCTCGTGGCCGTGCTCTCCTCCTATGTCTCGGCCACGGATTACATGCTGAGAAACGAGATCGCCGCAAACGGCACCTGGATGGCGCGCTCCATCGTGCCCGATGACGCCCAAAGCAACGACGAGATCATCGCAGCCGAGCATGCCGGTGACGTGAAGGCACTCGCGACCCTGCAGGACGTGGGCTTCGTCGCGCTGCCCGACGAGCAGGCCGTGAGGCTCGGCACCTACCTACCCGTGCTCACGGGTGCGGGCTCCCTCGAGAACGTGTGCGGCGTGCGCGTGGGCGAGGGGCGCCTGCCCCAGAGTCCCGACGAGATCGTGCTTCCCTACAGCTGGCAGCGTTTCTCTGCCGCGTCCATCGGCGACGTCATCACCCTCGACCTAGGCGAGCGCAGGGCGGTGCAGGTTCCGGGCACGAGCGGGGGCATGAGCGGAGGTACCATCGAGGCCGGCACCTACGACCCCGAGCTCGGGCCCAATGGCATCATGTACGACATCGAGGACGGCTCGCCCCTCAACTCCACCATGGGCTACCTCGACCCCGCCAACGACAACGGCATCTTCAGCGAGGAGCTTGTGAATGCCTCCCCGCACAGCTACACCGTCGTCGGCTTCACGGCCATGGACAACTGGAGCCTCATGACGGGCATCGGTCCCGCCGCCCTCACCGTCGATGAAGCTGCGACCGGTGACATCCAAGTCTACGTCGACCTCACCGGCATCTCGACGGCAGGCCAGCTCAAGGAACGCATGAACGGCCTCTTCCCCGATGGCGACACCATGATGCACACGAACCTGCTGCGCTACAGCGGCATCAGCGACCACGGTTCCATCTGGCAGACGCTCTTCTACCTCGTCGCCATCCTCGCCGTCATCATCATGGCCGCCTGCATCTCGCTCATCTACAACGCCTTTGCCATCTCCGTCAACGAGCGCATGCGCCAGTTCGGCCTGCTCGCTTCCATCGGCGCCTCCAAGCGTCAGCTGCGCCGCTCGGTGCTCCTCGAGGGAAGCATCATCGCAGCTATCGGCATACCACTTGGCGTCCTCATCGGCCTGGGCGCGTGTGCGGGCATCTTCGTATGGCTCGGCGGCGTCATCGCCGACATGCTCGGCGGCATGCACAGCGACTTTTTCCTTGTCGTCTCCTGGCAGGTCGTGCTCTTCGCCGTGGCTCTCACGGCGCTCACGGTGCTCGTGAGCGTATGGATCCCGGCCCTGCGCGCCGCCCGCGTCTCCCCCATCGACGCCCTGCGCCAGAGTTCGACCGTGCGCATCGCGCCCCGTGCTCTACGCAGCAGCGGTCAGCATATGAGACCCGCGTCGCTCTGGAAGCATCGCGGCATCGCGGGGCGCGTCTTCGGCATCGGCGGCTCGCTTGCCTCGCTTAACCACAAGCGCAACGCCTCCAAGGGGCGTGCTGCCTCGCTGTCGCTCGCACTCGCCATCGTCTTGCTCATGACCGCCGGTTCGCTTTCCACCCAGCTCGGCACGTTCACGAAGGTGGTTGGCCACGTCTCCGAAGCCGACATCTCTATGGCCATCTCCCTCAGCCCCACGAGTGATGAGACAGTCACGCCTGCGGCCCTCGAGGGCACCTGCGCCGATGCCTACGAGCACGCAAGCGCCGTGCAAGGCGTGACGCCCCTTGGCTGGTCGCTCACCTCGTACCAGCCCGGACTTGTCCCCGCAGACGTCGCCGGCAGTGCCCTGAAAGGTTCTGTCACGGATGATTCCCTCGTCGACGGCGCCGTGCCGACCATGCTCTCGGTTCTCTACATGCCCGATGACGAGTTCGCCGCCTATGCGGCCGACAACGGCATCACGCTACCCGCGGGCACGGACACGCCAATCGCCATCGGCGTGCGCGAGGGCTACGGTAACACCGGCACCATGTACACCTACGACGAGCTCTTCGCTCGAAACGGCAAACTAGACATCGTGACCGGTGCGAAGAACGCGAGCGACGCCAAGCTCTCCCTCGTCACGAAGGACACGACCGAAGACGGCCGCGAACAGCTCTCCTTCGTTATGTTGGAAGGCGACAGAGTTACCGACCGCACGGTTCCCGCCGACGAGCTTGAGCGCACGTCCATCGACGTCATCGGGCTGGCAGACCAGCGCCCCGCCAGCTCCACGGGCACCAACGGAACCGCCATCGTCATGCCCATGAGCACCGCCGCCAGCGTCCTTCCGCCCACGACCGCGACACGTAGCCTGCTCTTCTCGGCGGCCTTCGACTCGCCGGAGCCCGCCGAGGCCATCGAGCCCCTCAAGGAGATCGCGCCCGTCATGGAGAAGGCCGGCTACGACATCTACTACAACCAGGTGACCGACAACGGCGCGGCCGAGGAGTCCATGCGCATGGCGGTCACGGTGGTCAACGTCTTCTGCTTCCTGTTCTCGTTCATCCTCACGCTCATCGCCCTAGCCAACGTATTCAACACGGTGACCAACGGCCTTATCCTGCGCAAGCGCGAGTTCGCTGTCATGGAGTCCATCGGCATGGACGCACGCCAGTTTCGTTCGATGATCGGCTGCGAGTGCATCGGTTACGGCATGCGCGGCCTCATCCCCGGCATCATCGTGTCAATCATCGTGTCCTACCTGCTCTACCTCGCGCTGAGCATCTCGATGACGGGACTGCCCTTCACCTTGCCCTGGGTCTATCTCGCCTTGGCTTGCGCTGTCGTGATCGTGATCATGGCGCTGAGCGTGGCCTACGGCCTGCGCCGCTGCCGCAAGGGTGACATCGTCGAGGCCCTGAGGATGGAGTGAGGCCGACGCGTTGGGTATAGTGAACCAGGACATGAATAACGCCAGTTCAATGTCATTTCGACCGGAGCGACCGCAAGGCCGCGAAGCGGAGAAATCTCGTGGCGGGCATTGCCCACGCTTTGACTTGGAGCGAGATTTCTCGACTGCGCAGGCTACGCCTGCTCCGCTCGAAATGACAGAAGCCGATGCTACTTGGAGATACCATGATTCACGCCATTACCGATGACAGCTTCGAAGCCGAGGTCATGGATGCCGCCGTGCCCTGCGTCATCGAGTTTTCCGCCGAGTGGTGCGCCATGTGCGAGGACATGGCCCCCGCGTTCGAGAAGGCCGCCGACCACTTCGGCGACGCGGTGAAGTTCTGCAGCATCGACACGGGCGCGAACAGGAAGCTCGCGATCAAGTTCGCCGTGGGCTCACTCCCCTACGTCGTCTACGTGGCCGACGGCAAGGTGACGCCGCTCTTCGACGAGCTCGTCAGCGCCGACAGGCTCATCGAGCGCGTGCAGTTCATGCTCGACGGCGGCGAGGCCCCCACCACGCGCCCCCTTCGCTAAATGAGACAAATGTGTCTGACCAATTTGTCTCATTGCGCAGGTGAGCGGCACCCTCTAGGCAGGGTGCCGCTTATTCGTTCCTCTCACTGGCCGGCTGGTTTGTAGGCGGGCATCGCGTCCGCATGCTCGGCGAGGTCGGACATGAAGAGCCCTTCCATGATGGTGTTGCGCGTGTTCCAGGTCGCACCGGTGATGGCATCCACCACCTCGGCGACCTCCTCGTCAGTGGCGATCACGATCTTCTGCGCCTGCGCGCGCTCGGCATCACAGCCCATCGTGTCACGCTCGCGTGCCATGCCGCGTCCCTACGCGTTCGCGGTCGGAGCCTCGACACCAGATGCGGCCGCACCGGCCTTGGCCTTCTTGCGGCCCTCGCCGGTGATGACCGTGGCCAGGCCACCGGCAGCCGGGTCACAGAGGAAGGCGACGATGACGATGACGGGCCAGAACTGCAGGCACAGCGACACGAAGCGGTCAAAGAGGTTCGTCATCATCACCTCGCCCGTCAAGGTCGACACCGCCTGCACGTCCCCGATGCCCGTCATGAACGCGGTCATGACGATACCCAGGAAGAACATGATGAGCGTGCTGAAGAACACGTTCTGGATCAGGCGAAACGCGACGCTGCCGGGCTTGGCGTCGTAGTACACGGCACATGCCGCCGCGATGCGCGCAAGCGGAATCACGGCCGTCACGACGAACGAGGTGACGAAGGCCACGAGGAAGCTCATCCCGAAGAACACGGGGTCGATGTGCGGCATGCCCTGCACGATGGTGAGGCACAGGCACAGCACGGCGGCCACGAACAACGAGAAGAACAGCCCGTATATGATGTAGTACTTCTTGCTATGCATGATGCACGCTCCTTTGGGGGATGGGTGCGCCCGGGGGACGGTGGACGCACCCATTCGATGGACGCCGAACCTTAGTTCAGCACGAACATGGTCTTCTGCTTCTCGTCCATGGACTCTGCCAGCTCGGACACCGGGCCAAACTCGAGGCACTTGGACTGGCAATGCTGCACGCAGGTGGGAACCTTGCCCTTGGCGCGTCGCGAGGCGCAGGTGTCGCACTGCTTCGTCGGGATGGGCAGGTACGAGAACTGCCAGTTCTCCTCGGCCTCGTCGCCGATGGGCCAGGGGCCGATCTTGACGACCTTGATGCCGGTCTCGCCCACGGGCAGACCATGCTCCATCTGGCAGGCAATCTCGCAGCTGTGGCAGCCCGAGCACCACTGGGCGTCAACCAAAAGTCCGTACTTAGTCATGACTAGTTCCCTTCCTCAACCTTGTAGATCTTGCAGATGGAGCTCTTGTAGTTCGAGCCGAAACCGCTCTTGCCCGGAATCCAGGGAAGCGTGTTGTTGATGTTCAGGTCGAACACGTCGTAGAACTTCTCGGGGTCGCCCTCGGGGAACCACCAGCCGTGGTCGCAGGAGACGAGGCGGCGGTCCATGATGGGCGTGAGCTTCGCCTTGCGCTTGGCACGGCCGAGCGGGCCCTCCATCCAGACCCAGTCGCCGTCCTTGATGCCGTACTTGGCGGCCGTCTCCGGATGAATCTCCATGAGCGGCCAGGGGCGGTAGTGGCGCATGCGCTCGATCTGGCGATGCTCGGAGTGGAACATGCCCCAGAAGCGCGCACCCGAGGTCATGACGAGCGGATACTCGTCCATGAGCTCCGGCGTGGAGCCGGGGCCGGGCTCGGGCTCCTCGAAGTAGGGCAGCGGGTCGAGACCGGCACGGCTGTAGAAGTTGCTCCACAACTCGATGCGGCCCGTCGGGGTGTTGAAGCCGGGCTGGCCGTCGGAGCGCAGCATGCCCTTCTCGTGGCGGTAGTACTCGATGGGCTGGTAGGCCGGGGCCACCGCCTGCAGCTCCTCGAAGGTCATGCCCGTCGGCTCGAGCATGTCGGTGAACATCTCGTCGACGTTGTCCCAGGGCCAGCCATCCGGGTTCCAGCGCTTGCCGAGCTCGAGGTTGATCTGCATGTCGGACTTCGTCTCGCCGATGTCGACGATCTTGTTGATGGTGGAGCCACGCTGCGCGCCGGAGATGAACGCCAGTCCGTTGCGCTCGGCGAAGGTCTGGGCGGGCAGCACGACATCGGCCAGGGCCTCGATGGTCGGCGTCCTGAACAGGTCGACCACGACGATGAAGTCGAGCTTGCTGAGCGCCTTGTAGAGACGCTGCGGGTCGGCGCCCATGCAGGCCAGCGGGTTCGTCGTCTGCAGCCAGGCACCGTGAATCTCGTAGGGCACGCCCGTCTCTATGGTCTTCACGGTCTCGTCGGGCTGGGACACGGCGAAGCCGAAGTTGTAGAGCGGGTAGTCCTGGATGCCGATGCGCTTCTTCTCCTGCTCGGGGCCGAGCAGCTCGCGTCCCCAGCCACCGGCGACGGAAAGGATCTCGGGGGCCACGACCATGCCACCGGGGCGCTCCATGTTGCCCGTAATCTCCCAGAGCGAGAGGATGGCCTGGCCGGCGGGCATGGCCTCACGCGTCATGTCGACGGCGACACCCCACTGCAACGTGGAGTTCTTGGCCTTGCCGAGCATGCGGGCGGCCGCAACGATCTTGTCGGCGGGAACCCAGGTGATCTCGGCGACCTTCTCCGGCGAGAACTCGGCGGCGCGGGCCTTGAGCTCGTCAAAGCCGTAGCACCACTTGTCGACGAAGTCGTGGTCGTAGAGGTCCTCCTTGATGATGACGTCCATCATCGACAGCGCCAGGGCGGCATCGGTGCCGGGACGCACGCGCAGGTGCAAATCGGACTTCGTGGCAAGCCAGGTGACCTTCGGGTCAACCGTGACGATCTTCATGCCGCGCTTCATGAGGTCGATGACCCAGTGGCCATAGAAGCCTTCGAGGTTCGACTTGAGCGGATAGTTGCCCCAGATGAACATGACCTCGGGAACCTCGTAATCGGGGTGGTCGTAGCGCTCGGGGAACTGCTGCGCGCAGTCCGGAATCCACGGCGCGCCGGTGGTGGCCGCCATGCCGGCGATACGCGGCAGGTAGCACGCCTGGCCGGAGAGGAAGCCCGTGTAGTTGGGGGAACCGAACGACCACGCGAGGCGCGTGATATAGGCGGCGATGTCGCGGCCGGTGCCCTGCGCGAACACGACGGACTCCGCGCCGTACTTCTCCTTCATGTCCATGAACTTCTCGGTGATGAGGTCGTAGGCCTCGTCCCAGGAAATGCGCTCCCACTTGTCCTTGCCGCGGTCCTCGACAGCGCGCTTCATCGGATAGAGCAGGCGCTTCTCGTGGTTCGTCACCTCGGGTGCGTCCAAGCAGCGCATGCATAGACGGCCCTCGGTCCAGGGATCTTCCGGGTCACCTTCGCACTTGACGAACTTGCCCTCCTGGTCCGTGTACATGATGACACCGCAGCCCAGATGGCAGCCAGGGCCCGTCCAGGCGCAGCCGCGCGTGACGTTCAAGTCCCCTTCCTCGTACTTGAACGGGCGCTCATGCTCCACGGTCTTGTACTTCTCGCTCATACCTTCCTCCCGTCTTCGTGAGTTGTGCGCATGGGCGCTCTCGCGATGCCGTCTCACGTTGTCGGCATGCTGTTGCAAACTTGCGAGCCCATCCGCTACGCTTGAAGAGGATGCTATGGGGAGCAGGGCATCCGCACTATCAGCGAAAACGCTTAAACCCTCGTTTTCGCATCGTTTCTTTTGGCATACCCTGGGGTGGGAGGGGCTATGGAAAAAAGGATGAGTGAAGGCGTCGATGCCGGTCAGAGTATCAATGCGTCAAGCATCTTCATGGCGGTGTGCGGGTTCGCACTCTATTGGGGATGCTTCTTCACGATGCTCATGCGCAACTCGTTCATGGACGCCGCCATCGAGGAACTCTGGTATCACCTGTTCCTCAGAATCGTCTTCCTGCTCGGCTCCGCCGTCATCTGTCTCGTGATCGCGCGCAAGGCCGACTGGTTCTCGTCCGAGAAAGGGCGCCGTTTGCAGAAAGCCGGCATACTCCTGTTCTCGACCGTCGCGGCCATCTCGTCGCTCACGGCCTATACGCTCGAGGCGGCGCTGCCTCTCGTCTTCGACTTCTTTGCCTGGAGCCTGGCCGGCATGGGGCTTGCCTGCCTGCTCATGATCTGGATCGAGCTCATTGCCGCGTTTCCCCGCAAGTCCTGCGCGCTGGCGCTCGTGGCGTCGATAGCGCTCGGCGCACCGGTCTACCTGGTCATGAACCTGCTGCCCTTCCCCTTCAACATCGGCATGCTCTGCCTGTGCCCGCTTGTCAGCCTCGGCATATCCGTGTTGCTCGAACGCGATCCGTCCATCGTCATGCCGGCATTCGTGCCGCTGCTCGAATCGAGGAAGAAGACGCGGCTGACTCCGCTCTTCAAAATCGTCTGCATATCCTATGGCATCGTCTTCGGCGTCGGCATAGGCGCGACCACGCAGTTTGGCGAGAGCGACATGCTGCTGGGCGGCATCGCCCTCGTCCTCATCGCCGGCGCGGGAGCCGCCTGGCTCGTCCTCCGAGGCACGCCCGACCTTGCCCGTCGCATGAGCAGTTTCAGGCTGCTCTTCCCCGTCCTCATCGTCGCGCTCATCCCGATGTCGTTCTTGCAGGGCGTCGCCGCCGCGTCGTGCAACATGCTCCTGCTCGGTTGCTACGTGTTCTTCGAGGCACTCGACATCGAGCTTGCCCTCGACATCGCCCACACGCGCAATGCCACGCGCCTGCATCTCGTGGGCACGACCCAGGCCTGCCTCTACATCGGCTTGCTGCTCGGCCACGCGATCGGCCTTGCCGTGACCTCGTCGGGCGTCATGGACTACGCGATGCTTTCCATGGCGGCGCTCGCGCTCGTGGTGCTGCTTGCCGTCATCATCACCTTCGCGCCGCTCTCCCCGCTTGTCGAGCCCACCGCCGCAAAGCGCGACAAGGCAGCGTCCGCAGACGAGGAGGAAGATGCCGTCGACACCTGGCAGGCGCACTGCGAACGCGTCGCCCAGGACGCGGGGCTGTCGGCCCGCGAGACCGAGGTGTTCATGCTGCTGGCCAAGGGCCGTGGCATCGAGCACATCCAGAACAAGCTGTGCATCTCCGGCCATACCGTGAAGACGCACGTCTACAACATCTACCGCAAGATGGAGATCAACTCGCGCGAGGAATTGCTCGACGCCGTGGAGCAGGGGCAGGAGAGCAGGAAGGCGTAGGCTATATGCTCTCCGCGATGACCAGCTCGGTCGAGGGTTGATTTTCGCGCAGCGCATCGAGGCGACGGTTCCTGAAGTAGATGGCCCAGTTGACCGCGAGAAACGCGCAGTTGAGGATGTAGATCCACAAGACCCAGTTGACGAGCCCCAAGGCAAGCTTCGCCGCAATGCCGCAGGCATAGCCCGCGCAGATGAGCGCGAGGAACTGCCAGCTCGTGCCACGGGCCGTGCGCGCCCTATGGGCCTTCCACGCGTTCATGGGCCATGACAGGCCAAAGCAGATGAGCATTGCGGCTTCCAGCAACTCTGCGACGAGCATATCGAATCACGTTCCTCCGAATCGAAACTTGGCGACGTTGGCGCCCTACGGTCTCTTGTCGACAGGAACCATTCTGGTACGCGAATATGTATTCGTCTAATATATGATTATGCATATTTTCATATCATTTCATTATGAATTTGCGTTCGACAAACAGCATCCTGGACAGGAGACGAAATGGACGTAACGCAGCTCCGGTACTTCCTCGTCACGGCCGAGCTCGAGCATGTCACGCAAGCCGCGCGTAAGCTCGCCATCGCGCAGCCCGCGCTCTCGCAGTCCATCCATCGCCTCGAGTCCGAGCTTGGCGTCAAGCTCTTCACGCGACAAGGCCGGAATCTCAGGC
>CATLBX010000027.1 GCA_949879855.1 uncultured Coriobacteriia bacterium
CTACCGCGCCGTCATCGAGGCCGCCGAGAACTTCGGAAGGCTGTTCACCGGCCAGGTCACGGCCGCCGGCAAGATGCCGCCGGCCAAGCTCTACGTCATCGGCGTCGGCGTCGCCGGCCTCGCGGCCATCGGCGCGGCCAACTCCATGGGCGCGGTGGTGTCCGCCACCGACGTGCGCCCCGAGGTCGCCGACCAGGTCGAGTCCCTGGGCGGAACCTTCGTCGAGATCCCGGTCAAGCAGGAGAGCTCGGACGGCTACGCCAAGGAGATGGGTGCCGACGAGCAGGCGCTGGTCCTCAAGGTCTACGAGGAGCAGGCCGCCAAGAACGACATCGTCATCACCACGGCCCAGATTCCGGGCCGTCCCTCGCCGCTGCTGCTCACCAAGGAGGCCGTGCTCGGTATGAAGCCCGGCTCGGTCATCATCGACCTGGGCGCGTCCGAGGCCGGCTCCAACTGCGAGCTCACGGTTCCCGGCGAGATCATCACGACCGAGAACGGCGTGACCATCGTCGGCCACTCGCTCACGTCCATGCCGGCGCACCTGCCCGGCCAGGCCTCGCAGCTCTACGGCCAGAACCTCGTGAACTTCTTCAAGCTCACCACGCCCGGCAAGGACGGCGAGCTCGTGCTCGACGAGGAGGACGAGGTCATTCGTGGCGTCACCGTGACGCTTGATGGCACGGGCATGTGGCCGCCGCCTCCCGTCAAGGTGTCCGCCGCTCCCAAGCAGGCCCCTGCCGCCGTAGCTGCTGCGGCCGAGCCCGAGGAGAAGAAGGAGAAGAAGGGTTTCGCCAAGCACTGGTGGAAGATCCTGCTCGGCATCCTCGGTGCCGCACTCGTCATGGCGGCGCCGGAGTCCATGACGGCGCACTTCGTCGTCTTCGAGCTCGCGGTCGTCGTCGGCTTCTACGTCATCACGGGCGTGTCGCACTCGCTGCACACCCCGCTCATGTCGGTCACGAACGCCATCTCGGGCATCATCATCGTCGGCGCCATCTTGCAGGTGGGCAGCGCCAACATCGTCATCCAGGTGCTCTCCATCATCGCGATGGTGATCGCGTCCATCAACATATTCGGCGGCTTCCTCGTCACGAACAGGATGCTCAAGATGTTCGACGGGAGCTCTGAGTAAACATGCCTGAGAACTTCAACATCAACTTCGATCCGGCCGCCCTCGAGGCAATCGGCCGCTTCCAGTCGCTGGCCTACATACTGGCCGCTCTGCTCTTCATCCTGGCGCTCGCCGGGCTCTCCAAGCAGAAGAGCGCCCGGTCCGGCAACAAGATGGGCATCGCCGGCATGGTGGTCGCGCTCATCGCCACCTTCATCGTGGCCCTGACGCAGACCGAGGCGGGCGCACTTCTCGCCATCGTCTTCATGGTGGCGTCCATCCTCGTCGGCGGCATCAGTGGCATCATCAAAGCCGTGCGCGTCAAGATGACGGGCATGCCCGAGCTCGTGGCCATGCTCCATTCCTTCGTGGGCGCTGCCGCCGTGCTCGTCGGCATTAACTCGTTCTTCGCGACGCCGGGTGCCGACACCGCCGAGAACGCCTTCCACATGGGCGAGGTGGGACTTGCCGTCTTCATCGGCGCCGTGACCTTCACGGGCTCCATCGTGGCCTACCTCAAGCTCTCGGCCAAGATGAGCGGCAAGCCGCTCACGATTCCCGGCCGCAACTTCTTCAACGCACTCATGATCATCGCGATCATCGTGATCATCGGCTGGTTCATCAACACGCGCGGCGTGGATGATGGCCTTTTGCCGCTCGTCATCATCACGGCCATATCGCTCGTGCTCGGCGCGCACCTCGTGCTCGCCATCGGTGGCGGCGACATGCCCGTGGTCGTCTCCATGCTCAACTCGTACTCGGGCTGGGCGGCCGCCATGGCTGGCTTCACCCTGGGCAACGACCTGCTCATCATCACCGGCTCGCTCGTGGGTTCTTCGGGTGCCTTCCTGTCCTACATCATGTGCCAGGGCATGAACCGCTCGTTCATCTCTGTCATTCTTGGCGGTTTTGGCGGCGACGCGCCCAAGTCCGGTAGTGGCGAGGCCAAGGACTACGGCGACTACACCGAGACGTCGGCCGAGGAGGTCGCGACCATGCTCAAGGAGGCCAAGCGCGTGGTCGTGTCCCCGGGTTACGGCATGGCCGTGGCCCAGGCGCAGTTCCCCGTCGCCGATCTCACCCGCAAGCTCCAGGACACGGGCGTCGAGGTGCA
The DNA here is from genome assembly GCA_949879855.1 of uncultured Coriobacteriia bacterium. Classification (GTDB taxonomy): domain Bacteria; phylum Actinomycetota; class Coriobacteriia; order Coriobacteriales; family QAMH01; genus QAMH01. The sequence continues at coordinate 2,229 of CATLBX010000027.1, forward strand.
GTTCGGCATCCACCCGGTTGCCGGCCGCATGCCCGGCCACATGAACGTGCTACTCGCCGAGGCCAAGGTGCCCTACGAGAGCGTGTTCGAGATGGACGAGATCAACGACGAGTTCGGTGACGTCGACGTCGCGCTGGTCATCGGTGCCAACGACACCGTCAACCCGGCCGCCGAGACCGAGCCCGACAGTCCCATCGCGGGCATGCCCGTCATGCGCGTGTGGGATGCCGAGAGGGTCGTCGTCTTCAAGCGCGGCATGGGCAATGCCGGCTACGCAGGCGTCCAGAACCCGCTGTTCTTCAACGACAACACCGACATGCTGCTCGGTGACGCCAAGGACTCCGTGGAGGCGATCATCGCGGCGCTGTAGCTCATCGCTCATATCGGTTACCCCCCCAAGAAGCCGAATTCCACCCTCCCTTTTTCGGCTTCTGCAAGAACCCCGGTGCACGTCATCGGGGTTCTTCCTTTTGCCTTCCTTCGAGCGTGGCGCATACGCAAGGCACAGCTATGTGGGCATAAAGGTAGACCCCTCAGGGGAGTGGTCTGAGGGGTCGATGAGGAAAAGGCGCAAGCACGAGCTTTGGCTGGGGGATTAAGCTATGTACTGCGCTCTCGGAAAATCGCTTCTATGGCGTTTGTCGGGCATACGCGCTCGCAGGCACCACAGTGCATGCAGAGCTCTTCGCCGTCAAACGTCGCCTTCTTGAGTGTGCGGTCGCGTCCGCGTCCCTCGAAGTAGAGGATGTCAGCCCCCTCGTGGCGGCATGCATCGATGCAGCGATTGCAGTAGATGCATGGGTCCACGCTAGGCTCGGGGAGCTGGCTTTCGCACGTGGGCGTGTCCTCTTGCCGTGCATCGGCCGAGCCATGCGATTGCATGGCCGGCTCGGGAAATGCCATGAGTGCCGGGTAGGGGCACATCGAGACGCACATCCAACACTTGGTGCACTTCTCCTGGTCGATGACGAAGGGCTTGCCGAAACTTCCCTTGATGGCTCCCGTGGGACATGAGGGCAGGCAGCACAGGCAGCCCGGACATGCCTTCGCGACCACCTCGAAGTGCATGAGTTCCTTGCAGACGAGGTGCGGGCACGAGCCATGCAAGTGGGCTTCGAAGTCATCCCTGAAGTAGCGCAGGCCACTCGTGAGGGGATTGGCGGCCATCTTTCCAAGGCCGCACTTCGAGCCGCGGGGGATGCGCTTGGCGAGTTCCTCTAGTTGCGCGAGGTCGCTCTCGTAGCCTTTGCCGGCGCAGATGTCACCGACGATCTGGGCGGCCTGGGCGAGGAGCTCCCTGCAGGCGAAGCAGCGTCCGCAAGACGAGCGTGCGGAGAATTCGAGGAAGTAGCGAATCGTGTCGACGACGCATGCGCGCCGGCCCAACACGACGATGCCGCCCGAGCCCATGATGCCACCGGCATCGACAAGACCCTCGTAATCGAGTGTGAGCCCGTCGAGCGTAAGCGGCAAGATGGCCCCCGAAGGCCCGCCGACTTGCACGGCGATGCCGTCTGATGCGTCGCGATCTTCCGAGAAGTTCGAATCCTCCGGAAAGACGATGTTATGCAGGTTCTCCTTCGCGATCTGCGCGATATCCTCGACGACCGTGGAGAGCGGCGTGCCCATGGGCACCTCGATGAGACCCGCATGCTTGATGGTGCCCGCAAGCGAGAATACCTTCGTGCCCGGGGACTCCTTCGTGCCGCACGAGCGGAAATGCTCGGCGCCATGCAAGATGATGGAAGGTACGATTGCCAGGGTCTCGACGTTGTTGAGGCCGGTCGGATGCCCCTCGAAACCGGCGTGGGCAGGGTTGGGGGGCTTGGGACGGGGGTCGGGGCGCTTTCCTTCGAGCGCCTCGAGCATCGCGCCTTCCTCACCGCAAATGTATGCTCCGGCGCTCTGGACGACCTCGATATCGAAGCTCCATCCGCTGCCAAGCACGTCTTTGCCGATGATGCCGTGCTCCCGCGCCTCTGCCAGCGCGCGCTCGATGGAGCGAATGGCACCGGGGTATTCGGCGCGCGTGAAGACAAAGCCGTAGTGGGCCCCAATGGCGCGTGCGGCGATGGCCATGCCCTCGATGAGGCGATGGGGGTCGCTTTCCATGAGGCCACGGTCCATGTAGGCACCGGGGTCTCCTTCGTCGGCGTTGGCGATGACGTAGCGCGTCTCGTCTTCTTCCAGGGTGACGGCCTGCCACTTGTCGCCGGTCGGGAAGCCCGCGCCGCCGCGGCCACGCAAGCCGGACGCGATGACCTCGTCGATCATGTCACGCGGGCCAAGCTCGAAGAGCGCCTTGGCAAGAGCCGCATAGCCACCTTCGGCGACGTATTCCTCGACGGACCAGGGCGTAATGCGGCCCCAGGAGGCGGAGAGGCGCTTTTCCTGCGAGCGCAAGAACGGCAGACGGGCTATGTCATCGGGGCACGTCTCTTCTTCGTCTTCCTCGCCGTCCATCTCGATGAGGTCGATCCAGGTTCCGAAGTCCTCGAGCCAATCGCGATAGACGAAGCCCATGCGATTGTTCTTCGCGTAGCGGGAACGTGCGAGGGCCTTTGTTATGGCATCGCAGGTCTGCTCGTCGACGTTCTCGTAGACAGCGCGCGGCCATCCGGGAATGGATACGGTGACGAGCGGCTCGGCATAGCACATACCCGCGCAGCCAACGGGCACGATATCCGCATCGATGTCCAGTTCCTCGACGCGTGCGCTGAGGCGTTCGAAAACCGTTTGGGCACCGGCGGATATCCCGCATGTGCCCAAACCAACCGTTATGCGGATTCTCTCGTCGGGGTAGAGACGCTCCCAGCCCCGTTCGCGCAAGGGTGCGAGTATGTCGGATGCGCTCATGATGCCGCTTCCGTTCGCAGAGATGCGAGCATGTCATCGAGCTTCGTGAGCTTGATGCGCCCGAACGAGACGCCATCGATCATGGCGATGGGCGCAAGCGAGCAGGCACCGACGCAGTAGACCGACTTGAGGGTGTACTTGCCGTCTTCGCTTGTCGTGCCGCAGCGTATACCGAGCTCGTCTTCGACGGCCTTGATAACGTCCACGGAACCGACCGCGTGGCAGGCCGTGCCGTCACAGACCAGAATGAGATGCTCTCCTACGGGCTCCGTCGTCAGGTCCTCAAATGACGAGACGAGGGCGTTGAGGTCACCAAAGCTGTATGAAGTCATCTGCGAGAGTTCGTAGAGCGCCTCGACGGGAATGTAGCGGTAACGCTCCTGGATGCGATTGAGCATGGTGAGGATGGGGCTTTTCATCGCCTCGTAGTCCTGGACGAGCTTTTCGAGAAAGTCGTGTAGCTCCTGTGAATCGATCGCTGCCATGATGTCCTCGCAATAATCCTCCGACTCTGTCCCGTAGTATAGGGAGGGGCGTCTGGCGGGATTGTGACCTGTGCTACAAGTGCGGGCAGAATCATTGTTCCGCTTCCTCGATAGGGCAGGCGTATGTCCTGAGAGCGTTGAAATAATTTCGAACCGCCTCCCAAATGTGACTTTGGCTACAACATCGTCCCATGCTCTTCGAGTATCTTACGGTCATCGCATAAACGAGAGGATCTCTAGCATGTACAAGTTATGCCCGTCGTGTCGCATGAAGAATGATGGCGATGCGTCCGTATGCGCTGGCTGCGGCGAAGACATCTCGAAGGCGAGGCTTCAGAACGACGGGAGCGGCATCACGATGTTCGGGGGTCCGCCTCCGCAGACGGATATCAAGCCACTCGAGAAGGCGGCCGCTGCACCGACGCATAGCTACGGCGCCGCCAAGGCGAGTGTTGACGAGGAGGCCGAGGATGTGGCGGCCCTCTCGCAGGAGGCGGCGTCGGCCGGGTCGACTCATCGACCGCGCAAGCCCTGGGAGTAAGATACCGCGACGCTCGGACGCCTCGGTGATCCGATATACAATAAGCTGGGAAGTCCCGCTGGGGGGGGGGTAGTCATGAAACTCGATGACTACATGAAGGGCATGAAGGTCGACGTGGCCAACTGCAAGGTGCGTGGCGTGTGTCCGCTCGGCAAGTTCTGCGGTTCCAAAGTGGGTGACCGAGACGCCGTGCTCACCCCATCCGTGCTTAAGATCGCGAAAAACGACATACTCTGGACCGATTTGCATTTCGACCCGCGCGTGCTCATCGTGCGCAAGGGCGTCTTCTCCTGCATGGTTCATGCCGACAGGGACAAGGAAGAGGTTCCCCTTTCGCTCTACGGTGCGGGCATTGCCGTGGGAATGGGAGAGCTCTACGCTCCCGCCGCGGTGCCCTCGCGTGCGTCGGGAGGCCACGAAACCGTTCCCATGAGCAGCACCTATTACCTACGCGCGATTTTCGATGGCGAGATTTGCTCGTTGCCGGCAGGCATCGTGCGCCAGGTGCTCGAGTCGATGCCGCCGCGTGTCGTCAATCAGATTCTGAGCTGCGTGCTCACGAACTCGTTTTGCTCCGCGACCACCATGATGAAGGTCGTATCCCACCAGTCGCTGCAGGACCGTCTCATCGCCCTGCTGCTCTTCTTCAAGGAAATGGCGAACAGGAGCGGCAACGAGGTGAACACCTTTCACGTGACCCACGAAGAGCTCTCGCATCTCGTCGCCTCGGACAGGGTATCCACGACGCGTGCCCTGCATCGCATACGCGATCTTGGCCTCATCGAGATTGGCTACAAGTCCACCACGCTGCTTCCCGCCATCATGGAGCGAACCGATCTCGTGAGCGATGCTGCGACGGAGTTCTACATTCCAGACGCAATCTAACTTTGGTAATCCCGTCTAGCCGCGAAGTCGCTCCTGATTCGCTCCGGAGCTGAAAACCTTCGAGGTTTTGCGTGGACCGAGCCTGCCGGGTTCGGTCCTAGTTGTATCTGGGATTTGCTTTACACGAATTCGATTTTGAGATGCCTGCCCATTCCCTGTGCGATTCGATGGAGCGTGCCGAGTGTCGGGTTCGTCTCGCCCGTTTCTATGCGGCTGATGGCGTTTTGCTTCATGCCTGTCTTTCGTGCCAGCTCGGCTTGCGTCATGCCGATGCTTTGCCGCGCTTCAATAAGTGCGAGGCGAAAGCGATACTCGTCTTCGCTGTCTTCCCATGCGCGGGCGAACTCGGGGTCCGCGAGCTGCTGTTCGATATACTCGTCGAGTGTCGTCATAACCCCTTCTCCTTATGCCTGTAGTAGCTTTCCCGGCATCTCCGAAGCACCTTGACGCGCATCTTTATGTCAAGACTGTCAAGATGGTCGGTCATTGGCTCGTCGCCGTTAGGTCTTTTGTAGAAAGTGACCTTAAACACTTTTTGTTCCATTTCTACTATATCACACAAATGTTATATATGCTGAACGAACGCTTGGAAGAAGCTCGCCTCGTCTGAGGATATTGCGTTGCAGAGGGGCCCCGTCGAGAAAAATCCTGCCCCGAAGTCACTCCTGATTCGCTCCGGATCTGTTCCGAAATCGTTCAGGTTCTCGGGGTGGTTTGCTCGGTTCTTTCTTTCGCATACTTGCCAGCGAGTGTTTCATGCGGCATGCAGGCAGATACGAGAGGGCAGAGTGCGTGATGAGGACAGGCGAATGGAAAGACATAGCAAGCGTGTGCACGGCACTCGTGTTCGCGCTCGTTCTCGCGTTTGTCGCGTGCGCGTTGCCGACAAGCGTAGTGAATGAATGCGCGTGGGGCGATGAGGTGGAGGACGAACTCATCTCCGACATTCAGGAAGATGGTGAGACCGCTGGAGATCAGGACGCGCTCGCTGGTCCCGGTGGCATTCCTGATGATGAAGAGCCTGCGGGCGAGTCGGGGGACGCTTCGGGGCCTGCCAAACTCAGTGACGAGGAGCGGCACCTCATGGAAGGTCTCGCGGCACTTGAGGCAAGACTCGATGAGGAGCTCGGCGAGCTCGAGACGGCCAAGGCGAACTTCGATGCCGTGCATGCCGGCATTGCGCGGGGAGTATCTGCACGCGATGCCGTTTTGGGCGCGGGCAAGGATGCTGCCAAACGTATGGAGGAGCTTGACCGGCGCCGTCTTGGCGTTCTTGCACGTATCAGGACGGTGCAAGAAGAGCTCATGCAAAGTGACGAGTTCGGTGTCAAGGCGCTCATGGCGGGCACATCGGATGTTGCCGACGTGGAGCTCAGACACGAGCTACTCGAACGGCTCGTGATTGCCGAAGGCAAGAAAATGCGCCAGACGCTGAGCGACCAGAGACGCCTACGCATCGAACTGGTCCTTGACGAGGCGAGCGCATGCCATGCGCGTCGGGATATGCGCGAAACCATGGAGCCGGTCAACAAAGCGGCTTATCGAGTCGAACGGGGCTGCGCCCACGTGCGGCAATGCGTCAAGGATGTGCAGCTCGCCGTCGAGGGGATATCGGATGCCCATCTGGCACTCGAGAAGGCCGGGGACGCCGCGCTTTTTCATGCGGATGCGGCGTTGGCGGTAGTTGTCGATATCGAACGGCTCGTCGGCGCGTGGTATGACGAGGCCGATGCCCATGCGGGTGTGCGGGACACCATCTCGTTTGGCGAGGGCGTGGATTTCTCGTTACCGGAGGACGAGTTCGTCAAGACCTGGGGCTCCGCGATTGACGCGTTCTATGCAAGCCGTTCCTGGACGAGCGGCGCCATACCGCTGCAGGGCTATGGCCGTGCGATGGCCGCATCGGCGTGGCAACATCACATCGATCCACGCCTGTGCGCGGCGGTGAGCATTGTCGAGTCCAGTGGCGGCCAGGCGTGCATCAGGCCCTTCAACGCCTGGGGATGGGGCGCGGCCGATAGTGACCCCTATGGGCTGGCCGTCGAGTGGGGTTCGTTCGAGGAGGCCATCGAAGCCTGGCATGAGGGCATGGTGACGTCCACGAGCGGGCTTGCCATGGCGTCGACCGTGAGCGCCCTGGGCGCCGTGTACTGCTCGTCGCCCGCATGGGGCGCGACCGTCATCGAGCAGATGGAGCTCATCAGCGGCTTCGTGCGGTAGGAGAACGGGTAGCGACATCCGACCGAGGGCATCTCGAGCAGATTCGGCATCCGGACGACGTGGGTTTAGCGAAAGGTGTCTGAGCATGCGGTCTATGCATGCGAGTTCTTTCGCGGCGTCGTGTGGATGCCGAATTGGGTGCGAGAGCCAGCCCTCGGTCGGATGTCGCTACCCGCTACTTTGGACGTTAGTGGTACCATGCCTGCATGCTAAACGAGATTTACCACTCCATCGATCCCGTCCTTTTTGCCATCGGACCCCTCTCCGTGCGCTGGTACGGACTTGCCTACGTGATGGGCTTCATAGGCGCGGGTCTTGTCGCGTATCTCTACGCGCGGCACTGGAAGCTACGCTTCACCCCCTACGACACGCTCGTGTTCGTCTGCTACTGCGCCTTCGGAATCATCATCGGGGCACGCCTTGGCTATTGCCTCTTCTATGGGGATGGCTATTACCTTGCGCATCCCCTCGAGATCTTCGCGGTCGCGAACGGGGGCATGTCGTTTCACGGGGGTCTCATCGGCATCGTCATCGCGGGATTCATCTATGCCCGTGTCTACGACGTCCCCTTCCTCACCTTGGCCGACCTCGTTTCCTGCGGCGTGCCCCTGGGGCTCTTCTTCGGCCGTTGCGCGAACTTCGTGAACGGCGAGCTCTACGGCGCACCGACCGATTTGTCCATCGGGGTCGATTTCCTCGGGACGGGCGTCATGTACCATCCCTCGCAGCTCTACGAGGCGCTTCTCGAGGGGCTCGTCATCTTCCTCGTCCTCTTCGCGCTCTCGCGCAAGAACGACCCCCCGCGTCCGCGCGGCTTCTTCCTGGGCACCTTCCTGCTTCTCTATGGCATCTTCCGCATTCTGGTTGAGTTCGTCAGGCTCCCCGACGTCCAGATCGGCTACTTCTTCGGAACCTGGGGCACGATGGGGCAGCTTCTCTCGTTGCCCATGGTGATCGCGGGAATCTGCCTGCTCGTGTGGAGCTGCACGCGCAGGGCACCGCAACGGGGCTTGCCTGCCGACAGGACGTGAGCGAATCGCTACACGAATACCGGCGAGAGTGCTAGAATACTGCGGTCAATCCAATAGCACGGGAGGATTCATTCATGTCCGGACATTCCAAGTGGGCAACCACCAAGCATCGCAAGGCGGCGCAGGACTCCAAGCGCTCCGCGATGTTCTCCAAGCTCAGTCGTATCATCACCGTCGCAGCCAAGACCGGCGGCGATCCCAACCCCGAAAACAACGCCTCCCTGGCGGCCGCCATCGCCAAGGCCAAGGGCTATTCCATGCCCAAGGACAAGATCAAGGTCGCGATCGACAAGGCGTTTGGCTCGGGTGCCGATGCGGCTAACTTCGAGGAGGTCACCTACGAGGGATATGGTCCCGCCGGCATCGGCGTGTACGTCGAGTGCCTGACGGACAACCGCAACCGCACCGCCGCCGACGTGCGCAGCGCCTTCTCGCATTCCGGTGGCAACTTGGGCGCGAGCGGATCTGTCGCGTACATGTTCGACCGCAAGGGACAGATCACCGTCCTGAAGGAAATCGAGACGGGCGACAAGAAGAACCCCACTGCTCCCAACGGCGCCGCTGCCGATTCCGACGAGTTCGAGATGGCCGTCATCGAGGCAGGCGCGGACGATTACGAAGAGGCCGACGACGAGTGGGTCGTCTACACCGAGCCCAGCGACCTCATGGCCGTGCGCAGCGCCCTCGAGGAGCAGGGCATCGAGGTCAAGGGTGCCGAGCTCATCTTCGAGCCCAACAACCCCACGGCCGTCTCCGTTGCCGACGCCAAGAAGGTGCAGCGTCTCATCGACAAGCTCGAGGACTTCGACGATGTCCAGAACGTCTACAGCACCATGGACATCACCGACGAGATCGCCGCGGCCCTCGACGAGGACTAGGCCCCGCCTTTCATGGACGTGAGGAGGCCCCGTGCGATGCACGGGGCCTCTTGTTGTCATGCGAACGGGTTATCGCTATGGGCAATGGCCTCGAGCGTCTTTCTGCGCCTATGCAGTGCGTACGCGACGCAGGTGCAGATCCCCGCAATGGTGACAAGCGCCATGAGGAGCACGCGCGCCCAGAAATCGCCGGTGGACGCGGTATTCCCACCTCCGATTGCGGCGACGGCGGGCGGCTGGCCATCATCGCCCGGGAGAGCCGCATCGGGGTCAACCTCGCTGCTCGTCACCGTCTGGGCGACGTCCTCGAGGTCGGTGTGCTCGGCGATGACCTTGCCCTCATGCTCGAGCGTCTCGAAGGCGACGAGCACCTGACTTGACTGCGCGCTGGCATCGAAGTCGTATGTGACGTCGGTCGAGCCCGAGACCTCTTGCGGAACGAACGGGACCTCGGCACGCACGGGCACGCCATCTGCCGTCAGCGCGCAACCCGTTTCCCTGTCCATGAGCACGCCTTTGAGCTTGTACTGCTCACCGGGAATGAGGTTCGCGTAATTGACCGTGTCGATGATCGTCACGCTGTCCGCACGGGCGTCGAAGATCTTGTCGCCATCGTCCTTGTCGGTTGCACTCGACGTGAGCTTCACGGTCTTGACGGTCTGGCGCTCGTCCTCGAGGTCCTGATGACTTGCGACGACGTGCCCCTCGTCATCGACCAACTTGTCGAAGACGACGATGTCATGGCCGGCTATGCCGCTCGTGTCCACGGCAAGCTCCATGTCGACATGTCCCTCGGACGTGTCGGGCGTGAACTCGGTACAGGCGGTAATGACCTTGCCCTGGGCGTCACGCAAGGCGTTGCCGGTCGCCTTGTCGTTGAGGGTGCAACTCGCCGTATACGCACGCCCCGCCTTCAGGCCGTCATAGCTGACGCATTCCATGATTGCGGCATCTGTGCCCATGACGTAATTGTCGAGGTCAGCGGCATCCAGAGCCGTCGCGATGACAATGGGCTCGACGTCAAGCGTCTGCTCGACGGTATCCGCGCCCTCGGACGTGATGCTCGTCTTTCCGTCGCCAAGCTCCACGTGCATCACGATGCTCTCGCCCGCGAGCTTCGAGGTGTCGAGGGCAATCTGCATGTCGAGCCTTCCGTTGGCCTGTTGCGGTGTGAACGTCGTGGATGCGAAGGTGGGAGAGCCGTCGGGTCCCGGCACGGCTTCGCCCGTGCTCTGGACGATCGCGGAGCAGACGGCACGGTATTCCCTGTCGACCACCAGGTTTCGGTAGCTGACGGCTTCGTTTGCGAGGGCATCCTCAGCCGGGCGGATGAGCTTGTCGGCATCGCTCGCATCGGATGCGGTGCCGCAGACCGCGGGTCGCGTGTCGACAATGTTGTCGAGCTTGACGGTGAAATCGTCACGGTTGACCGAGAACTGCGTCGTGACGAGGTTCAGACCCTCGTTGGCGCTGCAGGGAAGCTCTTGCAGCACGTACGAACCGTAGGGGAGTGCGCCACGCGTGTCGTCGGCGTTCGAGCGCATGCCGCTTTCGTCCATCGAGAACCAGGTTCCGGCGTCATGGGCGAGCTTGCCCTCGTCGATTTCGTAGACGCCGTCGATTTCGGCGAGGATCGCTCCGTCGCTTCCGTTCGTGTTCGTGCCATGGGTCACGTGACCGGTGCTCGAGGAATAGTCGCCGTATCCGTTGGTGACGATGACGTGACTCTCGACATGCTCGGCGTCTTCGCCGTTAGCGTACGAAAGCATAAAGGGGATGCCGGCAAGTGCGATGCCGTTCTCGTCCGCCTTCCTGAACATGACGTCGCCGCGTATGACCTGCAATGCCTCCTCGAAGGGTTCGAACGCGCAGAGCGGTTCGACCTCGGTTCTCGATGCTTGCATGACATCGCGGTTTAGGACGGCGTTGGCGGCCATGAAACCGGTAGGTGCCTGACCGACCGTTACCGTGTAATGGCCGAGGGGCATGACGAGCAGGCCATGGGGGCCTTCGTAGAGCGGGGATCCGTCGACGAGATAGTCATCGGAGAGGCGCACCTCTCCGTTCTCATCGGACTTGAACGTCCAGCTACGCGTGGGACCGGCGATGATGTTGTCGTCATCGAAGCTGTCGAAGTGCAAGATGGTGTAGGTCGCGTTGCCGAGCCGCGCTCCGGCAACGCCGGCGGCATTGCCCGTCTCGACGTTGACTTCTCGCAGGATGAGGTCGGGGGAGGCAAAGCTCGGTACCGCGCTCGCCTCGACATGGGCGCTCGTGCCGATGGCCACGTCGACTTGCTGCAGGCGCGTCGAAAGGCAGAAGCCAGGGGAGGCGGCTTCCTCCTTGACGAAGTACCTACCGGCAGGCAGCTCGGCCGTGCTCGCATGGCCCGACATATCGGTCACGAGCTCCGCGACCCTTTGGGTGCATCCATAGTCCTCGTAAACCCCGAAACGCGCATCTGCGAGGGAATAGAGGTCGCTGTCGGCGCTGAGGTCCGGGAGGTCGCTCGCGTAGTCGAGCTCGATGCCTCCCGTGTCACTTGCCAGGGAGCGTGCCATGGGAAATGCGGGCAGGGAGAAGATGACGACACATGCCATGGTCGCGAACAGGGCAATGGCAGCCCGCCAGGATGGCTCGTGCATGCAGCTGCGTGTTTTCATGCGAATGTCCTTTCGAATGCTTCGGCGAATACTTCTTGCGCTTCACTCGTGATGACGAGCGGGCAGACGAGAAGCTATCGCATGAGCATCCGAACGAACCACCCCGGGAACCTGAACAGATTCGGAGCGAATGTGGGACGAGTTCGGAGTGAAAGCGGAGCAAAGTCGGAACGACGCAGATGTGTCAAGGGGTCAGGCACCGTGGCACATCGCTCTAGAGCCTATGCTTCCGGGAACGGCCTTCCCAGGTGCTCGAAGGCCTTGCGGGTTGCCTGGCGCCCCTTGGGCGTGCGGTTGACGAGGCCTTGCTTGAGCAGGAAGGGCTCGTAGACGTCTTCGATGGAGTCCGGTTCCTCGCCCAGGGCGCTTGCGAGCGCGGACAGGCCGACGGGGCGGCCCTCGAAGGTGTTGACGAGCATGTCGAGGATGCGGTTGTCCATGGGGTCGAGGCCGAGCTCGTCGACCTCGAAGAAGGCAAGCGCCTCGCGGGCGACATCCGAGTCGATGAAGCCGCCGCAGCGGACCTGCGAGAAATCACGTACGCGCTTGAGCAGGCGATTGGCCAGACGCGGCGTTGCCCGGGAACGCGATGCGATTTCGAGGGCGCCCGAATCGTCGATGTCGATGTCGAGGATGGTCGCCGAGCGAACGACGATGTCCTTGAGCTCGTCGTGGGAGTAGTAGTCCATGTGAAACGCCGCGCCGAAGCGGTCGCGTAGCGGACCGGTGAGCATGCCCGTGCGCGTGGTGGCGGCGACGAGCGTGAAACGCGGAATGTCGAGGCGTATGGAGCGTGCGGCCGGGCCCTGGCCGATGACGATGTCGATGGCGTAGTCTTCCATGGCGGGGTAGAGCACCTCTTCGACGGCGCGGTTGAGACGGTGGATTTCGTCTATGAAGAGGATGTCGCCCTCCTCGAGGTTGGTAAGGATCGCGGCGAGGTCCCCGGCCCTGTCGATGGCGGGGCCAGACGTGGTGCGTATCTGCACGCCCATCTCGTTTGCCACCACGCTCGCGAGCGTGGTC
>CATLBX010000028.1 GCA_949879855.1 uncultured Coriobacteriia bacterium
ACAGGGTATTTGTCTCATTTCCAATGAGACAAATACCCTGTGCGCTTGTCTCATCGCCGCATCGACGAAAGGAATGAAATGCAAAGGTCGCTCGTGCTGACGCTCGCCTATAACGGTGCGGCGTATGCGGGGTTCGCCAAGCAGAAGGACGAACGCCTCGTCACGGTCCAGGGTGAGCTGGAGAAAGCGCTTGCGACCTACTTTCGCCACCCCGTCGAGACCATCTGCGCCGGGCGTACCGACGCCGGCGTGCACGCGCTCGGGCAGGTCGTGTCTTGCGTGCTCGATGAAGCCGAGCTCGAGGACGTGACTCCGGCGCGCCTCGTCATCTCGCTCAACGCGCTCACCCCCGACGACATCGTCGTCAAGGCCGTGCGCTTCGAACCCCCCGATTTTTCCGCCCGCTTCGATGCCACGAGCCGCGAGTATCGCTATCGCATCGTCACGGGTCCGGTTCCGCCGTTGTTCCTGAAGGATTTTGCGTGGTGGCGACGGGGCGAGCTCGATATCGACGCCATGCGCGAAGCCGCGGCGTATCTTGTCGGCGAGCATGACTTCAAGTCCTTCTGCAAGACGGCAAGCGCCGAGGGCAAGACGACCATGCGCTACGTGAGCGAGGTCTCCATCGCACACGAGGAGCAGATGGGGGAGAGCTGCCTTGTGGTCAAGGTCATCGGTAACGCCTTTCTGCATTCGATGGTACGCACCATCGTCGGTACGCTCGTTCAGGTGGGCGCCGGCCATCGTGACCCCGCATGGGTCGCCGAGGTGCTCGGGGCGCGGGACCGCAATGCCGCGGGCGAGACGGCTCCGGCTTGCGGCCTCACTTTTTGGCACGTGAGCTACGAATAGTAACAACGTGCCGCGGTGCCTGACCCCCTGACACGTTGTTGCCAGAGGCATTTCCTTTCGTTATATTCCCTCATGACGAAAGGAGTACCATGGCTACCATTGACACCATCAGGAAGATCCTCGAGGACAACCTCTCCATCGAGCCGGAGCAGGTCGAGGAAGATACCACGCTTGATTCCATCGACATCGACTCGCTCGATCTGGTCGAGCTCATCTGCGATATCGAGGATGCCGAGGGCATCGATTTCGGCGAGCCCGAGGGTCTTGAGACCATCGGGGACATCGTCGAGCATATCGATTCGCTCAAGTAGTCCATGAACAGGATCAGCGCGTGGCTCTATAACTTCATGCAAGGTCGATATGGCTTTGACCAGCTTGGCCAGGCCCTGAGCGTTGGCGTGGCCGTCATGTGGATCTTCTCGATCCTCTGCGGCGTCCTCGCCAACATGCTTCGTCTGGTATGGATTGCCTGGCTGTCGACGGCCCTCAATTGGATTGGCCTCATTCTGCTCGTGCTCATGATCTTTCGCGTGCTCTCACGTAACAAGGATGCCCGCCGTGCCGAGAACGAGTCCTTCCTGCGCCGCCGCAGGCGTCGTTCCGAGCGCAAGAACGCCTCGGCCAAGGACATCTCGTCAAAGGGCAAGGCCAAGGATGAGGCCGGCTACAAGTACCTGAGCTGTTCGTTTTGCGGACAGCAGATGCGCGTGCCAGCCGGCAAGGGCAAGATTGCGGTGAAGTGCCCCTCGTGCGGCGAAAAGACCATCGTGCAAAGTTAGGCAAGACCCATGGAGAACTACAACGACTATCGCGAGATTCCGCGCACGGGCAGGACACCGGGCTATTCCGATCACGAGCACGATCCGAAGCCCGTCGATCCGTCGGTGCTTACCGACGACCGCGACAATCCCGATCTGCTCATGTTCGAGAAGACCTGGGGCCATCGCGTGCTCGCGGGTCTTGGCGTGGCGATGATCGTCATCGCCATCATCCTCATCGCGTTTTGCATCGTGCAACTCGTTCGCGTGGCTGACGTGGCGGCTCTCATGCCCGAAATCGGGCTCGTGGGAATGTACTTGTACGGCACGGCCCTCGTGTGCGGCATCGCGCTCGTTGTGCCGGCCATCATCGCGGTCTATGTCGCCAAGCATCCAAGCAAGGTCATGCTCGCCATCGTCATGGCAATTGTCGCGCTCGTGCTCATCGTCGCATTTCTGGGTTATGCCCTGGCGGTGACGCCGCAGTACATGGTTACGGCGCTGCTCTATTCGCTAGCGCTCGCCATTCTTCCCATCGTCTATCTCGTCGCCGCCCTCAAGATCAAGCGCTCGCTCTAGACGCGTGACGGGCAGGCCGACCACGTTGTCGTAATCGCCCTCGATATGATCGACGAAAGCGCCGGCCCCTCCCTGTATGCCGTAGGCACCGGCCTTGTCGAGGGGCTCGCCCGTGGCCACGTAGGATGCGATCTCCGCGTCGGAAAGGCCTCTGAAGCACACGTGGGTCGTCTCGGCGAAGGTCTCGCATCGGCCATTGCGCACGAGGCATACGCCGGTGATGACCTGATGCGTGCGGCCCGACAGTTCGCCGAGCATGCGTGCCGCGTCAGCCTCGTCTGCGGGCTTGCCGAAAATGCGCCCGTCGAGCACGACGATGGTATCGGCGCCGATGACGATGGCGTCACTTGGGATATCGGCGGCAACGGCCAGCGCCTTGGCACGTGCGTTGTCCATGGCGACGTCGGCGGGAGGCACGTCGGTTGCAGTGCTTTCGTCGGCATCGCTCACGACGACGCGAAACGCACGACCGGTACGCGCAAGAAGCTCCTTGCGGCGGGGTGACTCCGAGGCCAATATGAGTTCGGTTTCCTCGTTCATGGGAGCAGTGTAGCGCGAATCGCTGATGTCACAGGGCCGCGGGAAAATATGTCATGGCCCTGCGGTAGAATCTCTTGGCACGCGAAGAAAGGATGCATCGTGGATACGATACTTTTTGATATGGACGGCACCTTGCTCGACACGCTCGAAGACCTGCACGTCAGCGTCAATTACGCGCTCGAGCGCTCCGGTCTCCCATGCGTCACGTTCGACGAGACGCGCGAGGCCGCGGGCTACGGTTCCATCGTGCTCATAGAGCTTCTTACCAAGCACGCCTTCGTGACGGGGTCGCCCGAGTTCCAGCGCGTCTTCGATGACTTCAACGGCCATTACAAGGAACACTGCAACGACGTCACGCATCCGTATTCGGGCGTCATGGAACTGCTCGCTGCCCTGAAGGAGCGGGGCCTCAAGATGGCAATCGTGAGCAACAAGGTGCAGCCCGAGACCGAAGCCCTGCGCGAGCTCTGGTTCGCGGACTTCATACCGGTTGCCGTGGGACGTGTTGACGGCATCGCACCCAAACCGGATCCCGCCATGGCAAACAAGGCGCTCGAGCTGCTTGGCTCGCAGCCCCAAGACGCCTGGTTCGTGGGTGACTCGCAGCCCGACGTGCGCACGGGCAAGAATGCCGGCTGCACGAGCGTCGGCTGCACCTGGGGGTTCAGGGACTACGCCACGCTCGAGGAAGAGCGTCCGGACTTCATCATCGATAATCCGCTTGAGCTTCTCGACATCATCGACGCCGCGCGTTAGGAAGACGTTCGATGGGGGTGACGACGGTAACCACGCTTGATGCGCTGCTCGAGGCGAGCAACGCGGCCCTGCTGCGTGCGCAGGGCGAAGGCGTTGCCGCCACGCTCGTCGTGCCATCCCACGCATGGGGCCAACAGCGCAAGCTGCAGCTTCGTCGGTGCATCCCCGTAGGGGTCGATGTCGTGACGTACGACCAGTTCGTGCGCGAGCTCTGGGACATCCACGGTGACGGCTCCACCATCGTGACCCCTGCCGAGCGCAAGGTTCTGCTGCGTCCGCTCATCACACAGGTCGGCCTCTTCGATGCCTCTCCCTCTCCCGGTTTCGTCACGCAGCTCGGCGCGTTCGTCGAAGAGGCGATCTGTCCGGGCCTGCGGCCGAGCGCCGTGTTGTCAAACTCGGAATCGAAGCTCATGGAGCTTGTGTCACTCTACGAGGCCAAGCTCGAACACAAAGGGCTTGTCGAACTCGCCCAGGCCGAATACGCGCTCGCGAGAGATGGCGTCTGTCGGGGCATGCATCTGGTCTTCGAAGCTCCCGACTTGCACAGCGCGCACTTGCGCCGCTTTGTCGCCGGCGTCGAGCCAGGCGCGACGGTCACCGTCATCAGGCAACATCTCGACATCAATGCCCAGGCACCACAAGAAGGCGACGAGCTTTCCATGCTCCGGCAGCGCCTTTACACCGGCAGGGGCGGCGTGAAAGCACAAGGGTCCGTGCGCGTGGGCGAGGCCCATGGTGCCCATGTCGCGGCTAGCGTGATTGCCGGACTTGCGCGCAGCGTGCATGAAGAAGCCAATATCGCGTATGCGAACATGCTCATCTGTTGCGCCAGCACCGCCGATGCATACCCGCGCTTGCATGACGCTCTTGCGCAGGCGGGCGTTCCCTTTGCCACGCAGTTTGCCGTGCCCTGCGCGCGCACGGGTCTAGGCGCTGCGTTCTTCGCGCTCGAGTCCGTCGTGCGGGCAGGCGACGATGCGCCCCTCGAGTCGTTTGTCGACGTGCTGTGCAGCCCCTACGCGGGCGTTCCTGCCCAGGATGCGCGCGCCCTGCAGATGCGTTGGCGCGAGCAAGCCGGCTCGGTGCCATACAAGCGGATGCGCGATGTGCGCGAGGGATTCGCGCAGGGTAATGCGAGCGCCGCCATCACGCGCGAACGCCTCGAGCCGCTCGTGCAGCTCATCGACGCCTCGCGCCCCGAACGGGTGAGGCTTCTCTTCGAGCATGCACGTGCGGCACGGTACGACGTCGACACGCTCATCGACGATTGCGCGGCAGCCGAGGCCCTGATCGACTATCTCGAGCTTTGCGAGCGCTTCATCTGCGAACCCGATGCTGACGAGATGGCAAACCTCCCCGTCACGCTCAATCGCTCCTACGGCAACCAAGACGAGGCGCTTCGCATCGTCGAGCCGGGCGCGCTTGGCCCCGTTGGCGCAGGAGCCATCATTCTGTGCGATTTGGATGCGCTGCATTACCCGATGGCGTCGCAGGGCGGCCCCTTCGATGCGCTCATGCGCAAGCTCGGCATCGAGCGCGTGGACACGCTCGCGCGTGACCAGCGTCTCATGTTGCTCAACGTCATCGAATCATGCGAGAGCCGCTTTGCCTTCACGCGTACGACACACGATGCGGGCGGCGACGAGAGCTGTCCGAGCGCGCTGTTCGAGGAGCTTATCGGCGCGTACCGTATCCCCGAAGAAGACGAAGCGGGGCTCTCCGTCCAGGCTATTCCGCAGGCGCTGAAACCGTGGCTGCTCTCGCTGAACGAAGCCGATGTCTTCTTCGCGGATGAGGGTCACTGTGATGATGTTTCCGTCACGCGCGGATCAGTCGCATCTGCCATGCTTGACGATCTCACCCGTGATCTCAAGGGCAAGCCGCTCGCGTTTTCGCCCACGGCCCTCGAGGACTACTATCGCTGCCCGTACCGCTGGTTTGCGTGCAGACGCGTGGGCTATAACGGCATGGACGTCGCGTTCGATGCAGCCGCCCAGGGCAACCTCGTCCACGCGGTCATGGAGCGCTTCTATCGTGACTTCAAGCGGGCCGGGCACGATCGCGTGACGCAACAGAACCTGGACGAGGCACTCGTCATCGCCAGCAATGCCTTCGACCGGCAGGTCGAGGATGACCAGTCGCGCGAGCGCCGGGGTCTGTACCTGCGCACCAAGTACGATTCATGCACCTGCGAGGAGCTGCGCCAGCAGGTCCTCGATCTCGTACGGCGCGATGCCCCGTTCCTACCGGGTTTCACGCCCCGCTATTTCGAGCTCGAACTCGGCCGTTCGGCAGACCAGGTGCTCGAGTACGCGGGCGTGCCCGTGCGCGGCAAGGTCGACCGCATCGATGTCGACGAAAAGGGCAATGCCGTCATCATCGACTACAAGCTCAGCGGCCTTTCCGCCGGCTATGGCTTTGGGCGCGATGACGATCTGCCGCAGCGCATCCAGACCGACATATACGCCACGCTCGTCGAGCGCCACTTCGCCGCCCTGGGCGCACCGCTTCACGTCATCGGCTCCGTCTATCGCTCCTATGCCAAGAACGCGCTGCGTGGCGTCTACGCACGGGGCATACCATGGGGCGATGCCGAGCAGCTGCGCGAAGATTATGACGCGTTGCCCCGTGCCGGCAGTGGCGAGGCATACGACGCGTACCTGACGCGTGTCGAGGGCGTGGTCGCATCATGTGTCGAGCGTCTGCGCGCGGGCGACATCGCGCCGGCCCCGCTTTCGAACGACGTGTGCGAGTACTGCAAGGCGGCATCGTTTTGTCCCAAGGGGGGTGCCTAATGCCCCTTACTCCCAGTCAGCAAACTGCGGTCGAAAGCGCCAAGGAGCCCCTGTTCATCCAGGCCGGTGCCGGTACGGGCAAGACCTTCACGCTCACCAAGCGCATCGCCCATGGTCTCTCGCAGGAGTCGGGGCCGCTCGTTGGCGGCGTCGAGCGCCTGCTCACCATCACGTTCACCAACAAGGCGGCGGGTGAGCTCATCGGGCGCGTGCGTGCCGAGCTACGCGCGCAGGGCCTCGACGAGGAATCCCTCAAGATCGATGCCGCCTGGATATCGACCATCCACTCGATGTGTCGCCGCATGTTGCTTTCGCACGCCTTCGACGTTGGCGTCGACCCGGGCGCGAATCTGCTCACCGAAGACGAGACCCGGGCGCTTTCCGCCATGGCGCTCGATGCGCTGCTTCAAGATGGTGCAGATGACGCCCGTCTCGTCACGCTCCTGGATAGCTTTGGCGTCGAGGGCACGGCAAGCCTCGTCAGGGACTTGTCCGAGCTTCTCGTGCTCGCGCCGGAGGGTCGGGACGATTTCGACCTGGGGCCCGCTCCCGTTTCTGCTCGCAACATCGTCCCGTTGACGCAGACGCTGCTCGCCACATATCGCCATGCTCTTGAAGAGCTTGACGGCATGGGCCTTCCCGAGGGCAAGAAGACCTATGCCCAGAACCGGGACGCCATCGCACGGGGCTCCCAGGCGATGCAGGCATGGATTGACGATCTTCGGGAAACCCCGACGTGGATGCAGCTCGACGCCCTGCTCGCCTCATGCCCGAACATCCGGGGAGGAAGCTTCAAGGAGCCATACAAGACGCTGTTTGCCGAATGCAGGACGGCCATCCTCGAGCTCGCGGTCCAGGCGAGGTCCGCTGCTGCGTACGAGCTTCTGGATGGGGCCCTTGATTTGGCGGTGGAGCATCTGGAGCGCCATCGTGCGCTCAAGCAGGCTCGGGGCGCGCTCGATACGAATGACCTGCTCATCGCGGCATACCGTCTGCTTGACGATGACGACGAGGTCGCGTGTGCGTATCGTGACGGTTTCGATTCGGTCATGGTCGACGAATTCCAAGACACGGATAACCTGCAGGTCGGCATCGTGAGCAAGCTGTGCGACGAAGGACTCGCGACGCTTGCCACGGTGGGCGATGCGCAGCAGTCGATCTATGGCTTTCGCGGGGCCGACCTCGAGGTGTACCAACGCATGCGCGCCATGATGCGCGCGTGTGGCTCCCGCGAGGTCGAACTCACCGTCAACTATCGTTCCCAACCCGATATCCTGCGCTTCGTCGAGGACATCTTCTCCAAGCCGGAGTTTTTCGGCAAGGAGTTCCTCAAGGTCAGTTCGGGTCGCGGAAAAGACTCCGATCCGCCATGGCTCATGGATGGCGAGCCGCGCGTGAAGGTGCTGCTCTCGGCCGGCCACAAGGCCGATGAGGGGCAGGGAAGGACTTCAGTTGACGCGCTGCGCCAAGCCGATGCCGTTGCGCTCGCCGACGAGTTCGAGCGACTGCATGAGCAGGGGGCGCCCTATGGCGACATGGCAATCCTGCTCCAGTCGACGAAGGGCGCCAAGGCGGGCCCCTATCTGTGCGAGCTGCGCAGACGCGGCATTCCCTGTGTCATTTCGGGCGGTTCCGACTTCTTCTTGCAACCCGAGGTCTCGACCATCGTCATGCTCCTGCGCGTTGCGGCCGACCGTGATGACGACGAGGCGCTCTTCGATTTGCTGGGCTCGGACTTCTTCAGCGTCAGTGACGATGCGCTGCTCGCCTTGTCGGTCATCAATCGTCAGCGGCTCAAGCTTCTGCCCGGCGAGTCGCGTGCCAAGCCTTCGCTCTACGATGCGTTGCGTCTCTATGTCGAGGAGGCGGGGGAGGGCGCGGACGAGGCGTTGCGCCGCGCGCTTGCGACAATCGATTACGTGCTCGGTGCCTCGCCAAGTATGCCACTTGCACAGGTCGTGCGCGAAGCCGCCAGGCTCTCCGGCTGGCAAGCCACGCTTGCCGCGCGGGGCATCGAAGGCGGTGCGGTTTTCGCGAACATCGAGCGCATGTGCGATCTCATCGAAGACTACGAACGCCTCAACGGACATGCGCCCTTTGCCGCGAGCGCCTACTTCCGCAGCCTCGTTGACATGGCGCACGAGGGCACGGGCGGACGCGCCAAACTCGGAACGCTCGTGAGCTCGGGTAGCGACGCCGTGTGCATCATGACGATCCACAGCTCCAAGGGCCTGGAGTTCCCCATCGTCGCCGTCGCGGAGTTCGAGAAGAGCGCGAAGGGCAAGGGCGCTCAGCTCATCTCGCTTTCCGAGGAGGGCAAGCGCTATCTCGCGCTTGGCGTTTCCGGTAGCGACGCTGCCGCAAAATACCTCGCCAGCGAAGACGAGGACCCTGGCTCCTTCGCTCTTGCCAACGAGGTGGCCGAGCATCGGGCCCATGCCCATCAGCTCAAGAAGCTGCGCGATGCACAGGAGCAGCAGCGCCTGCTCTACGTTGCGCTCACGCGTGCCCGCGATAAGCTCATCCTCGTCACGCACGATGGCACTTTCGCGTCCAAGGGCGATCTGTCCGCGGGCCTTACGAGTGATTGCCTGCATGCGGTGTTTGGCGAGGATATCCCCGCGCCGCACGCGAGGGTTACGACGGATGCCGGCGCGCTCGTAGAGCTCGTTGTCACCGACGTTCCCTACGGGGCGCAAGAGAAGCAAGAGAGCGATGAGGAAAACATGCTCGTCGTTGCGCATCGCTACCCTCGCTTCGAGTTGCCTCCGCATATTTCGGCGCAGCCGCTTGCGCGCGAGCAAATCTACTCGTACTCCTCGATTGCCCATCGCGACGTGCGCCGTCCCAACCTCGTCGCCCCTGCGGTCAGCTTGCGCGATCGCTCGCAAGATGCAGAGACGGTGAGTCCCGTGGGCTCGGCGTTTCATCTCGTGGCGCAGTGGCTTGCCTCGACTCCCCGCGTCGACGAGCGTAGCGTCGAGCGACGCATGCTCGCCGCCTCAAGGCGCTATGGCTTGGACGAGGATGGACGCGCGCGGCTCGCCAATGCGGTTGCGGCCTGGGTGTCATCGGCGTGCTACGCCAGGGTGCGGGAATACGCGCGATGCTTTGCCGAATCCGCGTTCTGCGTCGATGTCGAGGGCGTCGCGCTCGAAGGCTACATCGACCTCGTGTGCCTGGATGATGCGGGCGGGGCCTTCGTCATCGACTACAAGACGGGCACGAGTGGCCAAGGTGAAGACCTACACGGTCGCTATGCCCTGCAGGCGCGCTGCTACGCCTATGCGCTGCTGGCATCGGGCGTTTGCGAGCGTGTCGACATGGCGTTCGTGCGTCCCGAGGCCGGCATGGAGGAAGTGCGCTTCGGCTTCGACGCAGACGACGTGCCAATGCTCGCGCAGCAGATTCTCGAGAAATAAGCCTGGTGCGCCTACCTCGCGTTACAGGTGTCCGTCGTTCATGCCGCGGGTGCCGGTGTCCTTCGCCTTGAGCTTGAGTTCGCGACCAAACTTGAGCGCGCCATCTCCAAACTTGTCGCGTACCTTGTCCGCCGCGGCGATGACCTCGTTGCCGTCCTGCCGCGTTTCGGCTTCCGCGAACAGGTCGAGCTGTTCGTCGGCATCATCGAAGCCGGATATGCCCACACCCACCAGGCGCACTCCTTCGCCTTCGTGCCACGCCTCGTCGATGAGCCTCTTTGCCACGGGAATGAACACGCTCTCGTCATCGACGTTTCTTCCCAGGCCCTGTTGGGCGCTGTGAATGGAGAGGTCGCTGTAGCGCAGCTTGAGCGTGACGGTGTGGCCGGTCAGCCCCTTGCGGCGCAGACGGCGCCCAACGAGGGATCCCACGTAATCGATGGCGTCCTCGATCTCGGCTCGGGTGGCGAGGTCGCTCGCAAAGGTCCGTTCGTGGCTCACCGACTTGCGGATGCGCTCGGTCTCGATGGCCCGCTTGTCGATACCTTGTGCCCGCTCCTGCATCTTCTGGGCGTTCACGCCGAAGACGGGGCGCAGGCTATCGATGTTTGCGACCGCCAGATCGCCGAGTGTGCGGATGCCCATGGCCTCCAGGCGCTTGGCGCTCTGCTTGCCGATGCCGGACATGACGCGGACCTTCATGGGGGAGAGAAAGGAAGCCTCGCTTCCCGGGTAGACCACCGTTAGACCCTGGGGTTTGTCGAGGTCGGAGGCGATCTTCGCCACGGTCTTGGAGCTCGCCACGCCAATGGAGCAGGTGACACCGAGCTCGGCCACCTTTTGCTGGATGCGGGTTGCGATGGCCACGGGGTCATCGCCGGTAAAGCGCCCCGGCGTGACGTCGAGGAAGGCCTCGTCGATGGAGACCTGTTCGAGCAGGGGAGATTCGGCGTAGAGGATGTCCATGACGGCCCGGGACATCTCGTGGTAACGCTCGAACTGGGGCGGTGCCCAGATGGCGTCGGGGCACAGGCGCTCGGCCGTGGCCGATGCCATGGCGGAGTGCACGCCGAACTTGCGCGCCTCGTAGGAGCAGGTCGAGACGACGCCACGACGGTCCGCCCTCCCGCCGACGATGACGGGCTTGCCGCGCCACTCGGGATGGTCGAGTTGTTCGACGGAGGCGAAGAACGCGTCGAGGTCGACGAGTAAGATGGCCCTACCCGACCACGGCCGCTGCAGTATGTCTGTCTGGTCGAATGTCATGAGAGCATTGTAACGGGTGACCGCATCCCGATATGTCATGGCACGTTTCAGGTTTGCGGCACGTGTGATGTGCCGCAGGTCGGAGTTCTTGACGCGAGTCGGCAGAAAATGACAGGTTGTGGCACAGCCTATGCGCCACAAACCCGAAAAACGTGTCAGCAGTGCCTTCCAGACGTGCCACAGATTGATGGTTTTTGCCACGGGGACAACAAAGGGACGGTCCTAATGTGGCGCAATTTTCGTCACATTAGGACCGTCCCTTTGTTGCGGCGTAGCCCCATCGGGTACAATATATCGCCGGCAATCCGAGAAAGGTGGACGCGATGGCGCGCAAGCACAAGTTTGACTATTTCGAGGCATTCGTGGAGATCAGCAACTATGCTGTCGAATATGCCGATGAGCTTGTCGAGTTCCTGACCAGTCACTATGACGAGGAAAAGCACCTGGGCACCACCAGCGCCGAGGAAGTTCTCGAGCGCTTCAACGCCCTGCACAAGATCGAGGAGAAATCCGACAAGGTCGTGCAGGACATCACAGAGAACCTCATGTTCGAGTTCATCGCGCCCATCGAACGCGAGGACATCCTCGAGCTTGCCGACGAGCTCGACACGGTGGTCGACGAGCTCGACGACGTCTTGCAGCGCATCTACATGCACAACGTCACCGTCATCACGCCCGAAATCATCGAGATGGCGCAGGTCGTGCAAAAGACGACGGGCGCCCTCCAGTGCGCGTGCGAGAAGTTCACACACTTCAAGAAATCGAAGTCCATCAAGGACTACATCAAGGACATCCACAAGTACGAGGACGAGGGCGACCGCGTCTACATCGAATCCGTGCACCGCATCTTCAAGAGCGCCGAGGAAGGCAAATTCGAGCATCCGCTCATTGCCGTCGGATTCTACGGGGCGCTCTCGGCACTCGAGAAGTGCTGCGATGCGTGCGAGTGCGCGGGTGACATCATGGTTGCCGTGCGCCTCAAGAACTCCTAGATACAGCGCATATATCAATTGATGACAAATGCGCTACGGAACAGCGCATGCCTGTGAACTGGGGTACAATTCACCATTGTCGTGCGCCACGGTGCGCGATGCACGCGGGCGTGGCGGAACTGGCAGACGCGCTGGATTTAGGTTCCAGTGGGGAAACCCGTGAAGGTTCGAGTCCTTTCGCCCGCACCATAGACCGAAGCGCCGCATGCGCGTTTTCGAATGTCCATGCAGGCGAGGGATTTTGGAGGAACGTTGGAAGTCACCACGAGCACCCGCGAGGACGGCAAGACTCAGGTCACCGTTCACATGACCGCAGATGAGGTCAAGAAGCACATCGACAAGGCATTCAAGGACTTTTCGAAGACCCGCATCCCGGGATTTCGCGCGGGCAAGGCGCCGCGCAAGGTCATCGAGCAGAACTTCGGCGGCCACGATGTCGTCTACGCCCAAATCACCTCCGACCTGATCAACGACGTCGCGCCGCTCGCCATCGACGAGCAGGACATCATCTTCATCGGCGAGCCCGAAAGCGATGACAACCCCTTCGTCGCCGACGGCGAGGACTACAGCTTCTCCCTGTTCGGCGACGTCAAGCCGAGCATCGAGCTCGACTCCTACGAGCCCGTCGAGATCAAGATGCCCTCCGAGGAGGCGACCCAGGAGGACGTGGACATCCAGCTCCATGCGCTGCAGGATTACTACAACGACTTCGAGACGGTCGATCGCGCCGCCAAGGCAGGCGACTTCGTCATGGTCAAGCTCGCGTCCACCGCAGACGGCGCCCCCGTCGACGGCCTCACGAACGAGAGCCGCCTGGTCGAGATCGGCGGCCCCATGATGCCGGCCGAGCTCACCGAGCAGCTCATCGGTATGAAGGCCGGTGACGAGAAGGAGTTCGACTTCACGACGGACTTCGACGCCGACCTTGCCGGCAAGACCGTTCACACCTCGGCCACGGTCAAGGAAGTCCGCGAGAAGGAGACGCCCGCGCTTGACGACGAGTTCGCCAAGAAGGTCGGCTTCGACACGTTCGACGAGCTCGTCGAACAGCTCAGGACCGAAATCGCCAACACGAAGGCCGAGCAGCTTCCGCGTCTCAAGGAGAGCCGCTGCGTGACCGAGCTCTCCCATCGCATCAAGGACGATATCTCCGAGGCGTACCTTGACTTCACGCGCGAGAACATCCTGCGTGACTTCTTCAACAGCCTGCAGGAGCAGGGCGCGACGTTCGACCAGTTCCTGTCGAGTCGCGGCATCACGAGCGAGCAGTTCAGGGAGGACCTCGAGGCGCAGTCGCGCGAAGAGGCCGAGGAGTGCCTCGCTCTTGACGCGCTGTTCAATCATCTCGGCATGGAGATAACCGAAGAGGACATAGAGAAGGAATTCAGCGTTGCCAGCAATCCCGCCGCCACGCGCAAGGCGTGGGAGGATGCTGGCCGCATGTCAATCATCCGCGAGGCCATCAGGCGCCAGCGCGCTACCAAGTGGCTGGTGGACAACGCCATCGTCACCATCGATGACGGCACGGATGACAAGGCGCAAGACTAGACAGAGGTCGCGATGCTGTCAAAGGGCATTCGCACGAAGTAGTTAGGAATTGACATGAACATCATCCAGCCCGCATCCGATACGCTCATCCCCTACGTCGTGGAGCAGTCGCCGCGTGGCGAGCGCAGCTACGACATCTACTCGCGTCTGCTCAACGACCGCGTCATCTTCCTCGGCGAGGAGGTCACCGACGCGTCGGCCAACACCGTCATCGCGCAGCTCCTGCATCTCGAGAGCGTCGACCCCGACAAGGACATCTCGCTTTACATCAACTCGCCGGGTGGTTCGGTGAGCGCCGGCCTGGCCATCTACGACACCATGCAGTTCATCAAGCCCGACGTGAGCACCATCTGCATCGGCATGGCGGCCTCCATGGGTGCCGTGCTGCTGGCGGCAGGCGCCCCCGGTAAGCGCTTCGCGCTGCCCAACTCCACCATCATGATTCACCAGCCCTCCGGCGGTGCCCAGGGCAAGGAGACCGACATCCAGATCATGGCCGAGTTCATGGCCAAGACCCGCGAGCAGCTCAACCAGATTCTCGCCGACCATACGGGCCAGAGCATCGAGACAATCCGCGAAGACACCGAGAAGGACAACTTCATGACGGCCGAGGAGGGCAAGGCCTACGGGCTGGTCGATGACGTCGTCAAGTCCCGTGCCGCCGCCAAGCTCGACGAAGAAGTGAAGAAGGACTAGTCACATGGCGGATGGACCACATGGGTTTGACGGCAAGCTGCGTTGCTCCTTTTGCGGCAAGACCCAAAACGAGGTAGACAAGCTCATCGCCGGTGAGGGCGTTTACATCTGCAACGAGTGTGTCAGGCTCTGCACCGATATCATCGAAGAAGAGGATGACGCCACGCAAGGCGAGGAGCTTCCCGCCGCAAGTGGTCGCTCCGAGGGCCTCATCACGCTCGAGACCCTGCCCACGCCCATCGAGATTCACGCCGAGCTGTCGCAGTACGTCATCGGTCAGGAGGACGCCAAGAAGGCGCTGGCCGTTGCCGTCTACAATCACTACAAGCGCGTCGCCCTTGGGCTGGGTACCGATGACGACGAGGTCGAGCTCGCCAAGAGCAACATCTTACTGCTCGGCCCCACGGGTTGCGGCAAGACGCTTCTGGCCCAGACCCTCGCGCGCATCCTCGACGTGCCCTTCGCCATCGCCGATGCCACGGCCCTGACCGAGGCCGGATACGTGGGCGAGGATGTCGAGACCATCCTGCTCAAGCTCATCACCGCCTCAGACAACGACATCGACC
>CATLBX010000029.1 GCA_949879855.1 uncultured Coriobacteriia bacterium
TCGGCGATCTTGCGCGTGTAGTCCTTGATGGTGGCCAGATGCTCGGGCGAGATGTTGAGGCTCGGCAGGATGCAGGCCGAGTCACCCGAGTGGATGCCGGCGAGCTCGACGTGCTCCATGACGGCGGGCACGAAGGCCAGGGTGCCGTCGCAGATGGCGTCGGCCTCGCACTCGAGGGCGTGCTGGAGGAAGCGGTCGATGAGGATGGGACGGTCCGGTGTGACGCCCACGGCGGCCGCCATGTACTGGGACAGCGCCTCGTCGTCGTAGACGACCTCCATGCCGCGGCCACCCAGGACGTAGCTGGGGCGCACCATGACGGGATAGCCGATCTGGTGGGCGATGGAGAGGGCATCTTCGACGGTGACGGCCATGCCGGCTTCGGGCATGGGGATGCCGAGGCTATCCATGACCTCGCGGAAGCGGTCGCGGTCCTCGGCCAGGTCGATGATCTCGGGCGAGGTGCCGAGGATGTTGACGCCGGCTGCCTTGAGCTCGCTGGCGAGGTTGAGCGGCGTCTGGCCGCCGAACTGCGCGATGACGCCGACGGGACGTTCCTTCTCGTAGATGGAGAGCACGTCTTCGGCGGTTAGCGGCTCGAAGTAGAGCTTGTCGGAGGTGTCGTAGTCGGTGGACACCGTCTCGGGGTTGCAGTTGACGATGATCGTCGAGAAGCCGAGCTTCTTGAGGGCGAAGGCCGCGTGCACGCAGCAGTAATCGAACTCGATACCCTGGCCGATGCGGTTGGGGCCGCCGCCCAGGATCATGATCTTCTTGCCGGGAGCGGGCTCGCTTGCATCAGGTGCGTTGTAGGTGGAGTAGAAGTACTCGGAGTCCTGGGTGGAGCTCACGTGCACGCCCTCCCAGGCCTGACGGATACCAGCGGCCAGACGCGCCTCGCGGACCTGGGCTTCCGGCAGGTGCAGCAGCTGGGCCAGGTAGCGATCGGCGAAGCCGTCGCGCTTGGCGCTCGCAAGCTCGTCTGCGGGAAGCATTTGCGCGGGGTGCTCGGCAGCCCAGGCGAGGATGCGCTCCTCGGCGTCGACGAGCTCCTTCATCTGCTCGATGAAGTAGGCCTTGATCTTGGTGAGCTCGTGGAGCTGTTCGACCGTGGCGCCCTTGCGCAGCGCCTCGTACATCTGGAACTGGCGGTCGGGGGTGGCGAAGTGGAGCAGCGCGAGCAGCTCGTCGAGGGTCTTCTCGTGGTAGTCCTTCACGAAGCCCAGACCGTAGACGTTCTTCTCGAGGGAGCGGATGGCCTTCTGGAAGGCCTCCTTGTAGGTTTTGCCGATGGCCATGACCTCGCCCACGGCGCGCATCTGCGTGCCCAGGTGGTCCGAGACGCCTTTGAATTTCTCGAAGGCCCAGCGGGCGAACTTAACGACGACGTAATCGCCGTCGGGGTAGTACTGGTCGAGCGTGCCGTATTTGCCGCAGGGAATCTCGTCCAAGGTCATGCCGCTTGCGAGCATGGCCGAGACGAGCGCGATGGGAAAGCCCGTGGCCTTGGAGGCAAGAGCGGAGCTGCGCGAGGTGCGGGGATTGATCTCGATGATGATGTCGCGGTCGCTCACCGGGTCATGGGCCCACTGCACGTTGGTACCGCCGATGACGCCGACCTTGTCGACGATGGCGTAGCTCTTCTTCTGCAGGCGGTCGATGACCTCCTGCGAGATGGTCTGCATGGGGGCGGCGCAGAACGAATCGCCGGTGTGTACGCCCATGGGGTCTATGTTCTCGATGGTGCAGACGGTGATGAGCTGGCCTTTCGCGTCGCGCACGACCTCGAACTCGAGCTCTTCCCAGCCCAGGACGCTCTCCTCGACCAGTACCTCGGTGACGGGGGAGGCGGCCAAACCGCGGGCGACCGTGGTCTTGAGCTCGTCGATGTTGTAGACGAGGCCACCGCCGGTGCCGCCCATGGTATAGGCGGGACGCAGTACGCAGGGATAGCCCAGCTCCTCGGCGATTTGCACGGCTTCCTCGACCGTGTGCGAGACGCGGCTGCGCGCCATCTCGATGCCAAGCTCCTCCATGGTGTTCTTGAACTCCTCGCGGTCCTCGCCGCGCTTGATGGCGTCGATCTGCACGCCGATGACCTTGACGCCGTACTTGTCGAGGATGCCCGCCTCGGCAAGCTCGCTCGACAGGTTGAGGCCGGACTGGCCGCCCAGGTTGGGGAGCAGCGCGTCGGGGCGCTCGAGGGCGATGATCTGCTCGAGGCGCTCGACGTTGAGCGGCTCGATGTAGGTGCGATCGGCGATGTCGGGGTCGGTCATGATGGTGGCCGGATTGGAGTTGACGAGGACGATCTCGTAGCCCAGGGAACGAAGCGCCTTGCATGCCTGCGTGCCCGAGTAGTCGAATTCGCACGCTTGGCCGATGATGATGGGGCCGGATCCGATGATCATTACCTTGTGGATATCGGTGCGCTTGGGCATGAGATCGCCTTTCTGCGAGAGCTTACAATCTTAGACATGATACCGCGCGTGCACGGGCTCGAATCGCACAATTCGGTGGAAACGAAGCAAGCGGTGGGGGATGAGCGAGCCTGTCATTTCGAGCGAAGCGAACGAAGTGAGCGGAGTCGAGAAATCTCGACCTTGGCTCGCGGCAGAGGGCCGAGATTTCTCCACTACGCGGCCTTGCGGCCGCTCCGGTCGAAATGACAAGGGGCGGCGCATCGGGGGACGGGGGCGAGGAATGCCGTTGGCAAGGAAAGCGGGTTTGTGGCGCGTGCCGGGTGCCACAAGTTGGCTGTTCTTGCCGCATATGGCAAAGATAGCGCGTTTGTGGCCCATGTCGCAGGTCACAATCATGTGATTCTTGCCAATTGGATGCGCCTTACGCGCCGCAAGTGTGCGGTTCTTGTCGCGTGGTACTTTCTCGCGGATGCGGTGGGGTGAGCGTCGCACTGCTATACTGCTCGCATGTCGTATCGGGGGATGACGAGAGGGTCTTTTCGTGGAAAACGCGTTTCGAGAGGCGCTTGAGACGGGCGAGTTCGCCATCACCTGCGAGATGATCCCGGGGCGTGGCGCCTTCGAGGCCTATCAGGAGGAAGACCACCTCAAGATGAAGGCCATCTACGAGACGGGCCTGGTGCACGCCATCTCGATTACCGACTGCCCGAGCGGCAACCCCGCCATCAGCCCTCCGACCGTGGCCCGGCGCTTCAAGCGCGAGGGCATCCCTTCGATCATCCACTACACCTGCAAGGACCGCTCGCGCAACATGATGCAAGGCGAGCTCTACGCGATGCAGTTGCGCGGCCTCGAGAACCTCCTCATCATGTCCGGTGACTACCAGGGCTCGGGCTTCGAGGGAGCCGGACGCCCCGACTTCGACCTCGACCCCGCCAACGCGCTACGTCTGGTGAGCGCCATGAACGAGGGCCTCGTCTATCACGGCAAGAACGGTGACGTGCGCGAGACGCCCGCGAATTTCTTTCCCGGCGCCGTGGTCAATCCCTACAAGTACCGCGAGGGCGAGTCCATCCCGCAGTACCTCAAGCTCGAGAAGAAGCTCATCTGCGGTGCGAAGTTCATCATTCAGCAGCTGGGCTTTGACGCGCGCAAGATGCAGGAACAGCTCTTCTACGTCGAGGAGCGCGGTTACGACGTGCCCATGATCGCCAACATCTTCCTGCTCACCAAGACCTCGGCGGCCATGATGCGCGAGGGGCGCATTGCCGGATGTACCGTCACCGACGAGCTCATGGCCGAGCTCGAGGAGGAGGCCACGACCAACAGCTTCAAGCCGGGATATGCGCGCGACAAGCGCATCGAGCGTGCCGCCAAGCAGGTGGCTGTCGCCTACGGGTTGGGCTACGCCGGCGTGCACATCGGTGGTGTTGGCCTGGACGCGACGACGGTCGCCGAAGTGCTCGAGCGCTCCAAGGAGCTCGCGGCAGACTGGCGCGTCCATGCCCGCGAGCTTTCCTATGGCAGGGAGGGCGGCTACTACGTCTACGCCCCCGAGCTTGACGAGGACGGCCGCCCCACCGGGCTCAACACGCGCGAGCATGCGGGCATGGACGAGGACGTGAGCGGCCGCAAGCTCTTCAAGGGCTATCGCAGCTCGAGCCTCTTCCACAAGCTCTTCCTCACCCAGGAATACGATGCCGAAGGCGATATCGTCGGCCGCACGTGCATGAGCGGTCTGCTCGCCTGGAACATGGACCGCCTGGACCGCAAGAAGGGCGTCAACCGCGCCCATGGCTTCGAGCACGTGGGCAAGACCTTCCTCTACGGCTGCATCGATTGTGGCGACTGCGGCCTGGAGGCCGTCGCCTACAGCTGTCCCATGGCGATGTGTCCCAAGAGCGAGCGCAACGGCCCCTGCGGTGGCTCCATGGACGGCTACTGCGAGGTGTACCCGCCCACCAAGGAAGGCGGCACGCGCTTTTGCGTGCACTACATGGCCTACCATCGTCTCAAGCGCGCCGGCCTGCTCGACAAGTACACGAGCTTCATTACGCCACCCAACGACTGGACCTACTGGCAGCGCAGCGCGTGGAGCAACTACACCCATGGCCGCGACAACTGCGCCAAGCGCATTCCCATCGACATCGGCTTTGGCGGGGCGCCGGGCGGTTTGCCGAAAGACGATGCGGAATAGGCGCATTCCGGCATTTTGCCGGTAAAAACACGTATCATTAGGGACCATGCAGCCCAGTTCGCGCTTTGCCGTAAGCGCGATAATCGAAGCACATCATTTGAAAAGACGCACATCACGAAGAGAAGGAGAGGTCCATGCCGTCTGATATCGAAATCGCGCAAGCATGCGAGATGGAGCCCATCACCGAGGTCGCCGCGCAGGCGGGCATCGACGAGAAGTACCTCGAGCCCTATGGCAAGTACATGGCCAAGGTCGACAACATCTCGGTGCTCAAGGACTACGCCGGCAAACCTGACGGCAAGCTCATCCTCGTGACAGCCATCACCCCGACGCCTGCCGGCGAGGGCAAGACCACGACGTCCGTGGGTCTGGCCGATGGCATGCGCCAGATTGGCGAGGATGTGATCGTCGCGCTGCGCGAGCCTTCCCTGGGACCTGTCTTCGGCATCAAGGGTGGTGCGGCTGGTGGCGGATACGCCCAGGTCGTGCCCATGGAGAACATCAACCTGCACTTCACCGGCGACTTCCACGCCATCGGTGCGGCCAACAACCTGCTCGCGGCCATGCTCGACAACCACATCCAGCAGGGAAACGAGCTTGGCATCGACCCCAAGTCCATCACCTGGAAGCGCGCCGTCGACATGAACGACCGCCAGCTGCGTCACATCGTGGACGGCCTGGGTGGCGCCAAGCAGGGCGTGCCGCGCGAGGACGGCTTCCAGATCACGGTGGCCTCCGAGATCATGGCGATCTTCTGCCTGGCCACCGACATCGATGACCTCAAGGCCCGCCTGGCCCGCATCGTCGTGGGTTACACCTACGACGGCAAGCCTGTCACCGCCGCCGACCTCAAGGCCGTGGGTGCCATGGCGGCCCTGCTCAAGGACGCCCTCAAGCCCAACCTGGTGCAGACGCTCGAGCACACCCCGGCGCTCGTGCACGGCGGCCCCTTTGCGAACATCGCCCATGGCTGCAACTCCGTTATCGCCACGACCACGGCGCTCAAGCTCGCCGACTACGTCGTGACCGAGGCCGGCTTCGGTGCCGACCTGGGTGCCGAGAAGTTCCTCGACCTCAAGTGCCGCTTTGCCGGTGTGGCGCCGTCGGCCGTCGTGGTGGTGGCCACGGTGCGCGCCCTCAAGATGCACGGCGGCCTTGCCAAGGACGAGCTGGGGACCGAGGACCTCGCGGCACTCGAGCGCGGCCTGCCCAACCTGCTGCAGCACGTGAGCAACATCCAGGACGTCTACAGCCTGCCGGTCGTCGTGGCCATCAACGCCTTCCCGACCGACACCGCCGCCGAGCTCAAGCTCGTCGAGGAGAAATGCGCCGAGCTGGGCGTCAACGCGGTGCTCTCCGAGCACTGGGCCAAGGGCGGTGCCGGTGCCACGAAGCTGGCCCATGCGGTGGTCGACGCCTGCGAGGCCCCCTCGCAGATGACCTACTCCTACGAGCTCGAGGGCACGTCCATCGAGGACAAGCTCGATGCGATCGCGCGCAAGATCTACCATGCCGACGGCGTCGACTTCGTGGAGAACGCCCCGGCTCAGCTCAAGCTCCTCAAGGAGCAGGGCTTTGGCGATCTGCCGGTGTGCGTGGCCAAGACGCAGTACTCGTTCAGCGACAACCCCGCCCTGCTCGGTGCGCCGCGTGACTTCCGCATCTCGGTGCGCAACCTCACCGTATCCGCAGGCGCCGGCTTCATCGTGGCGCTGACTGGCGACATCATGACGATGCCGGGCCTGTCCAAGGTGCCGAGCGCCGAGAAGATCGATGTCGATTCCGACGGCAAGATCACGGGGCTGTTCTAGATGACGAAGAGCGTCGAGCTGAGCTGCGAAAAGTTCGTCGAGGTGCTGTCCTCGAAGGAGCCGGCCCCCGGTGGCGGGGGTGCGGCCGCGCTCGTGGGTGCCATCGGCGCGGGGCTGGGCGACATGGTGGGTGCGCTCACCGTGGGCAAGCCCAGGTACGCCGAGACCGAGCCGGAGATTCTCGAGCTCATGCTCGATGCCGATGACCTGCAGGCCCACCTGCTCGCGCTCGTCGAGGCCGATGCCGAGGCTTTCGTGCCGCTTTCGGCCGCCTATGGCCTGCCGAGTGCGACCGACGAGGAAAAGGCGCACAAGGTCGAGGTTCTGGAGGCCTGTCTGCGTGATGCCGCCGCCGTGCCGCTCGACATCATGCGTGCCTGCGGCCGCGCCATCGAGCTATGCGTGCGCTTCGCCGCGGTGGGTAGCCCCGTCGTCATTTCGGACGCCGGCTGCGGCGTCATCATCTCCAAGGCCGCCCTGCAGGCGGCGAGCCTCAACGTCTTCGTCAACACGCGACTCATGAAAGACCGCGTGCATGCGGAGGCCTGCGATGCGCAGGCCCGCGAGCTGCTCGACAGGTACGTGCCCATGGCCGATGCGACCTTCGCGAACGTGGAGGAGCGGCTGCGATGAGCGCGATGATACTCGAGGGACCGAAGGTCGCCGAGGCGATCAGCGAGGACGTGATGCGTCGCGTCCAGGCGCTCAGGGAGCAAGGCGTTGTGCCGCAGCTCGCCATCATGCGCGTGAGCAAGAGGCCGGACGACCTTTCCTACGAGCGTGGTGCGTGCAAGCGTGCCGAGGTCACGGGCGTGGCGGTCAAGAAGCTTGTCTTTGACGAGGACGTGACGACCGACGAGCTCGTGGCGTGCGTCGAGGCTGTCAACGCCGATGACGGCGTCCATGGCCTGCTCATCTTGCGCCCGCTGCCCGCTCACGTCGACGAGGAGCGCGTGTGCAACGCGCTCGCGACGTACAAGGACGTCGACGCCTGCAACGAGCGCTCGCTCGGCGCCATCTTCACGGGAGCCAACGTGGGTTTCGCGCCCTGCACGGCGCAGGCCTGCATCGAGATTCTCGACCATTACGGCATCGAGGTGGCCGGCAAGCGCGCCATCGTCATCGGTCGCAGCCTCGTGATCGGCAAGCCGCTTTCGATGCTGCTGCTCGAGCGCAACGCGACCGTCACCATCGCCCATTCGCGCACGGTCGAGCTGGAGAGGCTTGCGCGCGAGGCCGACATCGTCGTGGCCTGCGTGGGCCGCGCCGCCATGATCGGCAAGCCGCACGTGAGCGCCGGGCAGACGCTCATCGACGTTGGCATCAACGTGACCGAGAACGGCACGCTCGTGGGTGACATCGCCTTCGACGATGTGGTCGACGTCGTCGATGCCATCACGCCCGTGCCGCGCGGCGTCGGTTCCGTCACGACGAGCGTGCTCTGCAAGCACGTGGTGCAAGCTGCCGAATCGTTGTTGTAATATCTTTCAGCGAAAATCGAAAAATGAGACAGTTTGGTCAGACACATTTGTCTCATTCTGCTGGTCGCAAAGGGGGAGGGCCATCGTGTCGAGCGCGAAGCGGGGGCGCGGGACGCAGCGTTTGTGGACGGGTGACTTCACCCTCACGCTTGCCATCGCGTTTTGCGCGTTCGTCTCCTGCCAGGCCCTCAACAACGGCACGCCGCTCTACATCACGCGCATCGGTGGCTCGACGGGCTTTGCCGGCGCGCTCATTCTGGACTTCTCCATCGCCGCGGCCGTCGCGCGTCTCTTTGCCGGGCGCATCATTGATCGCACGGGGCGCAAGCGCATCATGGTCGTCGGCGCGCTGCTGCTCATCGCGGGCTCGGCGCTGGCCATCCCGCTGCCCGGCTTCTATCCGCAGATCGTGCTGCGCGCGCTGCAGGGTATCGGCTTTGCCTTCGTGACGACGGCGAGCGCGACCGCCGCCGCAGACGTGCTGCCGACCGAGCGTCTGGGCGAGGGCATCGGCTACTATGCCCTGGGGCAGTCGCTCGGCATGGCGTTCGGCCCTGCCTTCGGTATCTTCCTCTGCTCGCTCGTTTTCACCGAAAGCCTCTTCGTGGGTGTCGCCGGCGTGGGGGCGGCCCTGCTCATCCTCATTATGT
The DNA here is from genome assembly GCA_949879855.1 of uncultured Coriobacteriia bacterium. Classification (GTDB taxonomy): domain Bacteria; phylum Actinomycetota; class Coriobacteriia; order Coriobacteriales; family QAMH01; genus QAMH01. The sequence goes on from CATLBX010000029.1 coordinate 8,563, forward strand.
GCTGCAACTACGAGAAGCACATCGAACGTCTGCCCGAGACCTCGGAATACCGCGTGCTCGAGGAGCGTCGCCGCCGTCTTGCCGAGGAAGCGGCCGAGGGCGATGTCGAGGCCGTCGAGGAGGAGGTCGTCGACGAGAACCGGTACCGGGGACTTACGGCGCTCTTCGAGAAGCGCGCCTTCGTGGGTGCGTTGCCGATGATCGTCATCTGCCTGGGCTTTGCCATCCCGGTGACCTATACCGCGCTCTACGCCCAGTCGCTCGGCTTTTCCAACGCCGGCATGTTCTTCTTCGTGGGCGCCATTGCGATGACGGCCTCGCGTTTTCTGGGCGGCCGCCTGCTCGATATCGTGCCGCCGCGCATCCTCTTCGCACTCACCAACCTGTGCGGCATCGTCATGTTCCTCATGCTCATCTTCGCGCAATCCGAGCTCATGCTCTACGCGAGTGGCCTGTTCTTCGGCGTGTCCATGGGCTTCGCGTTTCCGCTGCTCAACTCGATGGCGGTCAAGAACACGCCGCCGGAGCGCTGGGGCGCGGCCAACGCGATGTTCTTCCTCGCCAACGACATGGGTGTGGGACTGGGCGCGTGGCTATGGGGCATCGTCGTCGACGGCTTCGGCTTCCTGCCGATCATGGTCGGCGGTGCGGCCATGTTCGTCCTCGGCTACGTCATCGCGCTCATCGTCTTCCCGCGGGAGAAATGAGACAAGCGTCGTCTGACGCGCGCATCCCCTGACGGAGCCGCTAGAAGAGTCCCATGGCCTGCCAGAAGGGCACGGCGATGAGCAGGCAGACGATCGAGATCACGGTGTAGAGCACGCAGTATTCGGCGAGCTTGCCGTGTTTGGCCATCTTGCCGTCGACACTGTAGAACGCGGCCAGGTAGACGGGATTCTGGTACTTCACAAACCATACGTTGATGACGGTGTAGCTCGCCATGCCGATGACCCAGGGGCTGATTCCCAACGCGATGGCGATGGGAATGACGAAGGCGAGGAAGATGTTGATGAACGCCGTCTGCGAGACGATGAGGAAGCGCGCCGCGATCGTGATGAGCGCGATGCCGATGACGAGCAGGTAGGGGTTGTTCGCGAGTGCCATGACGAGCGGCGTGCATTCGGCGACGATCCATTCGGTGATGCCGGCGTCGGCAAAGACGTCGCCAAGGCCGAGCACGATGCCGATGAAGATGAGCGAGCCCCAGCCGATGCCCGGCCCGAAGTTCTTCTTGTTGATGATACCGCAGGCGGTCATCGCGACCAGCGCGCCGACGGCGGGAATCCAGGCGGCCATGCCGTGCAGGCTTTGCGTGACCCAGAGCAGCACGGTCACGGCCGTGATGATGGCCATGCGGCGCTCGTCGAGGCTCATGGACCCGAGCTCTCGGCGCTTGGCCATGATCTCGTCCTCGTCGGGTGCGGGGGTGTCGGGGGAGCTTGCGGCCACCTCGTTTGTGGCGGCATCCTTGGCGCGTGGGCGGTAGATGAGCACGAGGGCCACGAGGTTGAGGATGGTCATGGGGATGAACCACGGCAACGCGCTCACGAACCAGTGCACGAAGTCGAACTGCGCCTGGACGGCCTCGGGATAGATCGCGAGCAGGGTGTAGCCGACGATCGACGAGCTGATGAACGCCGGCGCGGCGGTTTGCACGCCGGTGAACATCGCGAGGAACAGACCGGTCGCCTCGCGTCCCTGGCGCTTGTAGCCACGGATGTCGCCCACCTCCATGGCCAGCGGGGCGAGCAGCGAGGCCTTGGCGGCCATGGAGGGGATGAGCGGACCGAGCACGGTGCCGCAGGCGTAAAAACCGATGACCTGCGCGGCAAAGGACGAGGGAAAGCGGCTCACGATGGCGAGCGCCATGCGCTTGAGCAGCCCCGTCTCCTTCATGCCCAGGCCGATGGCGAAGGCTCCCACGAGCAGCCACCAGATGGGATTGGAGAAGAACGAGAAGCTCGTCGCGGCCGGTATCTGGCCGACGAGCGCGAAGAGCGTGACCATGATGAGGGCGGTGGCGAATTCGGGCAGCACCGCGCATATCCACCAGACGATGGCGGCCGCGAGGATGGCGAGCACGTAGCACCCCTGCTGGCCCAGGCCGTCCGGGTGCACGAAGAGCGCCATGAGGAGGCCGACGGCGATACCGCCGATGGCGCCGAGGCTGCGCTTGAGCTGCTGCCGTTTGACCGCCTTCTTCATCGTCGTGCCACCTCCCTTCGCATCATATGAGACAAATACCCTGTGTATTTGTCTCATTCGCGCATTCGTTTTTCGTCTGGTAACAGAATAGTCCTCCTGGGCAATTGATACCAATCCGACATTTAGCTAGGCTAGCATGAGCACATCGACAACGACGAAAGGCGCCCGTGGGCTTACTCATCACATTCGTACTCGGCATCTTCGTGCTGATCGGCGCGGCCATCGCCGGCCTCGCCAGAAACGAGCATCGCGTGAGCGAGCTTTCGGTTGCGGTCGCCCTTGGCGCCATCGTCATGCTGCTCGTGCTCGACCTGCTGCCCGAGACCTTCGAGGGCGTCGAGCACATCGGCTGGGTCGTCACCGTCATCGCGGTCATCCTGGGCTTTGCGGCCCTCGCGCTGCTCGATCGCTTCTTGCCGGACTCGGACCACGGCGGTCACGGGAGTCACAATCATGAGGGGGAGGGCGGCGAAGCCCACGGTCACGCCCCGGTGGTTTCCGGACATCCCCATGGCAGCGCGCTGCACGTGAGCGTCGCCGTCGTCATCGCGCTCACCGTCCACAACGTCATCGAGGGCATGTCCGTCTACGGCGTGGCCACGCAATCGGTCACCGCAGCGCTGCTGCTCGCCGTCGGCATCGGCATCCACAACATGCCCATGGGCATGATTATCTACGCCGGCGTGCGCAACCAGCCCCTTGGCCGGCGTGCTGGCATCTTGGCCGTCGCGGCGCTCTCGACCTTCGTGGGCGGCCTTCTCATGTTCGCCATCGGCTCGGCGGCCGATGACCATATCGTGCACTTCATGATCGCGCTCACCGTCGGCCTGTTGCTCTACATCGTCATCTGCGAGCTCGCGCCCCACGCGCTGCGCACCGACAACGCCAAGCTCACGATTGCGGGCTTGCTCGTGGGTGCGGGCGTCGTGCTCCTGGGCGTCACGCTCGCCGGCATGGCGTAGACCATTCTCTTGACTATTGTCACCCATTAGGTAATTATAGGGTGACATTTAACCGAGAGAATGGATGTCTGCCGTGAAAATCCCTACGAAAACCATCGTGACCTGCGGATTGCTCGTCGCGCTTCTCGTCGTCTCCTGCTTCTTCACCATCCCCATCGGCCCCGTGCCCTTCACGTTGCAGACCGCCGTCATCATTCTCATGGCGTTGCTGCTCACGCCGGGGCAGGCGGCGGCGTGCTGCGGCGTCTACCTGCTCATGGGAGCCGTGGGGCTTCCCGTGTTCTCGGGCATGACCGGTGGGTTCGGCAAGATCCTCGGCCCCACGGGCGGTTTTCTCGTGAGCTATCCCATCGCGGTGGCATTTGCGAGCCTCATGCGACGCGCCCTGGAGCGTCGCGGCGTGCGGCAGGTTGCCTGCGACGCCGTCGCCGCCGGCTGCATCATCGTCATCGCCGACATCCTGGGCTGGCTGTGGTTCATGGTGCTCACCCAGAGCGATCCCCTCACGGCGTTCCTCGTGGCCGATGCGCCCTTCATCGCCATCGACTGCGCCAAGGCCGTGTTTGCCATTGCCGTGGCCGTCGCGGTGCGCAAGGCGACGGGGTGGCAACGCGTGCTACCCTATGGGCATGCAAACGACCACGAAAGAACGGGTGCTGGAGCTTCTTGCGAAGGCTGAGGGCGGCTTCGTTTCCGGAAGCGAGCTCGCGGACCAGCTTGGCCTCTCGCGCAACAGCGTGTGGAAGGCCGTGAACGCGCTGCGTGACGAGGGACATGTCGTCGAGAGCGTCACGCGACGCGGACATCGGCTCGTGTCGTCCCCGAGCACCTTCGACGCCGCGGCCATCGCACGGCTCATCGACGACGAGCGCGTCACGGTCGATTTCCGCGACCGCGTGTCCTCGACCAACACGGTCGCCAAGCAGCTCGCGGAAGACGGCGCGCCTGAAGGAACGCTCGTCGTCGCGAATTCCCAGAGCGCGGGTCGCGGCCGTCAGGGTCGTTCCTTTGCCTCGCCTCGGGACACCGGCATCTACTTCACCCTCGTCCTCCGCCCGCACTTCGCCATCGGCGATGTGACGCTCCTCACGAGCTACGCGGCCGTCTGCCTGGCCGCCACCATCGACGAGTGCACTGGCAGGCGTGCGCAGATCAAGTGGGTGAACGACGTCTTCGTCGACGGACGCAAGGTGAGCGGCATCCTGAGCGAGGCGAGTTTCGACGCCGAGACCCGATCGATCGCCTACGTGGTGGTGGGCATCGGCGTCAACGTGATCGAGCCCGAGGGCGGCTTTGACAAGGCAGATGGCATCGCCGGCTCGCTCGTCGGCGAAAGCGAGGATGCGAACGCCCTGCGCTGCTCCATCGTGGCCGGTACCGTCAACCGCTTCATGGCCGGCTACGAGCGCATCGGGTCCATGCCGCATCTGGACGAGTATCGTGCTCGCTCGATTCTCGATGGCAGGCGCGTCGAGGCCCACGTGGGCGATGACACCTTTGAGGCGCTGGTGCTGGGCATCGACGACGACTTCTCCCTGCGCGTGCAGCTCGATGATGGCACGCAGCGCACGCTCGCAAGCGGTGAGGTCCACATTCCCTCGAGCCAGCTAGCGGAGTGACCTGCTATCATCGTCTGTTCTATGAACCGAAGTGTATTCACAGACGGACTCAAGGCGGCCCTGCCCATCATGGCGGGCTACATCGTGCTGGGACTGCCCTGCGGTCTGCTGTGCCAGCAGGCTGGCATGGACTGGTTGATGGTGCTCATCATGTGCGTCATCTTCTACTCCGGCGCAGGTCAGTACATGATTCCCAACATGTGGCTCGCGGGCAATCCGCTGCTTTCCATCATCCTGAGCGTGACGCTCGTGAACACGCGGCAGATGCTCTACGGTGCCTCGCTATCGCGCTATTGCGAGAACGTGAGCAAGCGCCTGACCTTCCTCTTTGGTGCGACGGTCACCGACGAGAGCTTCGGTGTCAACCTCGCGCGCTTCGAGAACGGCGGTTGGGACGTCAAGCGCGCCGCCGTGGTCAACCTGTGCAGCCAGTCGTCGTGGGCCTTTGCCTGCGTGATGGGCGCGCTCATCGGCAACCTCGTGGCGGTGCCCACGGCCCTCGCGTCCTTTGCCATGACCTCGATCTTCATCTGCCTGCTGTGCATGCAGAAGATCACGGTGACGAACCTCATCACCGTGGGCGTGGCGGTGCTCGGCGTGCTGCTGTGCAAGCTCACGGGGCTTTCGGGGCCTGCCATCTTGCTCGGGGCGCTGGCGGGCATGTTCGCCGGCTACATCCACGCGACGATCACGAAGCCGGATGGCGCGAGGCGAGGTGAGCGTCCGTGAGCTGGGTCGACTTCGCCATCATCACGGCATCGGTCGCGCTCACGATGCTTGCCTGCCGCGTGATCCCGGTGTTCGCGCTCAAGGGCCGCACGCTGCCGGCCAACGCCGTGCGTCTGCTCAACCTCATCCCGCCCGCGGCCTTCGCCGCGCTCGTGGCCAACGACCTCATCGTGCTCGATAGCTGGGCCACGGGGGCGTGGCCGGCCATGATTCCGTTCATCTCGGCGGCGCTCGGGTTCGTGTTGGGGTACAAGACGAAATCCCTCGTCTGGTGCATCGTCGTCGGTGTGGCGTCCTATGCGTTGTTGATGCTGGTGTGAGGGGAAGCCTCGGGCTCCTCCTGAACAAAATGTGACAAATGGGCTTCACGGGGCGGAGAGACCGTCGTGCCGTAGTAAAATCAACGCCTTGACGAAAATGAGACAAATACCCTGTGTATTTGTC
>CATLBX010000030.1 GCA_949879855.1 uncultured Coriobacteriia bacterium
GAGGGGACCGGGTAGGTGCTTTTGCGCGGCGACGGATTCGAGGTACTGCTGGGCCAGGTCCTGGGCGGGAACGGGCATGGTGAAGGCCATGTTGAAGTCCTCGCGCCATCCCACCCGCGAGGTGTCCGTTCCGCGAAACGAAACGCAGGTGAACAGGTCCTTATAGACGAAGGTCATGGCGGCGAACTGCACTTGCCGTGACGCGTCGAACACGTCCTGGTAATTGAGGGCGAGCATTGCGCGATAGCGTGGACTGGCGGCCACGCCGAAGAGCGCCTCCTTGGCCTTGTCCGGATCGAGCAGGCTCGCGAACATGGTCGCGAAATGCTCGGCGCGCAGCATGTCGATGAAGTGGACGGGCGGCTGCGCATCGTGCCTGCCGAAAAGCGTGCGCAAACCCGCGCGTGGCCTCTTGCCGGGAAGGGACGGCATGGTGTCCTTGGCGTGCACCATGGCGATTTGCGAGAGGGCCGTGGCGTCGAGAACGCCGAAGGGAAGCTCTTCGAAGCTTGCGAGTTGCCTTTCGAGAAAGTCTGTCATGTACAGCATGGGTAACCTCGTCCTACGCGGGATTGACGTGAATCATGACGTGCTTCACCTCGGGAAACGCCTGCTCGACGTTGTCATGGACGCGTTCGGCGATGGCATGGGCGTCCGTGAGCTGCATCGTGCCGTCAATGGCGATTTCCATGTCGACATACACCTTGTCGCCGAACATGCGCGTACGTAGCACGTCGATGCGCTCCACTTGGCTTTCGCCGTCGACGAGCTCGCGAATCTTGTCCTCGAACTGCGGGCCGCATGAGGTGTCGAGCATCTTCTTCAGGGCATCGACGATGATCGACACGCCCTGCTTCAAGATGAACAGGCAGATGACGACGCTGGCGATGGGATCGCACACGGGATAGCCGAGCATGGAGCCGCCCACGCCGATGAGCGCGCCGATGGAGCTCAGGGCATCGGAGCGGTGATGCCAGGCGTCGGCTTCGAACGCCGACGAGCGGATGATGCGCGCCCAATGACGCGTGTACCAGAACATGGCCTCCTTGACGGCGATGGAGACGATGGCGGCGACAAGGGCGATTGCGCCGGGTATGGGCAGGCTCTCGTAGTTGCCCGCGAGGATCTTCTCGAGACCGGTCCAGCCAATGCCGATGCCCGTAACCAGGAGCACGAGGCCAAGGGCGATGGCCGCGAGGCTTTCGATGCGCTCGTGGCCATAGGGATGCGATGCGTCGGCGGCACGACGGCCGAATTTGACGCCGATGAGGGCGATGAGGGTCGCGAAGACGTCAGAGAGCGAGTGGACGGCATCGGAGACCATGGCGCTCGAATTGCCGATGATGCCGGCGAAGAACTTGAACGCCGATAGGAAGATGTTGCCGACGATGCCCACGAGCGAGAGCTTGCGGATGGCAAGCTTCTCGTCTGGCTTCGGGTTTGCGTCTGCCTGTGTCATGGATTCGTCTGCTTCTCGTGTCGTTTGCAACAAGCCCCCGGAAACGTTTCCGGGGGCTCAATGATAGCGTTCCTATTTGCCGGTTTCCCCGGGTTTGTCCACTCGATTCTTGCGCGCGAGGCCGTACTGAACGACGAAGACGGCCACGATGATCGCGATGCCCACGATGTCCGTGAACGATTCGGGAATCATGAGCGCAAGTCCGCCGATGATGAGCACGATGCGCAAGAGCATGGGTATGCGCTCGAAGAGGTTGCCGTTGAGGCCAGCGGCAATGCCGAAGAGGCCCACGAGCGAGGTGATGATGGGGATGATTATCTCCCACCAGTTGCTCATGCCATCAAGCAGCATGATGGGATTGAACGCGAAGATGTAGGGCACGATGAAGGCGGCGATGGCAATCTTGCTCGCCGTGAAGGCCGTCTTCATCGGGTTTGACTTGGCGATGGCGCTGCCCGCATAGGCTGCCAATGCGACGGGTGGCGTGATGTCGGCGACGATGCCGAAGTAGAACACGAAGAAGTGGGCCGCCACGGCCGGTATGCCGAGCTGGATGAGGATCGGCGCGCAGGTGGAGGCCATGATGCAGTAGTTTGCCGTGGTGGGGACGCCCATGCCCAGGATGATGCAGCACACCATGGTGAGCACAAGGCCAACCATGGTCGCGTCACCGGCGAAGTTGACGATGGCGTTGATGAGCGTGCCGGCAAGACCGGTGACGGTGATGCAACCGGCGATGAGGCCGGCCATGGCGCAGGCGACGGCCACGGAGACGCAGCTGCGGGCGCCGGCGATGAGGGCATCGTAGCCCGTTGCGAGGGCGACCTTGAGCGAGTCGACGAGGACGCCGCCGACGGTCTGGTCCTCGGAACGCTCCTTGACGCCGGTCACGAAGAAGTTGATGAAGCCGATAACGAAGGCTCCGACGATCGAGATGGCGGCCGAGACGGCCATGGTGCGTGCGCCCGAGGCGACGAGCCATACGAGGAGCACGAGCGGGATGACGAGGTAGCAGTTCTTGCCGAGGTAGCTCCACTTGGGAAGCTCGGCGCGCGGGATGCCCTTGAGCTGGAGCTTCTTCGCCTCGAGGTGGACGGCGAGGAAGATGCCCGTGAAGTAGAGCAGGGCGGGGATGATGGCCTTGGCGGCAACCTCGATGTAGGGGATGCCCATGTATTCGGCCATGAGGAAGGCTGCGGCGCCCATGATGGGCGGCATGATCTGGCCGCCGGTGGACGAGGCTGCTTCGACGGCGCCGGCGAATTCCGGCTTGTAGCCGGTCTTCTTCATCATGGGGATGGTGACCGAACCCGTCGTGACCGTATTGCCGACCGACGAGCCGCTCACCATGCCGCACAGCGCGCTCGAGATGACGGCGACCTTGGCGGCACCGCCGCTCGACCAACCGGCGATGCGATTCGCGAACGAAATGAAGAAGCCCGCAATGCCCGTGCGCTCGAGGAAGGCACCGAAGATGATGAAGAGCACGATGTAGGTGTAGCAGACGTTGATAGGCGTACCGATGATGCCATTGGTGGTGTAGAACATGCGGTAGACCACGGTGCGAATGGAGAGCATGACGTCCATGCCGCGATCTGCCACGAAGAAGTAGAACGCGTAGATGAGCAAAGCGGCCACCACGAAGATGATGGGCAGACCGACGCTGCGACGGCAGAGCTCGGCGACGATGAGTATGCCCACGATGCCGATGATGACCATGACCTCGTCGATGCGGGTGCCGAGTTTGATGATGGGCAACGCGTTGAAGGCGAAGTAGAAGAAGCAGGCCGCGCCGATGATCATGAGCAGGATGTCATACCAAGGGATGTGGTTGGTGCGCACCTTCTTCTTGTTGGCGGGATACACCAGAAAGCCGATGATGACGATGCAGCCGAGGAAGAGCGTGAGCCTGACCTCGGGCAACGCCGTGGAGAACAGCGTCATGCCGATGCAGTAGACGGAGAAGATGGCCATGATGGCGCGCACGATGACCTTGGGGACGCCTTCCCAGATGCGCGTGTTGGACTCGCGGTCGAACTTGCGCAGGATCTGCTCGGCCTCGTCGCTTTCGACCGGGGCGGTGTCCTTGTCCATGAGGATGTCAGCGCCCTCTTCGGTCGCGATACCGGTCTCGATCTCCTCGCCGATGAGGTCGGAGTCCTCGATGGCCTTGAAGCTTCCCGTCTTGGTCTGGTCGGGGGCATCCGGGTGGGGCTCGAGGTCAACGACCGTCTCGCGAACGTCGACGTCCTGCTGCGCAGTGGGCGGCACGCCGGTTTTCTTTCTCTTGATTCTGTTCTTGACCCTATCGACCATGGATTTCCCCTCATAAATGCATCGAAGCCATGATGGAAAGGCAGGTGCACCCCTCGCGTCATGGCTTCGACCTAACTCAAAACGCTTGATGGTCTTACGGGACCATCTCCTCGAAATTACTTAGTGGGAACGGTGATGTTCTTCTCTGCAAAGTACTTCGCGGCACCGGGATGATACGGAACGCTGGCAACGGACGCGCCCTTCTCGAGGCTGATCTCCGCATACTTGGCGTGGTTCTCGATCAGCTCGGGAGCGTTGTCGAAGATGTCGGCCGTGAGGGCGTAGACATCCTCCTCGGAGACGGCGTTGTCGACGATGATGACGGCGTCGACGCCGACGGTCACCACGTCAGCGGGCTGGCCCGCGTAGGTTCCGGCAGGGATGACGGCCTCGGAGTAGAAGTTGTTCTCGGCGATCAGCTGCTGGATGTGCGCCTGGTCAAGGGAGATCAGGTACGCGGTCTTGGTGGTGGAAAGGTCGGTGATGGCCGTGGTGGGAGCACCGGCGACGATGAAGGCGGCGTCGATCTTGCCGTCCTTGAGGGCGTCGGCGGAATCACCGAAGCTCTGGTAGGTCGGGTTGATGTCGCTCTCGGAAAGGCCGTAGGCACCCAGGATGTCGATGGCGTTGAAGTAGACGCCCGAACCGGCAGCGCCGATGGAAACATTCTTGCCGGCCAGGTCGGCGACGGACGTGATGCTGGGATCACAGGTCACGATCTGAACCTGCTCCTGGTACAGGGCACCGAGCGTGGAGAAGCTCGTGACGGGCTTGCCCTCGAACAGGTTGGTGCCGTCGTAGGCGTAGGCCATGACGTCGGACTGGGCGAAGCCGAGCTCGGCGGTGCCGTCCTCGAGCTCCTGGATGTTGGCCTGGGAGCCACCGCTGGAGGCGGCGGTCACGCTGATGTCGGTGTTGTTGGTCGCGTGCTGTGCGATGACGGAACCGAAGGCGTAGTAGGTGCCCGACTCGCCGCCGGTCACGAAGCGCAGGCTGCCACCGTTGTCTGCGCTAGAGCTAGCGCTACCTGAGTTGCCGGAGCCGCATCCAACCAAGGCGAACGAAAGTGCCATGGCCAAGGCGAGAACGCCTACGATGGAGACGAGCCCCTTCTTCTTCATTTTCACGTTGAACTCTCCTCTTCCCTCTGGGACAAATCATGCATGTTTTGGGCATACATGAAAAACTCTATGCATTATATCTGCAATCTGACGCCGGGAATCTTTCATTAAAGAAACAGATTACAGTTTGGTGGCAAGCAACCGTGCTCCTCGGCACGCTCTCCGGGACCATCAGTATCGTTTTAGGCGTATAATCACACCAACGTTCATCGCCAAGACCGACGTTCGACACTAAGGGGCCATCATGTCCAAGAACATCCTGCTCGTTCACGCAAGTCCGCGCGAAGGCGGCAATTCGAGCATACTCGCCGATTGGTTCGAGCGCGGCGCGCTGGAAGCGGGCAACAGGGTCACGCGCGTCGACGTGGGCCACGCCAAGATTGCCGGTTGCATGGCCTGCGAATACTGCTTCTCGCACGAGGGCGAATGCGTCAACAAGGACGACATGCAGAAGTTCTACCCACTTTTGCACGAGGCGGATGTCATCGTCTATGCCACGCCCATGTACTTCTACAACTTTCCCGCCCAGCTGCGCGCGTTTCAGGATCGCATGTTCTGCGGTATCGCCAAGCCCTTCGGCATCACGGCGACGGCGCTGCTGCTGTGCTTCGAGGACAAGGACGAGACCACCTGCGAACCGGTCGTCAACAGCTACCGGGTGGCGGCCAACTATTGCAAGCAGGAGAACCTCGGCGAGGTCATTGTCAAGGGCGTGTACGAGAAGGGCGCCATCGAGGGCAATCCCGGCCTGCAAGAGGCCTATGATCTCGGGTTGAGCATCAAGTAACCAGGGAGGCGCGATGAGCGAGGATTCCGCATCGGTTCTGGTCGTGGCCAATCCGGCTGCCGGCAACGGTACGGGCACGCAGGCTGCACGTCGTGCCGTCGGCGAGCTCGAGGGAGCCATTGCGGCTGGCAGGACGGGAAGCTTCCTCGTCGGTGCGCAGGTCGATGCTGCGTTTCTGAGTTCGCCCGACCAGGCGCGTGCCATCATCGAGGAATCGACACGGCATCGCGCCGTCATCGCCGTGGGTGGCGATGGGCTCGCGCACCTGGCCGTGAACGCTCTCATGACGATCGACCCCGAGCAGCGCCCCGCCTTTGCGGTGGTGCCCGCGGGTACGGGCAACGACTATGCCCGTGCGCTCGGTTTGCCCCTCGACCTCAGGCATGCCGTGCACGCCATACTCAAGGCAGACCCGAAGCCCGTTGACGTGGGCCTGTGCAACGGCGAGTACTTCGCCGAGACGCTTTCCTTCGGCCTGGATGCCGCCATCGCGCTCGATACGGTGCAGCGCCGCGAGAAGACGGGCCGCTCGGATGCTGGCGTGTACTTTTCGAGCGGCATTGACCAGCTCACGCACAACCTGGTGTCGCGCAGTTATCACGGTAACTTCGACGGCACGCACGTCGAGGGAAAGAGCGTCACCTTCGCCGTGCAGATTGGTCCCTACTACGGTGGCGGCTTCAAGATTTGCCCCGAGGCCAAGCTCGACGACGGCATGCTCGACATCTGCATCTCGCACCCGCCCGTGAGCATTCCGCGCGCGATCTACGTCTTCATGCGCGCCAAGAACGGCAAGCACGTGCATATGAAGCCCATGGAGTTCGCCATGGCGCATCATGCCTTCATCGAGTTTGCGGAAGAGCCGCCTTGTCAGATCGACGGCGAGCCCATGCATGACACGCGCTTCGACATCAGCTGCGTGCACGACGCACTGCGGGTGCTAGCTTAGAGCAGCGTTGCGTTCAGTAGCACCGGGTTGTGGTCGGTGAACTCGAAGCCGGCGTCGATGGTCTGCAGCCTGTCGATGCTCACGTTATCCGAGACGATGAAGCCATCAATCATGTAGAACTGGAACGGCGTGCTGCCGTCGTAGGGTCTGTCGAGCGAGCGGCAGGTGGGCACCGTGGCGTCCATGGCCGCCGTGAACCCGTCGCCCAGGGATGTCACGTCGATGTAGCCGCACTGCCAGTACTCGTCGCCGAGTAGGGGATAGGCGGACGTGTCCACGTTAGAGAAGCTCTGGTTGAAGTCGCCGCCGGCGATGACGTAGTTGCCCTTCGCGCGCTCCTCTTGGAGCAACGATGCGAGCTGGGCCGTCTGCGCGGCCTTGCCCTCGCCGTCATCGTAAGCCTCCAGGTGCAGGTTCACGAGCACGAGCTCGGCAGAGCTGTCCTCGATGGGGATGCGCTCGACGAGCAGGCAGCGCTTGAGGTTGCCCAGACGCACGGGCCAGGAGAAGGGGCAGGGGAGCTGCACGCGCTCGGCGTTGCTCGCCTGCATGGACGAGAGTGTCATGATGCCGCTTTCGACGGCGCCGATGGGCGGCATCGGGTAGGGGACGTAGGCGACGTCATAGTTGAGCGCGTAGGCCGACGAGTACCCGGGTGCGAACGCCGTGGCGAGACGGGCGCGTTCGTTGATGCCGTAGGTGCGCTCGGAGTCCTGGTCGACCTCCTGCAGGAAGATGAAGTCGGGATCGAGGGAGACGAGCTCGTCTTCGATGCCGGCGAGGTTTGCGAGGACGCCCGCGTGCGAGATGGTGCGTACGCCGTCGCCGCCATCCATGAAGAAGTCGGCCTCGGCGGAAAGGCCGCCATAGCCGGCATTCCAGGTGACGATGCTGATGTTGTCGCCAACCGCAAGCTTGCCGTGGGGCGTACCGTGGATCTCGACTTCCTGCGTGGCGGGCGGGTTGTATTCGGTAACGGTGAGAAAGCCGACGAGCGCCGCGATGAAGACGATGATTACCACGACGATGATGCCGATGACCCTGCCCGTCTTGCGGGCGATAGATGCTGCCATGGGGACTCCCTCTTCAATGAGACAAATACACAGGGTATTTGTCTCATTTTATACTGTGGGCATAATGAGACAAATTGGTCAGACAAGTTTGTCTCATTTCCCAGGTCAGGGCGAGGAGAGTCTTATGAGCGTGCAGACGACGCTGTGCTATATCGACAACGGCGATGCCTATCTCATGTTGCATCGCGTGAAGAAGGAAAACGACGTCAACGAGGGCAAGTGGATTGGCATCGGCGGCAAGTTCGAACCCGACGAAAGCCCCGTCGAGTGCATGATGCGCGAAGTGAACGAGGAGACGGGTCTTGAGCCGCACGAATGGCAGTATCGCGGCATCGTCACCTTCGTATCCGCGCGCTGGGTCACGGAGTATATGCACCTCTTCACAATCACGGGGTGGTCGGGCACGGTACGAAGCTGTAACGAGGGCATATTAGAATGGGTGTCCAAAGACGAGCTGTTGGACCTTCCGCATTGGAAGGGCGACGAAATATTCCTGAACCTCATCTCTGCTCCCGAGACGCCCTTCTTCTCGCTCAAGCTTGTCTACGACGAAGATGACACGCTGGTCGACGCGCGGCTCGATGGCTCGCCCGTCGACTTGAAAGATTGGAATTGGGCATGAACGTCATATCGATGAAGCGCGACCATGTGGTGCGCGCAACCGCCGCAAACGGAACCATCCGCGCCTTTGCCGTGTACTCGCGTGGCCTGGTCGAGGACGCGCGTCGCATGCATGATTTGTCGCGCACGGCCACGGCGGCGCTCGGGCGCACGCTCACGGCCGCTGTCATGATGGGCACGATGATGAAGGGCGACAAGGACGCGCTCTCCATCGTCTTCAATGGCGATGGCTCCCTGGGCAACATCACCGCCACGGCCAAGGCAGACGGAAGCGTCAAGGGCTACGTGGGCAATCCGCAAGCCTCGCTGCCGTCGAAGGTGGGCGAGAAGCTTCGCGTGGGCGATGTCGTCGGCAAGGGCACGCTGCGCATCATCTACGACCTTGCGATGCGCGAGCCCTATAGTGGCGTCGTCGAGATTCAGTCCGGCGAGATTGCCGATGACATCGCGTACTACCTCACCTCGAGCGACCAGATTCCCTCGGCGGTGTCGCTCGGCGTGTTGCTCAACGAGGACAGCACCGTGCGCGAGGCCGGTGGCTTCATCGTGCAGCTCATGGACGGCGCGACTGACGAGACGGCAGCGCTTCTGGAGGAGCGTGTCGCGGCACTGCCCTCCATGACCACGATGCTCACGGAGGGCGAGACGCCCGAGAGCATCCTCGAGCGCCTGCTCGGTGACATGGATTTGCAGGTTCTCGAGGACAAGCCCGTGGAGTTTCGCTGCGACTGCACGCGCGAGCGCACGCTCAAGTTGCTGTCGCTCGTGAGCAAGGATGAGCTGCAGAGCATGGTGGACGAGGGCGAGGACGTCGAGATGGTCTGCGCGTTCTGCAACAGCAAGTACCTCTACACCCCCGAGGAGATTGCGGGGCTGATGGAGGAGTAGGGGCTGCTCCTGACCGGCGGTTTTACATTTTCATGAGCGAACTTTGGCGGAAATTCACACTTTCATGAGCGATTAATCAAGAGAATTCGCATTTTCATGAGGGAATAGAAAGCGCTAGCAAAAACACAAGCGAAGGCGAGGATGGCTAAATCAGGCGTTCTTCGTATATCTGCAATTCGGATAATTCGAGCATCCATAGAATCTCGACCCATCTTTGCTGTTGCGAAGAAGTTTGAGCGCGCCGCCACATTCGGGGCAGCGCTTATCGGATATTCTTGAATATGCATAGCTCTTTCCGCCGCGCCCGACATTCCTTGTATATGTACATGTAGGATAGTTTGAACAGCCATAAAACTTCGAGCCGTCCTGACTGTTTCGGCGAATTTCCAGGTCTCCTCCGCATTCAGGACAGATGCGTCCGCCTTTCTTATGGGAGCGGTTTTCGTTGCTGTCGTGAACCCCAGGCCGGTCGTGGTCATCATACATCCTCACTGCTGCCCACGATTTTGTTCTATGCTTGATGGGCTTGTAATCATCGGTGGCATCGTAGCTTTGCGTGCACGTGGGAAAGTTCGAGCATCCGAAGAAGGGTTTTCCGTCAGACTCGCGTGCCCGTCTGACCATCCATCCATCGCAAGCAGGGCATCGAAGCCTGTCCTCAAGAATCTCCGTTTGGTCGTAACTTCTCTCGCAATACGGATAATTTGTGCATCCGAGGAAGAGCTTTCCCGTTCTGGAGTTCTGGCGCACGACCAGCCTGCCCGTACCGCATTTCGGACAAAGCACGGGATGCCATGCATCCTGGCCTTTGATTCTGAATATGCCGATGTTGGCCCTTGGCATGGCTCTCAACTCATTGACGAAGGGAGATGGGTCTGCACCTCCCTGTTGGCTGGTAGAGACAAGGTAGGTTTTATTCCTTGTTCTCGTGATGGCGACGTAGAAAAGCCTTCGCTCTTCCGCGAATTCGAACTCGTCGGCCTTTCCGAGAAGAACTTGCAGAATGGGGTCGTCTTCGACTCTATTGGGAAAGCCATACATGCCGTTGATGAGGTTTAGCACAACGACGTTGTCCGCTTCGAGGCCCTTGGCGCGGTGCACGCTCATGAAGGTGATGTTGTCGCGCTCTCCGAAGTCGATGTGAACGTCTCCGGTGGAGCGATCTCTCTTCAGCGTGACATCACCTTCGCGGAAGGAGTCGCGATCTTTGAAGTCTGGGTAGAGACTTTCTATGTCGAAATTATGCCGACCGAGAACCAGGATGGATGATTTTGCACCGTCCTCGTTGGCAATATGTCGAAGACACCGCTCGAAACCCTCTTTCATGTCATCTTCCATGCTGATGACGATGGGCCTTCCTTCGCGCATCCCCGAACGCATCTCCTTGTGAATCTGGGAGGGGTTCTTTTCGATGAAGGTACTTGCGATATCGACGAGCTCCTGCGAGTTGCGGTAGGTTCGCTCAATTTTGAGCGTCTCGTGGTATCCCACATAGCTCTCAAAGTCGGTAAACAGCGAAACGTCGCTTCCCGCGAAACGGTAGATCGATTGCCAATCGTCGCCGACGCAGACGAGCTTGGCGTCGCATTGCTCGCGCATGGTCTTGATAAGTCCGAAGCGGCTCTTGGAGATGTCCTGGTATTCGTCGACGATTATGTAGCGGTACGGGACGTCGGTGCCCTCTGCGGCGATTTTTTCAGCGGCCATGTTGATCATATCGTCAAAATCGACTTGGTTCGCATCGCGGAGCTTGGCTGTGTAGAGCTCCATAATGGGCTCCACGAAGGTCATGAACAGCTCGAAGCGATGCCACATATAACCATTTCCTGCATAGGCCTCGCGGCCCTTGTCGGCAACGTCCGCCATGGGGATGTTGTTCGCCTTGGCGAGCGAGAGGAAAGTGGTGACAAGGCTCACGATGCTCTTCATGTACCTGTCATCGGCGTTAATACGCCCATAGAGGTCTGAAAGCCGCTCCTCGTCCATGGCGAGCGTTATACCGTTGTCTTCGAGAAGCGCTTGCAGGCGATTGAGCAGGTCGTGATCCTTATTCCAATACGAGTAGCTTTCGAGAAGGCGGGTGCCGTTGGTGGCGTGGATTCCGCGCTTCCATCGCACTCCCTCGAGGTACTTCTTCTCCTCGATGAGTGCCCATTGGGGACAACGGCCGCGTTCGTCGATGCCAAAGTGCTCGAGCCAGATATCGTATTCGGGCAAATAGAAGTCTGGCTGGTAGGCGCGTCCCTCCGTCTCGTAGTCACCATCGTAGTTTCGCTCGTACTCGTAATCGACGCCATGGAGGAAGAGGAAGTTTGCAATCATGAGCTCTTCCTGGCTTTTCACGCGCTCCCCTTGGAAAGTGTCGAGCTTTCCCTCGGATAGCTCGAGCTGGCCTTTCAGGGTTCTGAGATCCATGGCCTTAAGTGCCTCGCAGCGCTCGCCATCGTTTTCGTATTCGGAAGCGTCCTTGGGAATGTGCTTGTAGCATCCGTAGAACTCGAGGTAGGCACTCATCTGGTCGGGATGCGCGAGGATGCCCTTTTGCAGATAGGCTTTCGTGCACTTCTTCAGTTCGTTTTCGTTTGCGACACCCACTTTGCCGAGCATATCGAGACCAATCTTGTGGAATGTTCTGCACGCCACGCCCTCGATGCCAGCCTTTTCAATGCGCTCTACCAGCTCGTTTACCGATTTTCGCGTGAAGGAGGTGACGAGTATTTCTTCGGGGCGTACATTCTTGCGCTCGACGAGGTACTTGATTTTCCCGACGACGGTCAAGGTCTTACCACTGCCGGCACCTGCGATTACCAGGTTGTTGTACTCGTCTGTCACGACGGCGTCTCGCTGCTGGTCATCGAGGGATTTGCCATCGATGTCGTCAAGCAGAGCCTCGACCTCGGTGAGCTCCTTAGCCTTGTATCGTTCGTTTCTCTGCGTGCGGATGGTAGCGTCGCGATGATTCTCGCGGAAGCGGCGAATCATTTCCGCTTGGGGATGCCTGTCGAGTATCTTCTCGCGGATGGCGGAAACCTGTTGATAGAGTTCCCGGCTATCCTCGATCACCGCGTCCCAGTCCTTCTTCATCAGATAGCCTGAGTCGAGGTCAAGAAGTTCGTCTTGGCGAGCAAACGCATCTTCGATTTGAAAGAGAAGAGCGTCTAGCTCTTGGTTTCTGCGCTGGGATAGAGACGCGAGAAGGGCCGGGTTCTTCTTTATGACGAAGAAAGCCACCCATGCGAGAACTGCGACTATGCAGAGAATGATGATTAGTATGTTCGCTCACCTCTACTGGAAGCTACTGAGTACGTATGATGTGCCCTGGATTAGAATTTCTCGAGCAATTGCGCAACGTCGAGCTGCCCATAGCGAAGGGCTGCTTCTCTTGGAGTAATCCCTGCATTGTTGGCGATTGTGGGATTAGCGCCAGCGGATAGAAGAAAACGAACGGTATCCACCTGTCCCTCTTCGGCGGCATTTAATAAAGCTGTGCAGCCCAACGGCGTTTGCTGGTCGATATCTGCGCCATGGCTAACAAGGTCTTTTACTATTTCCAGATGGCCCATTTCGGCGGCTGTATAGAGTGGAAATATGCCTGTAAAGGAGCGGGCGTTCGGGTTTTCGCCCGCTTCGAGAAGCATATGAACAACTTCACTGTAACCATTTAAGCAGGGATAGTGCAAATTGCTCAGGCCGAGGCTCATGTCGAGAAACGTGCTTGGCTTCATGGTTTTCATCATATTTTGTTCAAACATGAGGCTGGCAACAATGGACGGAACCCCTTGCGGAAGCATTTTTCCTTCGGACATAAAATCATAGTTTATGAAGCTAGGAATATTGGGATCTGCACCATGCTCGAGAAGATATCGTACCCTGTCCAGGTTGTTTTCAAGGGCCGCCAAGAATAGTTCGGTTGCTTTTGAGCCGACAGCTCTGTTGACTGCCTCTTTTCCATCGAGATTGCCGGATGCAGATGACCATTTTTCAAGCACGTCGTAGGTGCTCATGTGACCAAATCTCAGAGCGATTGATAAAGCGTCATGCCCCATGTTTGTTTTCGCAGAAACGTCAGCCCCTGCTTCAAGAAGCATTTCCACGAGCATTGGATAGCAGCCTTTCTTTTCATACAAGGCATTGAATTGATCGGAATCGCCGCGTACTCGAAGAGCGAGGCCACCTGCAGCGTAATGCAGAAGAGTGAGGCTGTTCTCATCCTGCATGTTTGCAAAGCGATTTAAGAAGGACGAAGGTATCAACTTTGCTACTTCATAAAGCCCGCTTTCAAATATGGTTCGGTATAAGCCGAAATCGCTCAGGTCACTTTCATTAAGGATTGCTCCAGCCTCTACGAGTGCGCTTGCTTCATAATCGGCCGATAGCATTCCTTTGCACAGGAGGGTACCTAGGACTGTTTTGCCCGTATCTGATTCTGCATTGACATTTGCTCCAGCCCTGGCAAGGGCCCCAACGCCAAGCTCCATTGATTTGCTGCTGTGCACATTTTCTATGACTGCATGAATCAAAGGCCGTCCCTCGAAAGTCGTATTTGGGTTCAACCCCCCGTTCAATAGCCGCACAGGAATCATTGCAACAATCTCTTTTTCGACCTTTGAGTACGTGGGTCCACCGAATAGCCCCGTGATTGGCGAATCAATCCGGTCGAGTCTCTTAAGAGCTTCTATATAGAGTTCAGCGGCTTGGTCCTGGTGCCTCGTATCAATTTGAAGGGGCGATTGAAACAAGTACGGGATTGATTCGTAATCCTCGTTTTCGAGCATTTTGTAGCACGTCGACAGCTCCTTGTTTTTTCTGAATAGCGAGTTGAACATTTCGGAATCTCCAGACACGAGTGGCGCTTCCCGTTTAAGAATCGCAATTATCGGGGGGGGGGGGGTGTTTACGACAAGCGACTTGTAACGCAGAAA
>CATLBX010000031.1 GCA_949879855.1 uncultured Coriobacteriia bacterium
GTATTTGTCTCGTTTCGGGAAAAATGAGACAAATACCCTGTGCACTTGTCTCATCGCTACAAGCCTTCGCCATAGCCGAACTTCCTGATCTGGGCGGCGTTGCTACGCCAGTCCTTCTTGACCTTCACCGTGAGGTCGAGATGCACCTGGCAGCCGAATATGCGTTCGAGGTCTTCGCGCGCCTGGGTGCCGATCTGCTTGATCTTGGCGCCCTTGGCGCCGATGACGATGCCCTTCTGGCTGTCACGCTCGACGTAGATGACCGCCCAGATGCGCATGAGGCGGCGGTCCTCGACACGCTCGATGTCCTCGACGACGACGCCGACGGAATGGGGCACCTCGTCGAAGGTGGAGCGCAGGATCTTCTCGCGGATGAACTCGGCGATGAGCACCTCGTCGCTCAGGTCAACGCCCGTGCCCTTGGGAAACCAGCGCGGACCCGTGGGGAGCAGGCCGTAGACGGCATCGATGAAGCTGTCGAGGCCGCGGTTGTGCTTTGCGGAGACGACGACCTCCTCGTCGAAGCCGCACAGACCGCGCGCCTGCTCGAGGCGTTCGGCGATGACGGGCTTCTTGACGAGGTCGGCCTTGGAGATGACGAGGATCTTGTGGCAGGAAAGCTCGTTGATGTGGTTGGCGATCCACTCATCGCCCGTGCCGACGGGCTGGGACGCATCGATGAGGAAGGCGACGACGTCAACATCGGCAAGGGCCTGCAAGGCGGATTCGTTGAGCTCTTCGCCAAGCGCGTCCTTCGGCTTGTGGATGCCCGGCGTGTCGACCATGATCATCTGCATGTCATCGGTATCGTAGACGGCGCGGAAACGATGGCGCGTGGTCTGCGGCGTGCGCGAGGTGATGGCGAGCTTGGTGCCCATGATGTGGTTGAGCAGCGTCGACTTGCCCGCGTTGGGCCTGCCCACGAAGGTCACGAAGCCGCTGCGGAAGGTCTCGGGGTCCACCGGCGCGGAGGCTTCGTCGACGATGCCGGCCGCCTTGAGCATTTCGTCCAGATCGGGCATGATTCCTCCTTAGGAGAGCAGGTTCATGAGCGCGGGAACGTAGACGATGAGACCGGCGACGACCGCGGTAATCGCGAGCACGAGCACGGCACCGGCCGCCGCGTCCTTCGCGATCTTGATGAGATGGTCGTATCCGGGACTCACCTTGTCGCAAAGCGCCTCAATGGCGGTATTGAGCACCTCGGCGGCAATGACCATGCCGATGCAGACGATGACGACGCACCAACCCCAGAGCTCTACCTGCAGGACCCAGCAGGCGACGAGGGCCGCGACGGCGAAGACAAGGTGTACCTTCATGTGCAACTCGCTCATGAAGGCCCTGCCAATGCCGGCAAAGGCGACGGCAAAGCTCTTGGCTTGCGATTGCCTCTTCATCAACGTATCCCCGTCAGGCCATAGGCGTCGAGAATCTCCTTCTCGAGCGCCTCCATCTCAAGCGCCTCGTCCTCTTCGATATGGTCATAGCCGAGCAGGTGCAGCAGCGAATGCACGAGCATGAGCGAGGCTTCCTGCTCGAAGCTCGTGCCGAATTGCGCACGCTGTCCGTCGACGACGTCGAGTGCGATGACGACATCGCCGATCTGGATGGGCGTGTCGGAATCATATGCGCCCCAAGGGTCGTCGCACTCGAAGGAGAGCACGTCGGTGGGCTTGTCGATGCCACGGTATGCGCGATTGAGCTCGTGTATCTCGTCGATATCCACGAGGCTGATGGAGACCTCGCAGGTATCGGGCGCCTCCATGGCCTCGAGCGCGAAACGCGCGAGCTTCTCGATGGCCTCATCGCTCCACTGCGCCGTACCGCCGCGCCTGTCAATGGTGATGAGCATAGACTAGTCCAATCCCTCGATGCCCTGCTGCACACCGCGGGCTGCCGCGTCGTAGGCACGCACGATGCGCGCAACGAGGCTATGACGCACGACGTCGGCCCCGGTGAGGTCGATGAAGGAAATTTCGTCGATGTCGGAGAGTATGTCGCGCACGCCATTGAGGCCCGACACGCCCTGTGGCAGGTCGATTTGCGTGACGTCACCGGTGATGACCATCTTGGAGCCGAAACCCAGGCGCGTGAGGAACATCTTGAGCTGCTCGGACGTCGTGTTCTGCGCCTCGTCGAGGATGAAGAAGGCATCGTTGAAGGTACGACCGCGCATGAAGGCGAGGGGGGCAATCTCGATCACCCCTTGCGAGATGAGTTGGTTGCCCTTCTCCCTATCGGTCAGGTCGAAGAGGGCATCATAGAGGGGCCGCACGTAGGGAGCGACCTTCTCGTCAAGCGTACCGGGCAAAAAGCCAAGGTTCTCCCCCGCCTCGACGACGGGACGCGTGAGGATGATGCGGCCGATTTCCTTGCGCTTGAGCGCGGCGATGGCCATGGCCATGGCAAGGTAGGTCTTTCCGGTGCCCGCCGGGCCAATGGCAAAGGTAATCGTGCTCGTGCGCATGGCATCGCAGTAGCGCTTCTGGCCACTCGTCTTGGGGCGAATCGCCCGGCCACGGTACGTGAGCAGCGTGTCTTCGCGCAGGGAGTTGGGCGAGTAGTCGGAGTTGCGCAGCACCTCGGCGGCACGGTTGACGTCCTCGACCGTCGGCGACTTTCCGGACTTCGTCATTTCGAAAAGGTCGGCCACGAGCGCCGAAATGACGACGCTTTCGGAATCATCGCCGGTCACGAGAACGCAATCCGGCCGCAACGTGACGGTGACCTCGAAAAGCTCCTCGATGGCGCGCAGGTTCGCGTCGGCCGGACCGCAGAACGCGGCAAGGTCGACACCATCGGGCAGGGCGAGCTTGGTCTGGCTTGGCTGCATCGCTACCCCTCCCCTCAGCGCATCGTGCGTGGCGGCTGGTATGACGGACAGGGGTAGCCACGATACGCGAGGTTATCGAGAATCTCGGTGACCCACGTCTCGATGGGCACGAGGGCCTCGGCCTCTTCGCAATCGGAGATGCGCGCGTGGGTCTCGGGCGAGCGCGGCATGAAGAGCGTGCAGCAGTCGTCGGCAGGCCGCGAGGAAATCTCGAAGGTGCCGAGCTGCTTGGCGACGTCGATGATCTCGAGCTTGTCGCTGCCGATGAGGGGGCGCAGCACCGGCATGTCGACGACGGCGTTGACGGCGGCTATGTTCTCGAGGGTCTGGCTCGCGACTTGGCCCAGGGACTCGCCGGTGACGAGGGCCTTGGCCTTCTCGATGCGCGCAATGCCCTGCGCGACGCGAAACATGAGGCGACGGTAGAGCACGATGCGCAGATTGGGCGGGCACGCGCTCGCGATGGCCTTCTGGTACTCGCCGAAGGGCACCGTGTAGATGCGACCGATGCCGCCTGCCGGGGCAAGCGCATGGGCGAGGTCATCGACGATGTACTCGCTCGCGT
This sequence comes from uncultured Coriobacteriia bacterium, assembly GCA_949879855.1. Lineage (GTDB taxonomy): Bacteria > Actinomycetota > Coriobacteriia > Coriobacteriales > QAMH01 > QAMH01. The sequence continues at coordinate 3,399 of CATLBX010000031.1, forward strand.
CGTCGGTCACGGGAGCACCCGAGAAGTGAACGCCCACGACGACCGCGCCGCGTTTCATGAGCTTCCAAGTGGCCACGGGGCTATCGATGCCACCGGACATGAGGCTCACGACCTTGCCGGCCGAGCCCACGGGCAAACCACCGATGCCCCGGTCGCTACGCGAGAAGACGTAGGCGCTGCCCTGGATGATCTCGACGTGGACCTTGACGTCCGGATCCTTCATCTTGACCTTCTTGTCGGGTGCGAACGCGCACAGATGGGCCCCGACGAGCTGGTTGAGCTGCATGGAATCGATGGGATAGTCGGTGTTGGAACGGCGCGCGACGACCTTGAAGGACTCGAACTCGCCGCAATCCATCATCGCGAGTTCGGCGCAGAGGTTGTACTCCTCGGGGTCACGGGCGCAACGCCAACCACGTGACACGCGGGCGACACCGGGTACTTGCAGCAGGATCTGGGCAGCGGGCTCGAGGTCTTCCGCATTCTCGAAGACGACGAGAAGATGCCCGGAAATGCGGCATATCTCCTTGGTGTCAAAAGCAACGAGCGCCGCCTCCATGTTGCTGAGGAGACGGTGCTCGAAAGAGGCACGATTGCGACCCTTGAGGCCGACCTCGTGATAGTGAACGAGGCAGATACGCTCGAACAAGCCTCCCCCTAGCTCTTGTCGTTCATGAAGGCCGTCTTGTCGTAGGAGACCTCGCCGCGGGCGATCTCCTCCATGGCGAGGGACAACGGCTTGCGACCCGCGAACTCGGCGATCTCGCTGATGGACTGCAGGGCAACGGCGCGGTCACGCTGGCCGCGCATCATGTCGTTGATGTCACGGGCGCGCTTGGAGGCGATGGCGCAGAGCAGATACTTGTCTTCGTCGGTCTTATCGAGAAGGGTGTCAATGCGTGGTTCGACAATGGACATATGCTATAGGCTCCTCAAATGGACGATGTGTTTCGAATCGACCTAGCATTCTAACACGCGCGCGAGCTCTTTGGTAGCCCTTTCCACATCGTCGTTCACGATGACGTAGTCGTACTCCTTCGAGGCGTCCATCTCGCCTGTCGCGTTGGCGAGGCGCTGGGCAATGACCTCCTCGGTCTCGGTCCCACGCCCGCGCAGCCTGCGCTCAAGCTCCTCGATGGAGGGCGGGGCGATGAAGACGAGCTTGGCCTGCGGCAGCTTCTCGAGCACCTGGAAGGCGCCTTGGACGTCGATCTCGAGCAGGACCGTGTCCCCCGCCGCAAGATGCTCCTCGATGGGTGCAAGCGGCGTGCCGTAGTAGTTCGAATGGACCTGGGCCCATTCGATGAAGCCATCCTTCTCGATGGTGTCCTCGAACTCGCCGACGCTCAGGAAGTGATAGTGCACGCCGTCGACTTCGCCCTCGCGGGGCTTGCGCGTCGTGGCCGAGATGGACAGGGCGATGTTCGGGCAGATCTCGAGCACGCGATTGACGAGCGTGCCCTTGCCCGCCCCGGAGGGACCCGATATGACGTAGAGCGAACCGTGGGCCATGACTATCGCGCTCCCCTAATCGAGCTCGGCGGCAATCTCGTCGAAGGCGGCGACCGGGTCTGCCGCTCGGGTGATGGGACGGCCGATGACGAGGTGGGATGCACCAGCCTCAAAGGCCTCTGCCGGCGTCGCCACACGACTCTGGTCGCCAAGGGCGGCACCCTTGGGGCGTACGCCCGGGGTGATGATGATGGCGTCGGGACCAAGCAGCTCCCTCATCTGGGCCGCTTCCATGGGCGAGCAGACGATACCGTCGAGGCCAGCCTCATGGGCGAGGCTCGCAAGGCGCTCCACCTGCTCGGCCGGCGAGACCTCGATGCCGACGGAGGCGAGCTGATCGGCGTCCATGCTCGTGAGCACCGTAATGGCGCAGACCGCGGGCGGCTCGAGCTCCTCGGGAGCCTCGGCTGCTCCCTTGTGCGCGCCGCGCTCGGCAGACTCGAGCATGAGCTTGCCGCCGCAGGCATGCACGGTGAAGAGGTCGGCGCCAGCCTTGGCGATGGAGTTGGCGGCACCATAGACCTGATGGGGAATGTCATGCAGCTTGAGGTCGAGGAAGACCTTGAAGCCCAACTTGTGCATGGTGTTCACGATGGAAGGGCCAACCGCGTAATACAAGGTCATACCGATCTTGACCCAACGGGCGTGCCCGGCGAGCTTCTCGCCAAGCACGATTGCCTCGTCAGGCGAGCAATCGAGGGCGACGATGATGCGGTCGGCAGCAGACTCGTTCTTCCAGTCCATGACGTTATACCTCCAGTGCGCCAATGAGCTCGCTTACCTGAGCGACCCCGTTTTCCTTGCAATACGCGACCATTCCCTCGAGCACGTGCAGGCTCGCGAGCGGATCGACGAAGTTCGCGGCTCCGACAGCCACCGCCGTTGCGCCAGCGAGCATGAACTCGATGGCGTCCTCGCCCGTTGCGATGCCGCCCATGCCGATGATGGGGATATCGACGGCGTTGTACGTCTCCCACACCATGCGCAAGGCGACGGGTTTGATGGCGGGACCCGACAGGCCGCCGACGACGCGCGCGAGCTTCGGTGCTCGGCGCTTGGCGTCGATTGCCATGCCGAGCAAGGTGTTGATGAGACTCACCGCATCGGCGCCAGCGGCCTCGACGGCCTTGGCGATGACGGTGATATCGGTGACGTTGGGCGTGAGCTTCACGATGAGCGGACGCTTCGTGAGCGCACGCAGGGCTGTCGTGACCTCGGCGGCCTGGGCGGGATCGGTCCCGAAGGTCATGCCACCCGCGTCTACATTGGGACACGAGATGTTCACCTCGTAGGCATCGACGCAAGCCTCGTCCTCGAGACGCTCTATGACCTGGACGTACTCTTGCAGCGTATGTCCCGAGACGTTCACGATGGCCGCCGTGTCCTGCGTCGCGAGCCAAGGAAGCTGGCTTTTGCAGAACTCCTCGACACCGGGGTTTTGCAGGCCGATGGAATTGAGCATGCCGCAAGGTGCCTCGGCGATGCGTGGTGTTGCGTTGCCATCCCAGGGCAAAGGCGAGACGCCCTTGGTCGTGACGGCGCCCAGTTGCGAGACGTCGAAGAAACCGGCGAATTCCTCGCCGTGGCCGAAGGTACCAGAAGCGACCGTCACGGGATTCTTCATCGGCAGGCCGCCGACGTTGACGCACATGTCTACCGTGCTCATCACCAGACCACCTCGCTCGCATCGAAGACGGGACCATCGACGCAGCAGCGCTTGAGACCATCCTTGGTCTCGACGACGCAGCCAAGGCAGGCACCGACACCGCAGGCCATGAGACGCTCCATCGAGACCTCGCAGGTCACGCCATGCTCGATGGCGGGAAGCGCCACGGATCGCTCCATGAGCGGAGGACCGCACACGGCAACGTAATCGTAATCGTGCGAGGCAAGGAGCTCGTCGGTGACGGCATTCACGAAGCCCTTGATGCCCGTCGAGCCATCGTCGGTCGCAAGGTAGAGTGCGCCGTGCGAATCGCGGATGCTGTCCTCGAACTGCTCGACGCAGGCAAGGCGCTTCTCCGTCTGCGCACCGATGACGACATCGACGCGTGCGCCCATGGCAGCGAGCTCGTCAGCGAGCAGCTTGAGCGCGGGAACGCCGACACCGCCGCAGGCGAGCAGGGCGTGCTTCGCGTTAGCGGGAACGTGCCAGCCGTTGCCAATGGGGCCGACGAAGTCGACTTCGTCTCCAACAACGACACGAGTGAGCTGCTCGGTCCCCTCGCCCACCACCTGATAGCAAATGTCGACGGAACCGGCTGCTTCATCGACGTCGAAGACCGCAAAGGGCATGCGCAGGAACTGCACGGATGGCTCACTTGCGACCATGACCTGCACGAACTGGCCGGGACGTGCAGCGGCGGCGATGCCAGGGACCAACACGGACATATGGTAGATTCCCTCGGCGACCTGCCTGTTGAAGAGGACGGGGCCACGTTCCTGAAGCTTCTGGTCCATGTTCTCGCGTTTCCCTCCACGCCTGATGCAACATGATTGCGCCCATGATAGCGCACTTCTTGCGCGTATCGGTATGCGGCGCCTCATCCAGTCGCAGGGGGCACCGACTTTACGGGCTGGCTCTCGCACCCGACCCACGTCTCGCGCGATGCCGCTGCGGAACTCGCGCGCACAGAACGCGCGCTCAAACAGTCCTCGCAAGACCGCATCGCGCTCGACGCGGGTCTGCTCGAGATGCCCGTAAAGTCGGTGCCCCCTGCAGAAGACAATTCTCCTACAAATCTTGCAGCGCTACCGGGGAGAGGCGTCCGTCGCGGACAGCGCTGATGGCCTGGGCCAGAGCGTTTGCACCGGCAAGCGTCGTCACGTAGCAGATGCCGTGGCGCACGGCCGCGCTGCGCAGATGGTAGCTGTCACCGCGCGTCTCCTGCCCGAAGGGGATGTTGACGAGCAGGCTTATCTCGCCGTTGGCGATCATGTCACCGATGTTGGGGCGGGTCTCCTGCATCTTGCGCGTTATCTCGACGTCCAAGCCGTTGGCCCGCAGGAGGCGACCCGTGCCACCCGTGGAGACGATGGAGAAGCCGAGGTCTTGGAGCGCATGGGCGATGGGAACGATGTTGCGCTTCTCGCGGTCGCACACCGAGATGAAGACCTTGCCGTTCTTCGGCAACGAGTAGTCGATGGCGAGCTGCGTCTTGGCGTACGCGCTCGGGAAGTCCCTCGCGATGCCCATGACCTCGCCGGTCGACTTCATCTCCGGGCCGAGCATGGTCTCGGCGCCGGGGAAGCGCCCGAAGGGCATGACCGCCTCCTTGCAGGCGTAGTAGCCCATGTCCTCGTGGCGCGCAGGCAAGTTGAAGCTCGCGATCTTCTCGCCCGCCATGATGCGCGCGGCGTACTGGGCAAGCGGCACCCCAGTCGCCTTGGACACGAAGGGGACGGTGCGACTCGCACGGGGGTTGACCTCGATGACGTAGACCTTGCCATCCTTCACGGCAAACTGGATGTTGACCAGGCCCCGCGTCTGCACGGCGAGCGCGAGCTTGGTCGTGTAGTCGACGAGCGTTTCCAGCACTGCATCGGAGAACGAGAACGGCGGCGTGCAGCAGGCCGAATCGCCCGAGTGTATGCCCGCCTCCTCGATATGCTCGAGGATTGCGCCGATGTAGACCTCCTCCCCATCGCAGAGCGCGTCGACGTCGCATTCGGTGGCCGACTCGAGAAACGCGTCAAGATAGACGGGGTGGTCGGGCGTGACACGTGCGGCACGGGCCATGTAGCGCTCGAGATACTGCTCGTCGTAGGCGATGACCATGCCACGGCCGCCGAGCACGTAGCTTGGACGTACGAGTAGCGGGTAGCCGATGCGCTCGGCAACCGCCAGCGCGTCGTCGAGGGACTCGGCCACGCCCGCGACCGGGTACGAGATGCCGAGCTCGTCGAGCAATGCTGAGAAACGGTCGCGGTCCTCGGCGAGGTCGATGGCGGCAGGCTGCGTGCCCATGATGTGCACGCCCTCGCTTGCGAGCGCAGCCGCGAGCTTGAGCGGTGTCTGGCCACCGAGCGTCACGACGACCCCATCGGGAGCCTCCGCGTCGATGATATCCATTACGTCCTCGTAGGTGATGGGCTCGAAGTAGAGGCGGTCGGAGGTGTCGTAGTCGGTCGAGACCGTCTCGGGGTTGCAGTTGACCATGATGGTCTCGTAACCCATCGCGGAAAGCGTATAGCTCGCCTGCACACAACAGTAATCGAATTCGATGCCCTGGCCAATGCGATTGGGGCCGGCGCCGATGATCATCGCCTTGGGCCTGTCACAGGGCCGCACCTCGCTCTCGTCCTCGTAGGTCTTGTAGTAGTAGCTCGTCTGCGAGGCAAACTCGCCCGCACAGGTGTCGACGGTCTTGAAGACGCCGATGACGCCCAGTTCCTTGCGCCGCGCACGTACCTGGCTTTCCGTCGAACCCGTCAGCTGCGCGATCTGCACGTCGGAGAGCCCATAGCGCTTGCCAAGGCGCATGAGCCGCGCGTCGATATCCGCAAGCGCGCGGCCGTCGAACATGCCCTCGACTTCCACCATGTCGGCGAGACGGTCGATGAACCACGGGTCGACGAGGCTCAGCGAGGCAAGCTCCTCGGCACTCATGCCACGGCGAAGCGCTTCTGCCATGTAGTAGATGCGGTGCTCGGTCGGCGTGGAGACGAGGCTCCTGAAGTGCGTCTCGTCGAACTCGTCATGACCGTCGCGACCCAGGCCGCTGCGGCCGTTCTCGAGGGAACGCAGTGCCTTGCCAAGCGCTTCCTCAAAGGTGCGGCCGATGGCCATGATCTCGCCCACGGCCTTCATGCGCGTGGACAGCGTCGCGTCGCTGCCCGCGAACTTCTCGAAGGCGAAGCGGGGAATCTTGACGACGACGTAGTCGATGGACGGCTCGAAGCAGGCGGGCGTGGCCCTGGTGATGTCGTTCACGATTTCGTCGAGCGTGTAGCCGACGGCGAGCTTTGCCGCCATCTTGGCGATGGGAAAGCCCGTGGCCTTGGAGGCGAGCGCGGAGCTGCGGCTCACGCGCGGGTTCATCTCGATGACGATAAGGCGCCCGTCGCGTGGGTTGACGGCGAACTGCACGTTGGAGCCGCCACAGGCAACGCCAATCTCCTCGAGGATGGCGAGCGAGGCATCGCGCATGGACTGGTACTCGACGTCGGTGAGCGTCTGGGCCGGTGCCACGGTGATGGAGTCGCCGGTATGCACGCCCATGGCGTCGAAGTTCTCGATGGAGCACACGATGATGCCGTTGCCGCACCGGTCGCGCATGACCTCCATCTCGTATTCCTTCCAGCCGATGATGGATTCCTCGACGAGCACCTCGCCCGCCGGGGAAAGCTCGAGGCCTTCGCGCACGATGTCGCGCAGCTCGTCCATGCCATAGGCGATGCCACCGCCGGCGCCGCCGAGCGTGAAGCTCGGACGCAGCACGAGCGGGAAACCGAGCTCATCGGCGAGCTCTTCCGCATCGGCAACGGAATGCGCGTAGCCGCTGCGCGCGACCTCGAGGCCGATGCGCTCCATGGCCTCGGCGAAGAGCTTGCGGTCCTCGCCCTTCTGGATGGCCTTGAGGTCGCAACCAATCATCTCGACGCCATAGCGCTCGAGCACACCGTTTTCCGCGAGCTCGACAGCGCAGTTGAGGCCCGTCTGCCCGCCCATGTTGGGTAGCAACGCGTCGGGGCGTTCCTCTTCGATGATGCGCTCGACGACCGCGGCCGTGATGGGCTCGACGTAGGTGCGCGTCGCCATCGCCGGGTCGGTCATGATGGTGGCGGGGTTCGAGTTGACGAGGACGACCTCGTAGCCGTCTTCCATGAGCACCTTGCACGCCTGGGTGCCGGAGTAATCGAACTCGCAGGCCTGGCCGATGACGATGGGGCCGCTTCCGATGATGAGTATCTTCTTTATGTCGTCACGACGGGGCATCAGGCACGCTCCCTTCCGACGGCGCGGTCGCGATTGGCGCGCACCTCGATGTCCAGGTAGTCGTCGCGTCCGTCCATGAGACGCGAGAACGCCTCGAAGAGGTACGACGAATCATGCGGGCCGGGGTCTGCCTCGGGGTGGTACTGCACGGAGAAGACGGGATGGTCGAGAAACGCCATGCCCTCGGGCGTGCCGTCGTTGAGATTGACGTGCGTGAGCTGGATGCGCCCGAACTCGCGCGATTCGACGACCGGCGCGATGCGATTCTCGCTCCAGTACAAAAGGCTATCGGGATGCTCGGCAAGCCCACCCGAGAGCTCGGGCACAAGCGGGCCGATGCTCTCGAAGACCTGGCCGAAGCCGTGGTTTTGCGCCGTAATCTCGACCGCGCCGGTACGCAGATTCATGACGGGCTGGTTGCCACCATGATGGCCGTACTTGAGCTTCACGATGTCCGCACCGGCGGCAATGGAGAGCATCTGGTGGCCGAGACATATGCCGAAGACCGGCAGCTTCCCCACGAGACGGCGCGCAAGCTCGTAGGCGGGTGCGACTGCCTGCGGGTCGCCAGGGCCATTGGAAAGGAAGATGCCATCGGGGTTGAGGGCGAGTATGTCTGCAAGCGAGGTGTTCCAGGGCACGACCGTCACGTCGCAGCCATGGGCGCGCAAGCCGTCGAGGATTCCCGTCTTGATGCCGCAATCGAGCGCGACGACCTTGCGCCTGGCCTCCCCTTCCAACGCGGGAAGTTCATAGGGCTCGGTGCATGAGACCTGCTCGGCAAGGTTGACGCCGACGATGCTCGGTGATGCGTCGAGGCGCGCCTGCAACGTCGCGAGGCCATCGACGTCCGTCGAGATGACCGCCTTCATCGCACCATGCTCGCGCACGTGACGCACGAGCCTGCGCGTGTCGATGCCCTCGATGGCGACGATGCCGTGTTGCTTGAGGTAATCCGGAAGCGAGGCCGTCGCGCGGAAGTTGCTCGGCACATCGCACATGTCGCGCACGACAAGACCCCGGCAAAAGCAGCCGCGCGATTGCGCGTCGGCATCGTTGACGCCGTAGTTGCCGATGTGCGGATAGGTCATCGTGATGATCTGGCCCGCGTAGGACGGGTCGGAGAGTATCTCCTGATACCCGCTCATCGAGGTGTTGAAGACAATTTCGCCGAAGGCCTCGCCCGTGCTTGCGCATGCGCTGCCCTCGAACACCGTGCCATCCTCGAGCATGAGGACGGCCGGCGTGCCGTTATGCAATGACATGTCCATCTCCCTTGTCGGTCTCTCCGGACCGCTCGTTAAAGGTTGCTGACCGCAGGGAACTATAGCACCGACGCGTGTGCGCCGGCGCTTTTGTTCACATACTTGAAACGAAAGGCTAGAAAGTCACGACGCCGTCTTCCATGCTGGCATAGCCATCCACGAAGACGTCGGTCGCACGACCGGTCAGCTCCTGGCCCAAAAAGGCCGAGTTCTTGGAACGCGAGTAGAAGTCGTCTTCCTCGACCGTCCAGGCCAGCTCGGGGTCGATGATGGTGTAATCGGCCGTGGAGCCCTCGACGAGCTCGACCTGTTCGACGCCGATGAGCTCACGCGGCGCGATGGACGTGACCTCGACGAGGCGCTGCCACGACATCTTGCCCGGCAGCACGAGATGCGTGAGCAGCAAGCCCAGGGCCGTCTCGAGGCCCGTCGTGCCGAAGGGCGCGTGGTTGAACTCGAGGGCCTTCTCGTGCGCGGCATGGGGGGCGTGGTCGGTGGCGACCATGTCGATACGGCCGTCGATGAGCGCCTCCTGCAAGGCGATGTTGTCTTCCTTCGTACGCAGCGGCGGGTTCATCTTGAGGTTCGTGCTGTAGCTATCGGCCTTGATATCGTCTTCGTTGAGGAAGAGATGATGGGGCGTGACCTCGCAGGTAACGGGTACGCCTTCGGCCTTGGCACGGGCGACCATGTCGACGGCGCGTGCCGTCGTGAGATGCTGGATGTGGACATGGCAACCCGTGAGACGCGCGAGCTCGATGTCGCGCGCAATCTGCGTCTCCTCGCCCGCCGCCGGCCAACCCGTGAGGCCCAGGCGCGTCGAGGCGACGCCCTCGTTGACCACACCGGCACCGACAATGTCCTCCATCTGGCAGTGGCTGAGCACCGGTGCGTCGAACATCTTGGCGTAGTCGAGCACCTGGCGCATCATGCCGCCGTCCTGGATGCCGTGCCCGTCATCCGAGAACGCGACGGCGCCTGCGGCGACCATGTCGCCCATCTCGGCGAGCTCCTTGCCCGCAAGCCCCTTGGTGCAAGCACCGAGGGGATAGATGCGCGTGCGACCGGGCTCCCATGCAGCCTTCTCGAGCAGGTACTCAATCATGGCGCCGGTGTCGATGACCGGTCTGGTGTTGGCCATGGGCACGACGCCCGTGAAACCACCGTGGGCGGCGGCGCGCATGCCGGTGAGCACGTCTTCCTTGTACTCCTGGCCCGGGTCGCGGAAGTGCACATGCACGTCGACCATGCCGGGGATGAGGTACTTGCCCGTGCAATCCTTCACGAGCAGCTTCTCGGGCAGCTCGATATCGGTACCGACGGCGACGACGAGCCCATCTCGCACGAGGACGTCCGTCACCTCGTCGATATCGTTTTGCGGGTCTATGACATGGGCATTCTTAAGCAGCAGCGCCATTGCCCTCACCTCCAAGCAGCAGATACATGACGGCCATGCGCACGGCGACGCCCGAGTTGACCTGGTCGAGAATGACGGCTCGGTCGGAATCGGCGGCGTCTTGCGAGAGCTCGACGCCGCGGTTGATGGGGCCGGGATGCATGATGATCGCGTCGTCCTTCATCGCGTCCATGCGCGCCAGGTTGATGCCGTAGAGCATCGCGTACTCGCGTAGCGACGGCAGGGCCGCCGACTCGAGGCGTTCCTGCTGGATGCGTAGCATGTAGACGACGTCGAGCTCGGGCAGGACGTCGTCGAGGGTGTAGGAGCAGCGCGCGCCCAAG
>CATLBX010000032.1 GCA_949879855.1 uncultured Coriobacteriia bacterium
GAGTGGCCGACGATGGTCACGCCGTTCTCGGTCGTGATGACCTCGCCCGGAACGGTGAGCTCGCAGTTGCTTCCCTCTGTCGAAGCGCCGAGGTCGACGATAATGGATCCGGGCTTCATGCCGGCCACGGCCTCCTTGGTGAGCAGCAGCGGCGAGGGGCGGCCCGGGAGCTGGGCCGTCGTTATGACGATGTCGGATTCTCCCGCTTGCTTCTTGTACACCTCGAGGACGCGCGTCTGCTCATCGTCGGACATCTCCTTGGCGTAGCCGTCGCTTGACTCCTGCTTGACCGGGATCTCGACGAAGGTGCCGCCCAGGGACTCGACCTGGTCGGCGACCTCGGGTCGCACGTCGGTGGCATACACCTGGGCACCCATGGAGTTGGCCGCGCCGATGGCGGCGAGGCCGGCGACGCCGACGCCGATGACGTAGAGCTTGGCGGGCGGCATCTTGCCGGCGGCCGTCACCTGGCCGGTGAACAGGCGGCCGAAGCTCTCGGCGGCCTCGATGACGGCGCGGTAGCCCGCGATGTTCTGCATGGAGCTTCTCACGTCGAGCGCCTGGGCGCGCGAGATGCGCGGCACCATGTCCATCGCGAGCGCCGTGATGCCCATGTTCTCGAACTTCTCGATATCTTGCGGGTTCGCGCCGGGGTTCATGCGGGCAATGAGGCCCGCACCCCTCTTCATGAGCTCGAGCTCGGCATCGGGCGGTGTGTCGAGGGCAAGCACGATGTCGCTTCCCCATGCCTCACGAGAATCGACGAGGTTTGCACCAGCCTGGGCATATTCCTCGTCACGGAAACTTGCTCCCACACCTGCGCCACGCTCGACCACGACCTCATAGCCGAGCTTGATCAGTTTCTTTACGGCGTCGGGCGAAGCGGCCACGAGCGGCTGATCGGGCCAGGGTTCCTTGGGAACTCCAATTTTCATGATTCAACTCCCTTCGGTATCTCCTTGCGATTGCGGCCGCATCCAGTGGACGCGGCCGCAATGACGCACGTTATGAATGCCATTTGGCAGGCAGGTTCTTTCCGAGCTTCAGGGCGAAGATGACCCCCACTTCTATGAGAAGCGTCACGATGATGAGAACGATCCAAGCGAGCATGTAGGATCCGGAAATCGTGCGGATAGTCGCCGTAATGGTCGGACCCACCATGCAGCCAAGCAGGTAGGCGATGTTGAGGAGGCCATAGCAATCGGCAAATGCGATATACCCGAAGAGCTTGCCGTTGCCAAGTGCACCGATGAACGAAGGCACGCAGTTAAATGCGAGAAGCAACGCACCCGCACACGCGAAAACGATGCCGTACTCTGGGAAGAGGAGCAAGCCAAACATGGAGAGCACGGAAAGCAAGACGATAGTCGTGCTTCCGAACATGAAGCCTTTTGCATCGAATATCGGGCCGAGAATAAACTTCGCGAATATCGTTCCGAAGCTATAGAACACCATGACCAGCGCATAATCGCCCATGTTTTCGGTCACGAAAGTCGGAAGCTGCGAAGTCGCGGCAGCCGACATGATTCCGCCGCAGAACATGACAAGCACCATGAACCACATGGACGGCGTCCTGATCGCTTCTGCACGCGTAAGCCCCATAGTGACCGATGCCTCGTCGGCGGCCTGAGCCGCCTCACCCTCGGCAGTTGCCGGCTCCTTTTTCACAAGCGGTGTCTGTCCGACATCATCAGGCTTATTGCGAATCAAGAGGAATACGATTACGGCAAATACGGCAGTGGCTATTGCAATATAGACGTATGACATGCGCCAGCCAACCGTTTCGATGCACATCTTGAGCAGCGGCGAGAAAACCATGCCACCCACGCCGGCACCGGCATAGACGATACCCGTTGCCAAGCCCTTCTTGTCCACGAACCAGCGCGCAAGCAGGGTATTGATGGGCAGGAACATGCAGCCGGTGAACGCGAACATCATGATGAACTGAAGCATCCAGTACTGCCAGATCGCCGTCATGAAAGACATGCCGAACTCGCATATAGCGGCAATCAACATGCACGTGCCCATCCAGACACGCATGTTTCCTCTGCCAAGCTTGCCGGCCATGAAGAGGCTGAATAGGATGCCACCGATGGAGCCTGTCATCGAACCGATGGCAAATTCGGCGTACGTTACCCCTAGCGCCTCGCTGACAGGCATCTGGAAGAAAGAAGCGTAATTTGCGATAAGTACGATGGGCACCATGTTCACGAGACACAAGGTGCCCACGATCACCCAACCGTAGAAGAACTTTTTCTGAGACATAACGCATTCCCTCCTTTTAATGGAATAGCGCCTCTACAGGGACATACCACCATCGACGACGATGTTTTGCCCGTAGACGAATTCGGCCTCGTCGGAAAGCAGGAACAAGACGACGCGAGCGACCTCCTCGGCCTGCGCGACGTGACCGGCAGGCGTGATGGATGCAACGGCTTGGACCGCAGCCTCGGGAGCATCTGCCGTCATGTCCGTCATCATCCAGCCCGGTAGCACGCCGTTGACGCGAATACCCCGCGGGCCAAGCTCCTGTCCCAGGTTGATGGTCAGGGAGCGCATCGCACCCTTGATGGCGCCATATAGGGAGGCGACGCCACCGGAACCGCTTTGCGAGGTCACGGATGAGACGTTCACGACGACTCCCCTACCCGCCTCGGCCATCTTGCTCGCACACAGCTTCGTCAGGTATATGGGAGACTGCGCATTGACCTGGATGAGCCACTGAATGTCATCGAGCGTACAATCAAGGAAGGGCTTTTGCAGGTACGATGCCGCGTTGTTCACGAGACCATCGAGGCGGCCAAATTTTTCAACAACGCGATTGACGAAGCCCTCGAGCTCCGTGGAATTCGTCAAGTCCACCGATTCCCAGTAGAACGAGTCTCCATATAGCTCCGTGAATGCCTGCACCTGGTCGCTGCGATTGCGACTGAACGTTGCGACCTTCACTCCCTGCGCAAGCAGTTTCTCCGCTATATCGGCGCCAAGTCCCTTGCTGGCGCCAGTTACAATGCATACATCACCGTTATTCATTGTCAGCTCCTAACTATCCAACTATCCTTGAAGTTTCAAGGGGGGTGACTGCCAGCACGTACAAGAGGGAGGAGACGCGCTGGCAGTCCATACGGCATGCCCGGCACACATGCCACGGCACGAGGGGGGGGTCTACATGGTGTAGTCGATCATGACCTTCAATGACCCGGACTCGGGATCGGAGGCCGTATCGAGAGCCTTCTCGAGCTCGTCATATGCGAACACGTGTGTGATGAGCTTGACGATATTCGTATTCTTCTTCTCAAGCAGGCTAATGGCCTCGAGTGCGTCTTTGTGGTCATAGGCGCACGAGCCGGTAATGGTGTAGCGCTTGGCCATAACGAGCCTGAGCGGCATTTCGTAGGTCTCCTTGTAGACGGCGACGATGGAAATGCGTGCCTCGTACTTCGCAAGCTTGAGAATAGTGTCCATGACAGGCTTGACACCAGCGCAATCGATGAACACATCGATGTCTATTGCGGGGCCGAAGGATGTCATCGTCGTACCGAAGATCTTCTCGACCTGCTCCATGAAATCGGGTGCTGTCGAATTGAGCGTGATGGCGCCCATTTCCTCCGCATCCTTGAGCCTGTCGTCGCGCACGTCTGCCACGACGACCTTCTTGACACCCTGGCCAATCAGCGCATTGAGACAACATAGGCCGATGGGGCCCGCACCAAAGATGATGACCTTGTCGCTCTTCTTAACATGCACCGCGTTCTTGCCGTGAATGCCCACGCAAAACGGCTCAATGAGCGCGGCTTCCTTGAGGTCAACGTTATCGGGCAGCTTGTAGACGTTGTAATTGACCTTTGCTTTTTCGATAAGCACCTTCTCCGAAAAGCCGCCGCATTCGCAGCATGCGACCTTGCCGGCCAGCTTGCATGTCTCGGGATTGACCCAGACACGATCACCGACCTTGATGTCCTTCACCTTCGAGCCGACTTCGGTGATGACGCCGGCAAATTCATGTCCGAATTCGTTGCCGCCATGAATGCCCACAGCGGCTCCATCATAGGTCCATGCCGTAACATCGCTTCCGCAGACGCCTGCATACTCGATTTGAATTACCGCGTCTTCGGGGCCCGCTTTCGGCTCCTCTACATCCTCGAAAGTGAAATCTCGAGGCCCCTGATAAATTGCGCGTTTCATTATCTTGTTCCTTCCCCTTGGAATTAGGCATACGACTTGCCAGCCATCCGGCTAAACCCGGACGGACGAAGAAACACTTGTAGAGTTTTGCGGTGTGCTCGGACTAAATCACACCAGGTTGAAGACGTACCCGATTATTTGGGTGCATTCGGAGCCTGCGGAGCGCCTGGAACCGTCGGGGCACCCGGAGCAGTCGGTGCGGGAGTTCCCGTTGCAGCAGCGCCGGCGGCATTGGCCTCGGCCATGAACTGGGCTTGCTGAGCAGCGAAATCGACCTTCTCCTCGGGAAGCTCCTCGCCACATTCCTTGCATACCTTCGCGACGGGCGTATTGTTCGTACCGCACTTGGGGCACTTCTTCATCGAAATTTCTGCTGGCCTAAAACACATGTTTCTCTTGTCCTTTCATATGCCAAAGAATGAATAGGTCTCGTTTCCTTCAAAAATGGAATCGGTCGAGGCTCTCTCGAACCTCGACCGATTGAACGCAGGCTAGGTCAACGGGATATCGCCAAGTCCGATGTCCTTGTCCATCGTGCTGACGGGCATCTCCTTTATCTTGCCCGCAGATCGGATGGTGAGCGTGAACTCGCCATCAGGCAGGTCGTTGAACCAGAAGTCTCCGAAGTGATCGGTCTCCTCCACGAAGTTGCCTGCGGGGCCATCAAGCGTGCAAATGGCGCCGATGACGACCTCGTTCTTGGTCGGATCGTAAACCGTACCCGCGACAAACTTCTTCGGAAGGTTCTTGTACCAGACATTGGGCTGCGTGCCGTACTCGGTATGGAGCTTCACGGCACCCTCGAGATCGAGGTCTTCTTCCTCGCCAAACTGAAGCGCGCCGACATGGCAGTTGTTCACACAACGCGGCTCGCTAATCGGCCAACCACGGTCAAGGAGGTGAGCACATCCCGTGCACTTCTGAGCAAGGTTGAGCTCGTCATTGAAGAAAATGCAGTCATAGGGGCATGCGGCCACACATTTGCGGCAACCCTGGCACTTCGCCGGGTCAATCCAGATGAGACCATCCTCGCGACGAATGATTGCGCCGTTCGGGCACGCCGCCATGCACGAGGCATTGGAGCATTGCTGGCACATTTTGGCCATGTAGGAAACCCTGACCTGCGGAATCTGACCACGCTCTTCTTGCTCGAGCTTCAGCCAAAACTGACCGGTATCCGGTTGGGGCTTCGCATAGGGCATCCAATCGTTACCGCAGTGCTCGTCCTTGCATGCAACTTGGCAGTTGTGGCAGCCAACGCACTTCTTCAAATCAACAACAAATGTTTTCATAGTCTAGACCCCTCCTTTCCTATTCCTCTACCCACGTCTCGTAGGTCTGTCCGGTATCAGGATCGTACTTGCGCGCAAATGCGTCCGGATAGTCCTTCTTCCACTGCTCCATCTCGGCATCCTCGACCTTAGAGCACTCGACGAGGTAACCACTGACGACGAAGCCGTGACACTTGCTGGAAATCGGCGCATCGGGCGAGATGAGATTCACCGAACCGCCGCGATCGAGATGTGGGGCGATGGGATCGGAATGCGCGCCCTTGGAGACCATGATGGACTGCGGCATCACACGCTCGGTCACGTAGGCAGCGCACAGGATCGTCCCGCGTTCGTTCTCGACCTTGACGATATCACCGTACTCAATACCGCGTGCCGCAGCGTCATCCGGGTGGATCCAACACGGCTCGTACTGATAGCCGTCCTTGCCACGGATCTTGCATGTGTCGACCTCGCGGAACCAGGTGATGTCGTCGCACTGAGCGTGCAGGCGCCAGTGGCTCGTGTTCGCGCACATGAGCAGCGGATACTTCTTGGCGCGCTCGCCCTGAAGCGTCTCGTCATGCGTCCAGCCCTCGCTCTCGGGACCACCGGCGACCCACCTTGCGATACCGGCGCGCTCCTTGTCGCCGGGGAAGTGCTCTTCGAGCTCGACGGCGTAGAACTGGATCTTGCCGGTCGGCGTGTCGAGCGGGTTGGCGATGGGATCCTCGTAGAAGGCGCGCATACCCGGATACCGCTCGCTATCCCAATCGGGAGCTAGCTTCGGAACGTAGAAGCCCTTCTCCTTCAGCTCTTCGTAGCTAACCTCATCATTGATCTGCGAGATATCGAAGGCGTAGCGGAACCACTCCTCCTCGTTCATGCCGAGGTTAATGCCCTCTTCCACGCCGAAGTCCTTGCCGATACGGCAGCCGATCTGGAAGTCGCTCATTGACTCACCGCGCGGCTCGCAGGACTTCTTCTGAATGCAGGCGACGTCGACGTTTACGTTCTGGCTGGAACCCACGACGTCGTTCTCCTCGAGGCAAGTGGTAACGGGAAGGACGAGGTCACAGAACAGCGAGTCATTCTCGAGCCATTGATGATTGCTCACGAAGAACTCGACGGACGGGTCGCGCATGGCGTCCTGGAACTTGAAGCCGTTGTTCCAGCAGCACTGGTTGCAGGGCTTCTCGGACCACAGCATGTGGACCTCGGTGCCGTTCTTCTCGGGCGGAGCCGGATAGTGATGCTCGACGAACTGGTCGGCGGCGTTCACGTATACGATTTGCGGGCTACCCCACCACGTGATGTCCTTGTCGAGGATGGCCCTGGCAATACGCGTACGCGGAATGTCCTGCTCCATCGGGACGTACTGCCGGAACTGGTTGATCATGAGCGGTGCAGAAGACGGGCCACCCGGAACCTGCATGGCCTGCTTCGCAGGACCGAGGCAACCGAGGTGTAATTGCTGGACACCCGGCTTGCCAAGACCCTGCATGGCGAGCTTGTACGCCTCGGTACGACCAATCTCATGCGAGTACGGTCCGCGATTGTGACCGGCGGAGAAATGCGCGATGGACGTGCGCTGGCGCCCCCACTCGCGGGCAAGCGCGCGAATCGTCCACGGCTTGACACCGCAGATCTCGGAAGCCCACTCGGGCGTCTTGGGAATGCCGTCTTCCTCGCCCAAGGCATAGGCACGAACTTTCTCGAAGCCCACCGTGTGGGTTTTGACGTAGTCACGGTCATAGAGGCCTTCGGTCATCCAGACGTACATGATCGCGTAGTCGAACGCCGCATCGGTATTGGGCAGGATCGGGATCCATTTCATCTCGTCATGGCAGGCGACAGTGTAGTTGCAGAACGGGTCGATGACAACGAACTTCTTGCCAATGTCCAACCAATAGCGCATGATTTGGCTCATGTGCTGACCGGAGTAGTTCTGCGTGGTCTCAAGGTCGCATGCCTGGAAAATGAGCAGGTCGGTGTACTTGGTGATATCCTGCACGACACCCCAGGCTTGGTTCATGGGAGGAGGGGCGGCAAAGCCAAGACCAAAGGTCGCACCCGTACCCCAAACATGCTTGGCGCCCCAGTAGAAGCCCTCAACGGAGTCCGGCGTGCGGACCTCGCGGGTGTAGCCCTTCAGATGACCGAGCAGCTGCATGTGGATGCCACCACCAGCGTGGAGCATCTTGGATTCCTTGTGGCCATTCTCGCCAAGACAGAGGATGGAATTGGGGCCATAGGTATCGTACATGCGATTAATCTCGGACTCGATGATCTTGATGGCCTCGTCCCAGCTAATCCTCTTGAACTTCGACTTGCCGCGGTTCTGCGCGTTGATCTTTGCGGGGTCGCCACCCGGCTCCCAGTCGACACGCTTCAGGGGATACAAGACGCGGTTCTTCGAGTAGACGCGCTTCTTGTACGCCATCGCGTGATACGGCGGGGCGGCCTTCGTCGGACACTTGAGCGTTTTGCCATGCGCGGTGATCTCCCACAGGCTGTCCTTGAGCTCATCCATCGTGTACTTGGTGGTGTACTCAAGTGGCCTAATGCGGATGATCTTGCCATCCTTGCTGTCGATGGCGGAAATCTCACCGCCGAAACCGCCGCAGGCAATCCCTCGGAAATTAGTTTCCTCGGGAGCCTTGCACGGCTCCGTGACTTGCTTCTCGTCACTCATACAGACTCCTTCCTCACTTCTCTCCACACATCCAACTCTTGCTTGGCCGAGAAGCCCTCCACCTGCACATACTTCCTGGGGGTGGTCTTGGGATACGCGTGTGGGCAGACTTCTCGACGCTTCGGTTAGATAATGTCAGAGGGGAATGGGACGCCGATAGCCACCTAGGGGTATCAAAGAGTGGCCTTTAGTACATTATTCAATGACGAGATTGTAAAAAGCGAACTATCGAAAAGCCCTGTCATCAAGCAAACGCATCTCGATGGCATGCGTCGCAATCTGGACACGATTATCCACGCCGAGCTTGCACATGAGGCTCGCCACGTACTTTTTGATCGTGCTGTTGCTCAGGAAGAGCTTATTGGCAATCTCCTGATTTGAAAAGCCATCAGCAATGAGTTCCATGAGCTCGCGTTCGCGTTTTGAAAGAAGCCTGTCTTTTTCAAGCAGCTCATCGCGCGCTTTCGTCGAGATATGCACCGACACCGAGTTTGGATTGACACGAATCGTCTCGTTCGGATTGGGAGGAGCGGACATGGTGGAAGAAGCAGAATCGGGCACTCCGTCCCATCGAGGTCGCCAGTTGATGTTGTTGACAAGAGGGCCAACAACTTGACCAAGCATGAGTGCGTAATCCATGTCCTGACTCGTCATCGGAAGCATGTCCTCGTACATTGCGCAATATATGCCGACGGATTCTGACCCAGCGATAAGCGGCGTAACAAGCAGCATGCGGCATCCAAGGTCAAACAGCTCTTCTGTTACGCAATCGTCTATGCGCGGATGCAGGCAATCGACGATCTCCGGCACACCTTCCATGATAATCTCGGTGCGTCCCATGTCCTTTGCTATGCGCGACACACCTCCGACGGACAGCGCATTCATGTCCATGAGGGATGCACACTCGACCATATGGTTGCCATACGTATCCATGAGATATAAGCAGAATCGATCACTGCGCAGGGCATCGGACATTGCCTTGTAGAGATTTCTGATAAACGTAGGGGGATTCGAGCAGTGCCGTGCCGTCATGGCGACATTTGCGATGTATTGCGCACGCTCACGCCAGTCCAGGGATGTGAGCAGGCTCCGACCATTCGAACCCTTATCATCACCTGGAGAGAAGGAATTGCCTGTCATCGTCATATCTGACATGGCTTGCTCCTCTGCCCCCATGAGCATGTGCCAAAATGATTATAGCAAGAGCATTTTTTCCTGCAAATAATCTAAGCTCCCGTGTTTGCAAGCATTTCGGCTTTTGCCGCCGCAATCAGACGTAACCAGACAAAAGGGGCCCGGCACCTTTTGTCTTATTCCCCTCGCCAGCGCAGCTCCCAGAACGCCACGGCAGATGCGGCGGCAACGTTGAGGGAGTCGACCTCGTGCTCCATCGGGATGATGACGCTCATATCGCAAGCATCGATGGTGGCGGCATCCAGACCGTAGCCCTCGCTGCCTAAGACGAGCGCGAGCTTGTCGATGTCCTTGAGTGCAGCATCATCGAGTGCGATGGCATCGGGTTCGAGCGCTAGTGCCGCCGCGGTGAAGCCGCGCGCTTGCAGCTCCTCAATGCCGTCAACCCTTCCCCACGGAACCTGGAACACCGTACCCATGGAGACGCGCGAGGCGCGCTTGTAGAGCGGGTCGTGACATCCAGGCGTGATGAGGATCGCGTCAATCCCCAAGGCAGCGGCACTGCGAAAGATGGCGCCGATGTTCGTGAAATTCGTGATGCCTTCGAGCACGGCGACGCGATGGGCACCTTCCAGCAGCTTGTCAAGCGTCGGTAGCTCGGGGCGCATGAAGACGGCAAGCGGGCCGCGCGTGACCTGGTAGCCGGTAACCTCCTGCATCTGCGCGCGGGTGACGCGCAAGATGGGCGTTGCCGCATCGATGGCCTCGACGGCATCGACGAGGTTGCGCGAGGGTTCGAACCAGCGGTCCTCGATGAAGAGCGAGACGGGGCGAGCGCCAGCCTTCATGGCGCGCTCGATAACGAGGCGCGATTCGGCGATGAACATGCCGGGCGAGCCCTCGGGATAGTTCATGAGCTGGGCATCCGTGAATTTCGAGTAGAAGCGCAGGCGCTCGTCGTTCACGTCCTCGATGCGCTCGATCATGCCCACTCGATTCCGAGCATGTCGCATATGGCGCGGGCCGCGAGCATCTGGCCCATGATGGCCGGTAAATAGGACATAGTGCCCAAATCGCTACGCTCGCTGCGCTCGGCGCCTTCGCGTGCCTGCGTATGCGCGGGTTGCTCGGTCGAGTAGAGCACGCGCATGCGCTCGATGCCAGCCTTGCGGGCCTGCTTGCGCACGACACGGCTCAAGGGACACGAGCTCGTCTCGTATATGTCCGCGAAGGCGAGCTTGGTCGGGTCGAAGGTGTTGGCCGCCCCCATGGAACTTAGGAGCGGCAGGTCATGGGCATCGCAGTATGCGGCAATGGCGAGCTTGGTCGTGACCGTGTCCTGGGCGTCGATGCAGTAGTCGACGGGACATTCCTCGAACAGCCCTTCGACGTCGTCGGGCAGGATGCGGCGTTCGAGGACCTCGACGCGGGCCTCGGGGTTGATGGCGCGGATCATGGCACCCATGACCTCGACCTTGGGTTTGCCGATGGTATCTATGAAGGCAATGGCCTGGCGGTTGATGTTGCTTTCCTGCACACGGTCGGAATCGACGATGACGAAGGAGCCAATGCCACCGCGTGCCAGAGCCTCGACGCAGTTCGATCCCACGCCGCCGATGCCGACAACCATGACGCGGCTTTGCGCAAGCCTCTCCACTCCCCGGCTGCCGAGCAGGCGCTCCAGACGGTCTGTCCGCGATTCGTCGTTCATGGGCGCAGCCTGCCTACCGTTCGAGCAGCGACAGCAGCTCGTCGCGGGTGAGCGAGGCAAGTGGCGTGCCATCACCGCGCACGAGCTTGTCCGCCAACTTGCTCTTGGCGTGCTGCAGGGCGACGACGCGCTCCTCGATGGTGTCCTTGGCGATGACCTTGTAGACGGAGACGGCGCGCTTCTGGCCAATGCGATGGGCACGGTCAGTTGCCTGGTTCTCGGCCGCGAGGTTCCACCACGGGTCCGAGTGAACGACGACGGATGCCCCCGTGAGGTTGAGGCCCGTGCCGCCGGCCTTGAGCGAGACGAGGAAAACGGGCGTGTCATCCTCGTTGAACTCGTTGACGAGCTGGATGCGCTGGCGTTTGGGCGTCGAGCCGGTGATCATGAAGTACGGGATGCCATGCTCGTCCAGGCTGGCCGCGATGATGTCGAGGAACTGCACGAACTGCGAGAAGACGAGGGTCTTCTCGCCGGAATCATGGGCGCTCTCGACGAGCTCGATGATGGTGTCGAGCTTCGCGGCGCCTCCCTCGTAGTTCTCGTAGAGCAATGCCGGGTCGCAGCACAACTCGCGCAGGCGGGTGATCTCGGCGAGCACGGCGATCTTGTCGGCGCTGAAGGCCTGGCGCGAGCGGGAGTTGATGGACTCGCGCAGGCGCTGCTCGAGGGCACGGTACAGCTTCAGCTGCTCGTCGCCGAGCTGGGTGTAGACGATGGATTCGTCCTTGTCAGGCAGGTCGGTGAGCACGTCTTGCTTCATGCGACGCAAGATGAAATGGCCGACGAGTGCCTGCAGGCGTTCGAGCGCACGTTCGTCACCATCGAGAATGGGTTGCTCGTAGCGGCTGCGGAAGCTCTCGTAGGTGCTGAGCAAGCCGGGCATGAGGAAGTCGAAGATGCTCCAGAGCTCGGAGAGCCTGTTCTCGATGGGCGTGCCCGTGAGGGCGAAGCGATGCAGGGCGTCGAGGCTCTTGACCGAGCGTGCCGAGATGGTCGCGTGGTTCTTGATGTACTGGGCCTCGTCGAGCGTCACCGTGTAGAGATTGAGAGCCTCGTAGCGCTCGACATCGCGCCTGAGCAAGTCGTACGAGGTCACGAGCACGTCGGGGACCTCGCCACCTGACGGGCCACCTTCGGCAAGGGACGAGAGGATCTCCTCGCGCTCCTCCTTGTTGCCGGCAACGGCCATGACGCGCACAGCAGGCGCGAAGCGCTCGAACTCGGCGATCCAGTTGTAGACGACGGATGCCGGGCAGACGATGAGCGAGGGACCGTAGGCGCGCGATTGGTCGAGGTGCGCGAGGGTGTAGGCGATGAGCTGGATGGTCTTGCCCAAGCCCATCTCGTCGGCGAGGATGCCGCCCAATCCCATGGCGGCAATGGTGTTGAGCCAGGTCAGGCCCTCGACCTGGTAGGGACGCAGCTCGCCGGAAAAGCCGGAGGGAATGCGCGTGCGGACCTCGGCGGCCTTCTCGATTGACTGCACGTACTCGTAGAAGGCGTGGTCACGGGATGCGCCCTCGACGAGGCCATCGAGCTGGAAGGCGCGGTACAGGGGCAGGTGCGCACCGCTCACGAGCAACGTCTCGGCATCCATGCCCAGCTCGCCGGCGTATTCCTCGGCGCGGGAAAGCTCGCTTTCGGACAAGTCGACGAAGCTGCCGTCCTTGAGGCGATGGAAGCGCCTGCGTCGTTGGTACGAGCGCAGCAACGCCGCGAGTTCGGATTTGGGCAGGTCATCGACCGAGGCGGTGAGGTTGACGAGATTGGACTGGATGGACAGGCCGAAGACGACCTTGGGGCGGCGTGCGGAGATGAACGAATCGAAGCCGGGCGTCGTGAACAGCGTGCCGACCGCGCGAAACTCCTCGAGTCCCGTCGAGAGTATGCGGGCGATGTCGGCATCGTCGGAAACGCGAAGGCCGTGCTCCGCGTCGCTTGCGGAGCTTGCGGCGACGATCGGGAAGTACCGGTTGAGGGTCTTCCTCACGCGCTGCTCGCGGTCTTCGTCACGCAACCCGTAGGAAAGGGAGCGTACCGCGTCAGCGGGCTCGACCACGGCCATGCGCTCTTCGTCGTAGACGGCGTAGGCCTCGCACACGCAGGCGCTGCCGTCACGATCGAGGTATATCTCTATCTCGCAGGCGCGGGGGCGCAACATGGCGAGCTCGTTGGGCAGGTCGATCTCGACGAACGGTTCGATGACGGGCAGGAGGGCCTTGCAGAAGGCCGGGGCGTCACCGGAGCTCAGGTACGCCTGCTCGCTCTTGTTGCAGTAGACGTTCTCGAGGAAGGGCAGGCAGTCGGCAAAGCCGCCATCGCAATGGTAGAAGAATTCGTCGGCCCAGACGTAGACATCGTCGTCGTAGCTGATGATGCGGGCGTCGACGTCGCCGTTCAGGAGGTAATCGCCGTTGGCCTGGGCCGTGCAGACGACGTGCAGGGGCGGGTTTCCCTCGATGATGCGCGTGTGGACGGGCTTGTGGTTGAGCTTCGTGCAATCGTCGACATAGAGCGTCTCGCCTTCGCGCACGTGCAGGAGCTCGACGATTTCGGGTATGGAGAGCATCATCGCGCCGCGCAGCTCGGTTTGCGTGCCGCGATACGAGTTGAGCGCGTCGTCACTGAGCTGCTCGCGGATGTCGATGGCGCGCTCGACGAAGGAGATGAGCCTTGCGGCAGACGGGGTAAAGGCGTCACGCTCGTGCTCGAAGGCAAGGCGCTCGCCGTAGCTGAAAAAATTGCCCTGGCGGCACAGCGACAGAAACAGCGGGATGTCCTTGATGACGTACTAGCCCTCGAGACCCGCGAC
>CATLBX010000033.1 GCA_949879855.1 uncultured Coriobacteriia bacterium
GACATCGAGGCAAGCGCGGCTGAGCTGCGCGAGGTCATCGCAAAAGGCGAAGGCCGATGACCGCAACCTGTCACATCGTCTGCGCCGGACCGAAAAATGAGACAAATACCCTGTGTATTTGTCTCAGTCGGCCCGACGACTTCCTCATCGCCGTGGATGGCGGTTTCGCATACTGCCTGGAAGCGGGTATCGAGCCTGGCCTCTTCGTGGGCGATCTTGACAGCCTCGCGTCCGAGCTCGCGGCACGCATAGAATGCGAACGCATCGAGCTTCCCTGCGTCAAGGACGACACCGACACCCTCTATGCCTGCAAGGAGGGGCTGGCCCGCGGCTACGACAACTTCGTCCTGCACTGCGCACTCGGTGGCGATGTGGGACACGAGCTCGCCAACATGCAGACCCTTGCCTTCCTGTATAGCCACGGCGCCCGTGGCGAGCTTCGCGGCGATACCCAGCGCGTACATCTCGTCACGCCGCAAGACGGCCTGCGCGCCTTTCACGCGCCGCAAGACACGCGCGTGTCCGTTCTCGCCTTCGGCGGGGACGCCTTTGGCGTCACCGAACGGGGCCTTACCTGGGAACTCGAGGACGCGGCGCTTTCGAATGCCGTGCCCCTCGGCGTGAGCAACCGCAACCGTGCCGAGACCTTCGAAATCGGCGTGCGCGAGGGCATGCTGCTCGTCGTCGTCGGCTGAAACGTTACGAAACGCCATCTACATCGCCTGTGACGTGCGCACGTCCATGCAAATGGGGTATCTTATAGGCACATGTATCCGCGCAAGGAAATGAGGACCGCATGGCCTACGTGAACTGGCAATACGAGACCCTGGACAGGTTCTGCAACGATGTCTTCGAGGCCTTCGGCTTCTCGCAGGAGGATAGCGCCGTCATCAGCGACGTGCTCCTCACCGCCGACCTCTACGGCATCGAGAGTCATGGCATGCAGCGCATGGTGCGCTATCACAAGGGCATCGAGAAGGGCACCATCCACGTGGACGAGGTGCCCGAAGTCGTGTTCGAGACGCCCGTCTCGGCCACCATCGACGGTCACTCCGCCATGGGCCAGATCATTTCGAAGTTCGCCATGGACCTCGCCATCGAGAAGGCGAAGAAGACCGGCATGGCCATGGTCACCGTGCGCAACGGCAACCACTTCGGCATAGCCGGCTATTACACCAAGATGGCTTGCGACGAGGGACTCATCGGCATCGCCTGCACCAACTCGGAGGCCATCATGGTGCCCACCTTCGGGCGCCAGGCCATGCTCGGCTCCAACCCCATCGCCATCGCCGCGCCGGCAGACCCCTACCCCTTCTGGTTCGACGCATCGACCTCCGTGGTCACCCGCGGCAAGCTCGAGATCTACAACAAGAACGGCGAGCCCCTGCCGCCCGTCTGGGCGCTCGACGCAGCCGGCGAGCCCACGACCGACGCACCCGACGTGCTCGCCAACATCGTCTCCAAGAGCGGCGGTGGCATCATGCCGCTGGGCGGCGCGAGCGAGAAGACCGGTAGCCACAAGGGCTACGGCTGGGGCATGGTATGCGAGCTCTTCTCGTCCATTCTCTCCATGGGCAACACCTCGGACGAGTGCTGCACCTTCGACGACAAGACGGGCATCTGCCACGGGTTCATCGTCATCGATCCCGCCATCTTCGGCGATGCGGCCGAAATTCGCGCGCACCTCTCCGCATACCTCGAGAAGCTGCGCGAGAGCCCCGTGGCCGCAGGGCAAGATCGCATCTGGACGCACGGCGAGAAGGAGCATTTCAACGAGCTGCGCCTGCGCGAGGAGGGCATCCCCGTCAACGAGAACACGATGGTCGAACTCGCAAACCTCTGCTCCTACCTCGACATCGACTTCGACACTTACTTCAAGGGCTACGAACTCCCCGCAGACAGCAACTTCTTCGAAGGGAATTACTAGACATGGCATCAGGCAAGCATTCCAGCAAATCGGGCAAGCGCCGCGGATTCCTCATCGCCGAGATCATCTGCATCATCGTCGTCATCGCGTGCGCGGTGCTCATCTTCATGCAGGTCAGCAAGTACTGGACGGCCAACAACGAGTTTGCCGAAATAACCGAGGAGTATGACCGCAACCCCAACGCGCTGGTGACGGACAACCCCAACTGCGTGGGATGGGTGACCGTTGCCGACACGCGCATCGACTACCCCGTCATGTACACGCCCGACGATCCCGAATATTACCTGCACCGCAACTTCGAGGGTGACTACTCGTCGGCCGGCACGCCGTTTCTGGGCAAGGGCTGCCTGCTGGACGGCAACAGCTCCATCATCTACGGCCACAACATGAACGACGGCAGCATGTTCGCAACCCTGCGCCAGTTCGACAACCCCGATTTCGGACTGACTCACACCATCGAGTACAACACCATCGAGGGTGCCACCGGCTTTGGCAGCTATCAGCTGCTGGGCTGCTGGTACGAGGACCTGACCGCGCCCGATCCCTACCGCTACTGGGACCAGGTGGGCGAGCTTTCCGAGCAGCAGTTCAACGACTACGTGACCGCCGTGCGCAGCCTGTCGATCTATGGCACGGGCGTGACCGCCGAATATGGCGATGACCTGCTCGCGCTCTCGACGTGCAGCTACGGCACTGCCGATGAGCGCTTCGTCGTGGTGGCGGTGAAGCAAAAGTAGCAGCACCTGATAACGCCATCTGATTCGCAGGCAAGAAAGCCGTCGGAGCGAGGCGGCCTCCTTGCCTGCGTAAAAACGACAGCTAAGCTCCCAACAGCTTGCGACCGTAGTCCGTGCGGCCCATGGAGCGCTCGGCGAGCTCGTCGAGTATGGCCTGCAGGTCCTGCGGCGGCATGTCGATGAAGCTCAGCTCCTCGCCCGTGATGGGGTGCTCGAAGCGCAGGCGCCAAGAGTGCAGGAACTGGCGGTCCAACCCCATCTCGCTATGCTCGGCGGCGCTGCGATTGCGCGCCTTGGCCGTCGCCGCACGCCCGTAGAGCGGGTCGCCCACGACGGGATGGTGCGTGTAGGCCATGTGCACGCGAATCTGGTGCGTGCGTCCCGTGAACAGATGGCACTCGAGCAGCGTGTAGCCATCATCGTTGCGGCCGGCTTCGAAACGCTCAAGCACCTCGAAGGTCGTGATGGCCCCCTTGGCACTTGGCGCGTCGCTCACGGCCATGCGCGTGCGGTCGGTCACGTGACGGGCGATGGACGCATCGACCATGCCGTTATCGTGGCCCAGGTTGCCGTGCACGAGCGTGAGGTAGCGCCGGTCTATGTTGCGCGTACGGATGCCGTCTTGCAGGCGGGCGGCTGCCAGATCGGTCTTGGCCGCGAGCATGAGACCACTCGTGTCGCGATCGAGGCGATGCACGATGCCGGGCCTGTCCTCGCCCTGCACCTGGGCCAGGTTACCGATGCCGCAATGGGCGACGAGCGCGTTGACGAGCGTATCGCCGTAATGTCCGCGCGCCGGATGACACACGAGTCCCGGCTGCTTGGAGAGCACGATGAGATGCTCGTCCTCGAAGCGAATGTCGAGCGGGATATCGTAGGCGGCCTCGAGGCCAGCACCTTCTCCGCTACGCGGGGGAATCTCGATATGGACCATATCGCCGGCGATGACGATGCGCTTCTTGGTGGTGGGCTGGCCGTTGACGAGGATGCGTCCGGATTCGATGAGGCGCACGGCGGCCGAACGGCTCGCAAGCTCGTCAATGCCGAGGGACGCCACGAAGGCATCGAGGCGCGCGCCCTGCTCGTCGGTACCCACCTCGTGGTCGAAGACGCTCGTCATTGCTTCTCCTTTGCGTCACCGTGGACGCCCGGTACGAACTCGGCGCGAACGACGGCTACGAGGAAGAGGACGACACCGCAGGTCACGCAGATGTCGGCGACGTTGAAGACGGGAAAGTCGATGAAGGTGAAGCGGATGAAGTCGACGACGTAGCCAGTGGTGAGCCGGTCGATGCAGTTGCCGATGCCGCCGGCGACCACGAGGGCCAATGCGATGACCTCGAGTGCGCTATGACGCTTTCTTGCGGCAAGCCAGGCGACAACCGCGGCGGTGATGACGAACGCGATGGCAACGAAGACGATGCCGCCTCCCTGTCCCATGCCGAAGGCCGCGCCCGTATTGTGCACGAGAGTGAGATCAACGAGACCGAAGTCGGGACCCGTGACGCCCTGGCGCAAATGGTCGACCGCCCAACCCTTGGCCAGGCGGTCGACGATAGCCATCGCGATGACGATGGGTATGAACAGGAAGAATGTCCGCTTGCGCGACACCGACGTGACTAGTCGAGGGGCTCGAACTCGAGATCGAGAACAACGTCGTGGCAGCGTTCGCACAGGCCGTCCGGACCAAGCTCGCGGTAATTCCAGCAGCGCGGGCACTTCTCGCCGGGAGCCGCAGATACGCTGGCAGCGAAGCCATCGGCGTCATCGGACTCCTCGAGCTCCACGGCCGAGACGATGAACACCTCGGCAAGGGTCTTCTCGCCATGCTTGGCAAGTGCCTCGATGAGCTGCGTGTTGCCCATGACCGTCGCGGCAGCCTCCTGGCTCTTCGTGAACATGCCATCGTTGCGCGCTTCCTCGATGGCCTTCATGACAGCATCGCGCGCCGCCATGACGACCTCGTAGGAGGCGAGCAGCTCCTCGCGCTCGTCGACGGAAAGCCGCGGCGCGAAATCCTCCTCGGCAGGCCAACCGGCAAGCTGCACGCAAGCCACGCGGCCCTCCTGGATCATGCCCTCGGGGTACTTCTCCCACACCTCGTCACAGGTGAAGGTGAGGATGGGCGCGAACTGGCGCACCATGGCCTCGAGCATGTTGGCGAGCACCGTCTGGGCGCTACGGCGCGCCACGGAAGCGGCGGCGTCGGCGTAGAGGCGGTCCTTGACGGCGTCGAAGTACTCCGACGAAATGCTCACGATGAAGTCGTACCAGGCACGATAGGCGCTGTGGAAGTGATAGTCCTCATAGGCCTGCGTCGTCTCGGCGACGAGCGCCTGCAGACGCGCGAGCGCCCACTTGTCAAACTCGAGCATCTCATCGGCACTCACGAAATCGTCGTTCGTGAAATCGTAGAGGTTGCTCAACAGGTAGCGGAAGGTGTTGCGGATACGACGGTAGGCCTCGGAGGCGCGCTCGAAGTTCTCCTCGGTGACCTTCATGTCCTGCGAATAGTCCACCGAACCCACCCACAGGCGCAGCACGTCGGCGCCGTAGGTGTTGACAACGTCGATGGGATCGATGACGTTGCCAAGCGATTTCGACATCTTCTTACCGTCTTTATCGACCGTGAACCCGCAGCTCACCACTGCCTTGTACGGTGCTTCGCCATAGGCGCCCACGGACGTGAGCAGCGAAGACTGGAACCAGCCGCGATGCTGGTCTGAACCCTCCAGATAGAGGTCAGCCGGACGATGCAGGTAGGGCCTGGCTTCGCACACGCTCGTATGCGACACGCCCGACTCCCACCAGACGTCGAGCACATCGGTGCCCGGCTCGAGGTCGTGGCTCCCGCAATTGGGGCAGCATACGCTCGAAGGCAGGTAGTCGGAAGGCGCGGTCGTGTACCAGGCATCGGCGCCCTTGGTGCGGAACAGCTCGATGACCGCATCGAAGCTCTCCTCGTTGGCGACGATCTCTCCGCAGGACTTGCAGGTGAACACGGGAATGGGCACGCCCCAGAAACGCTGACGGCTGATGCACCAGTCGGGACGCTCCTCCACCATCGCGCCGATGCGATTGGAAGCCCATTCGGGAATCCAGCGCACGTTGTCGTTGATCTGCTCGAGGGCCTTGCTCCGCAGGCCGGTCTTGTCCATGGAGACGAACCACTGCGTGGTCGCGCGGAAGATGACGGGGTTCTTGCAGCGCCAGCAATGGGGGTACGAGTGCGAGAAGTCCTCGCGGGCGATGAGAGCGTTGTCCTCGTCAAGCCAGGCGATGATGTCCTCGTTGCTGCCGACGGCATCCTTGCCCGCCCAGGGGCCACCGCCTTGCATGAAGACGCCGTCGTCATCAACGGGCATGAGCACGGGGATGTTGAACTTCTGGCCCACTTCGTAGTCATCGGCACCATGGCCGGGAGCGGTATGGACCGCACCGGAGCCGGTATCGAGCGTGACGTGGTCACCGTAGATGAGCGTGCCCGTCATGTCGGCATGAATGGGGTGCTTGTAGGTCGCACCCGCGAGGTCACGGCCCGTGACGAGATAAGGCTCGCCGTCCTGCTCGACGATCTCGTAACCTGACCAGCCGGCCTTTTCGGCCACGCTCTCGACGAGCTCGCGGGCCAGCACGAAGTACTCTCCACGCACGCGCACGGCAACGTATTCGGCATCCGGGTTGAGGCTCACGGCGGCGTTGGCGGGAAGCGTCCACGGCGTGGTGGTCCAGATGATGACGGACATGGCCGCGTCATCATGCATGACCGGCTTGAACGCCTCGGGGACCTCGGTGAAGCGGAACTTCACGAAGATCGACGGGCTCACCTCGTCGGCGTATTCGATCTCCGCCTCGGCAAGGGCCGTGTGGCAGTGCGTGCACCAGTGGATGGGCTTGCGGCCGCGATAGATGGCACCGGAGAGATACAGGTCCTTGAAGACCTCGATGTTGCCCGCCTCGTACTCGGGCGTGAAGGTGAGGTAGGGATTGTTCCAATCGCCCGCCACGCCAAGACGCTTGAAACCCTTGCGCTGGCCGTCGACCTGCTTCTCGGCATACTCGCGGCAGATCTTGCGGAAGGTGGGGACGTCGATCTTGGCCATCTTCTCGGGGCCAAGCTGCTCTTCGACCTTGTTCTCGATGGGCAAGCCGTGGCAGTCCCAACCGGGAACGTAGGGCGCGTAGTATCCGCGCTGGGCATGGTACTTGACGATGATGTCCTTGAGGGTCTTGTTGAGCGCGTGCCCGATGTGAATGGGGCCATTAGCGTAGGGCGGCCCATCGTGCAAGACGTAGGACTCGTGTCCCTCGTTATGGGCGAGCACCTGGTAGTACAGGTCCATGTCCTCCCACTTCTTGAGGCGCTCCGGCTCATGCTGGGGCAGGTTCGCCTTCATCTTGAAGGAGGTCTTGGGAAGGTTCATCGTATGCTTGTAGTTTGGCGTATCAGGCATTTCGTTCTCTCTGGGTCGCAATGGTTCCGTGCTGATCCAAATGAGACAAATACACAGGGTATTTGTCTCATTACATCCCTTGTTCGAGATGCTTGGACAGATGCTTGCTCAGGGTCTCCGAAAGGTCGGCGAGCGCGGTGGTGGGCATGATGACGCGTGCCACCAGATGCGCAGGCACGTCGTCGCCCTGCTTGTTGGCATGGTCGACGTAGAGGAAATCGATGCGCGACTCGGCATTGGTGGTGCTCACGATCGAGGCGTTGGCATAGACGCCGCACATGCGGTCGGGGCTTGCCTGGATGTTGAAACGAACCTGCTTGCTCTTGTCAGCCATGATGATGTCCTTTCATCGACGCGTAATTTTCGATTCTATCGCAAGTGACGAGGCGAATCAGCAACAGTTTGCCGCGATGGCTTCTATTGCGTTAGCTGTTGGGCGCGCATGAGAAGTGCCTCGTGCTCATTAGGCACCTCACCGTCGACAACGGCTTCGAGAAGCCCGTCGAGCGCGCGGCCGATGGCAGGACCCTGAGCCATGCCGGCATCCATGAGGTCGCGTCCGTTTATCGCAAGGTCTTTCACGCCGAAGACGGGCTCGGCGTTGAGCTGTTCGTCCATGAGCTTTTCGGCTTTGGCGAACGCAATGCTCATGGGGTTATCGGGAGGCTGCTCACGACCGAGGCCGATCTTGTCGCAGCGGCGTATGGCGAAGAGCTGCTGGGCATGGCCAGCGCCGTGGCGCACGAGGAAGCGACGCATGGCCCGCTCGGTATCGGGAATCTGGAACATGTGGTTGGCGACGAGGTGCGTGACCGTCTCGGTCTGCTCGCGAGACAACTTAAGGTCGCGGCACACCTTGCGCGCGATGGGTTCGCCCTCCTTGTCGTGGCCGATGGCCCATCCGCGACCGTCCTCGTCTATGACGAGACAATGTGGCTTGCCGATGTCGTGAAGCAGCAGCGCAAGACGCACGGTCGCATCCATGTCCGGCGGGGCCGCTTCGAACGCGTGCAGAGTATGCTCCCAGACGTCATAGACGTGGAAGGGGTTGTGCTGATCGAACTCGTACTCGACGGCAAGCTCGGGGATGATGGCGAAGACGACATCGCTGTATTCGCGCAGGACGGGCACGGCATCCTTGCCACAGAGCAAGCCGGCGAATTCGATCCATATGCGCTCGACGGCGATATCATCGAGCAAGTTCCGTAGCTCATGCATCGCCTGCGAGGTGCGCTCCTCGATGGAAAAGCCGAGCTGGGCGGCAAAACGCAGGCCCCGCACGATGCGCAGGGCATCCTCGGTGAAGCGCTCGTACGGATCGCCGACGGCGCGCAAGACGCCTGCCTGCAGGTCTGCCTGGCCACCGAAGTGATCGACGAGGCCGCGTGCGGGATTGTAGGCCATAGCGTTGACCGTGAAGTCACGACGCGCCAGGTCACCGTCGATACGGTCGAGGAACTCGATGGAGTCCGGGTGACGCCCGTCACTGTATTCGCCATCGGCGCGATAGGTCGTGACCTCGAAGGGTTCGTGATCGATGATGACGGTCACGGTACCATGGGCGATGCCGGTATCGACCGTCTTAAGGCCCGCTTCGGCAGCTGCGGCCTTGATTTGTTCGGGCTTGGCCGAGGTCGTGATGTCCCAGTCGGCGGGATCGCGCCCCATGAGCGCATCGCGCACGCAGCCGCCCACGACATAGGCCTCGTGCCCCGCCGCTTCGAGCAGGCCGAGGATGGTCTGGGCGCTCTGTGGAATCTCGATATCCATGGAGATATGGTACATCGAATGGCACGCGAACGCGCATCGTTTGCCAATGATTCGCACCTTGTCATTTCGACCGAAGCGGTCGTCAGACCGCGAAGTGGAGAAATCTCGCCCTCTCGTCGCAGGTCAAAAATCGAGATTTCTCGACTCCACTCACTTCGTTCGCTTCGCTCGAAATGACAGAAGAGGAATGTGCTAAAGGGTCTAACCCCCTATTGACATATCTACGCACTTCGGCGCCAGCGGGTGAGGCGACGCTCGGCGATGTCGAAGGCCTCGTAGAGAATCACGCCGAGCAGCGCCATGGCCACGATGCCGGCGAACATGCGGGCGTACTCGAGCAGAGACCACGCATGCATGATGTAATAGCCCAGACCGCTCGAACCGGCCATGGACTCGGCGATGAAGAGGATGGCCACGGCGGTGCCGCAGGTGATGCGCAGGGCGGTGAAGAGGTCGGAGACGGTGGCCGGGAAGATGACGTCGCGATAGATAGCGAACTTGCTCGCGCCGAGCGAACGCATGGACTCGATGGCGCCTTGGGGCACGTTCTTGGCAGCATCGCGCATCGTGACCATCATCTGGAAGAACACGGCGATGGCAATGAGCACGACCTTGCCCTCCCCGCCCAGGCCGAAGAGCACGAAGAGCACGGGCAGAAAGACGATCTTGGGCACGGGATAGAGCACGTAGAGCACGGGGCCGAAGATGGCGTCGGCGCGCTTGGAGCGACCGATCCACAGGCCGAGCGGCACACCGAAGAGCGCTCCGATGACCATGGAGAGCAGGATACGCCCGAGGCTCACCATGAATTCCGGCGCAATCTTGCCGATGTTGTCGGCGAGCGCGGGCAGCGTTGCCGCGGGTGTGGGCAGGGCAGGCGAACCAATGGCCACCGCACATACCCACCACAAGACGATGACGAAGATGGTGCCCCATACGTATCCCAAGGTCTTACGCATGACGTCCCCCTTCGTTCTCGCGCACCTGCGACGCATCGCGCAACAGGGCGCGAATCTCGTTGCAGAGCTCGTAGTATGCGGAGCTGCCGCGATAGGAAGCCTGACCCATCGCCGGGTTATCGAGCACGCCCACCACATGGCCGGGGCGTGCGCTCAACACGACGATGCGCTGCCCGAGGTACACCGCCTCGTCGATGGAATGCGTCACGAGCAACTGCGCGTAGCCCTCCTTGTGCCAGAGCTCGAGCAAAGTATCCTGCAGCTGCTCGCGCAGGAGCGCGTCGAGTGCGGAGAGCGGCTCGTCCATGAGCAGCAAGTCGACGTCAAGCGCGATGGAGCGCGCCAGGGCAAGGCGCTGTTGCATGCCGCCGGAAAGCTCGCCGGGATAGGCATGGGCGAAATCCGCAAGACCGACGAGGTCCAGCGCCTCGCGTGCCTTCGCCTCGCGTTGCTCGCGAGGCAGCCCGCGCACCTTGAGACCGAGCTCGGCATTGGCAAGCACCGTCTTCCACGGCAGCAGCCCGAAGTCCTGCAAGATGAGCGCCGTCTTCTGGCGTGGCTTGGTGATGGGCTGCCCATCGACAAGCACCTCGCCGCTCGTGGGATGCACGAGCCCGGCGGCCATCTGCAGCGTCGATGACTTGCCGCAGCCCGAAGGCCCGATGATGGCAAGGGATTCGCCCGCGTCGACAGCAAGGCTCAGGCTCTCGAGCGCAAGCAGTCCGTCGGCACCATGACGCTCGTCCTCATAGCGCAGCGTCACATCACGAAACTCGAGCTTATGCATCGGCCGCGTTGTCCTGAGTGCAGGCCGCCTTCTTCACGGCGTCGGCAACGGCGCTGGCCAGCGGCACGCTGAACAGCGGCTTCACGCCCGTATGCAGAGCCGCGGCGCCGAACATGAACGGACGCGCGCATGCCGAAATGAGACCGCAATCCTCGAAGAGGCGCACGAGCTCGTCCTTGCGCAGGAATTCCTGGGTGCTCTCGTAAAGCCAATCGTACTCGTGACGGTGGGACAGACCACCGCCAAGGAGCGTCATGACGTTCTTGTAATAGAACTGGTAGAAAGGCTGGATGACGGCACTTTCGGGCACCGATGCATCGAGGCAGGCGACGACACCGCCAGGTCTCGTCACACGCGCCATCTCGCTGATGACCTGCTCGTAATCGGGTGTGTTGCGCAGGCCAAAGCTGATGACGGCGGAATCGAAGGTGTCGTCTTCGAAGGGCAGCTCCATGGCGTTGCCCTCGACGAGCATCACATTGAGCAGGCTCTCTGTACGTTCACGCGCGACGTCGAGCATGGACGCGGAGAAATCGAGGCCGCAAACGAGCACGTCCGGGTTCTTCTCGGCAAGCATCGCCGTGATGTCACCCGTGCCGCAGCAGACGTCCAGAACGAGGCCCGCACGCTTGGCGTTCGTGCAGGGCTTGAGGGCGGCGTCACACAGAGCGCGCTTCCAGAAGCGATGCATGCCGAGGCTGATGCGGTCGTTTGCCGCATCATAGCCATCAGCTATGGATTCGAATACCCCGTGCACATGTTCCTTGGCCACAACGCTCCCCTTCTCGCAATCACGATGCTCCATGATAGCGGATTTGCCTTTGCCATTTCGAGCGAAGCGAACGCAGCCGGGCGCATCCCATTGTCATTTCGACCGAAGGCGCGTAGCGCCGGAGCGGAGAAATCTCAATCTTAGCGTGCGACAAAAGGACGGGATTTCTCGACTTCGCAGCCTACGGCTGCTCCGCTCGAAATGGCAAAACCTAGATTAGTGACACCATCATCGCGAGAATGAGTGCGCCGTTGAAGAAGAGGTTCGCCTTCATGATGGCACCCATGGACGGTCCGCGCACTTCGTGCGTGAGCGGCGTGGTGAGCAGTGCGCGCATCGCGCCGATGCCGAAAACGAGCGTGACGCAGGCGGCCCAGAAACCGGAGTTGAAGTACCAGAACGCGCAATGCAGCACGACGGCAATCCAGAGCACGACGAAGACGCGGTAGACGATGACGCTACGCGCGCGCCCCAGCACAACCGGCAGCGTCTTGCGGCCCACGGGAATGTCGCGTTCGATGTCGCAGTTGTTCTGCGTTGCCATAACCATGCCGATGCCGATGACGAAGGGCGCAAGACACGAGAGGAAACGCAGCCAATCGATGGGCCAGGGCATGCCGAAGAGGCCGGCATCCGGATACGCGTGCGCGGCGAAAACGCAGATGTCGGCTGCTGGGATGAGCGCGCCCATGACGACGCCGCTTGCGAGCTCGCCGAGCGGCAGATACGAGATGGGTAGCTTGCCACTCGAGTAGCAAACGATGAAGAGCGCACCGATGGCACCGATGATGAGGGGAATCGCACTTCCCGACCACACGACGCAGATGATTCCGCAGACGAGCGCGACGAGCATGTGCGCAAGGCCGAGTCCAAGCACGGAGCGCGGGTTGGGGTTGTTGTAGACGAGCACGGCATCGGTCGGGTCATCGGAGTTCTCGACCGTATCCGTACCCGCGCGATAATCCGCCCAATCGTTCAGGACGTTGACCGCCGATTGTGCGAAGACTGCGACGGCGAGGAGCAAGCACCAGATGAGCGGCGAGAAATCATAGCCGCAGGCAATGGCATAGACGCCGCCAAAGACCGTCGTGAGCACGGAAGGACCCGGCCAGGTGTGCGGCGCGGCAAGGCGCACGCACATGAGCGGCGTGAGGGGCTCGTAGCTAGTCGTCTGCGCGGAGGCTGCCATCGCGTGCGTCGCGTCTGCCTACGAGAAGGTGAACGAGCCGTCTGACTCGTCGTAGCTCACGTTCTTGGTGACGTAGCCCTTGGCGCTCATCCACGAGAGCACTGGCTCGATGAGCTCGGCGGACGGGTATGCGGGCTCGCCTTGGGCAGTGCGCGCCATCGGATACTCGCAGATGACGTAGCTATTCGCAACCTGCTCGTTGAGGTTCGCCTTCTCGACGAGCAGCGCACGGTACTTCTCGGGGTCGGCGTTAATCTGGCTTGCCGCCTCGTCCCATACCTCGCGCACGGCCGCCAGCGTCTTGGCGTCTTCGCCCGTGTTGTAGGCGTCGCGCACGACCATGACCGACTGCGAGACGTTCTCGCCCGCCGTGTCATCGGCAAGCAGCACCATGCCCGATGCCTGGCCAAGGGCGAGCATGGACGCGGGAAGCGCAGCCGCATCGAGCTGTCCGGCGGCAACAAGGCCGTAGCGATCGGGCAGGCTCGCGACCTCGCTCACGGGAATGGTCGCAGGGTCGATGTTGGCCTGCTCGCATAGCTTATCGAAGACATACTCGGGCACCGTATTGGCAGCAAGGCCCACGCCCTTCGTACCGCTTGCAAGGTCGGCAAGGGAGGTGATGCCGCTATCGGCGCTCGTCAGGACGCCGAAGCGCCCCTGCTGCGCAGTCGCGCCGAGCGTGATCCACTGAAGCGAAAGATCGGTGCCGGACTCGCAGAGCTTGACTGCGCGCATGGGGTCGGTCATCGCGATGTCGACCTCGCCAGCCGTGAGCGCAGCCGAGAGACTCTGGGCAGAATCGAACACGACGATTTCTGCGTTGACGCCCGCATCCTCGAAGAGGCCTTCCTCCTCGGCAACCCACATGGGCAGAATGTCCTCGGTCGGCATGGTGCCGATGCGGATGGAACCCGCCTGTTGCTGCGAACCACATGCGCCAAGGCTCAAAACGGCAACGAGGGCGAGGATGGAGCAGAAAATCGGCAGAATACGTCGCGTCAGTGCGGATTTCATGATGTGACCACCTCATACGTGAACTCAATATGTCGATAGGATAGGTTGATTGGCCGGGTGCTTCAACATGTTTCACGTAGCTGGTCGCACATATGCGCACCGAAGCCGCGAGCCGACACTCGACGCGCCGCCCGATGAGCGGAATCACGAAAAACGCGAAGCGGTCTTGCGAGGACTGTC
>CATLBX010000034.1 GCA_949879855.1 uncultured Coriobacteriia bacterium
CCCTTCGTGACCGACGTGCGCGGCCGCGGCCTCATGTGCGGCATCACCCTGGAGAAGCCCGTCGCCAACCAGACGGTGCTCAACGCGCTGCGCCATGGCTTCGTTCTCAATGCCCCGGCAGCCGACATCATCCGCTTCCTGCCGCCGCTCATCATCGAGAAAGAAGACGTTGACGCGCTCATTGAGGCGCTACCCACCATCTACGAGGAGGTTTCCCAATGAGCCAGAACACGCTTGCCGGGCGCGATTGCCTGCGCCTGCTCGATTTGACGCCCGAGGAGTTCGCGCTCGTGCTCGATACGGCCGCCCAGCAGAAGGCCGCATGGAAAGACGGCGTGCATGATGCCCCCTGCGCGGGCAAGTCCGTCGCCATCATCATGGAGAAGCCAAGCCTGCGCACGCGTTCGAGTTTCGAGATTGGTACCTATCGCCTGGGTGCACACCCCCTCGTGCTCGATGATGACCATTCGGCGTTTAGCCGCGGCGAGACCGTGCAGGACACGACGCTCGTGCTCGAGCGCTTCGTGGATGCCATCGTCTTGCGCACCTACGAGCAGGCCAAGCTCGTCGAGGTTGCCCAGTGGGCGAGCATCCCCGTCATCAACGCGCTTTCCGATGACTTCCATCCTTGTCAGGGCCTGGCCGATGCCCTGACGATTCGCGAGCACAAGGGCACGCTCGCCGGCCTCACCATCGCCTACGTGGGTGATGGCAATAACATGGCCCACACGTACCTGGAGATGGGCGTTTTGGCGGGCATGAACGTGAAGCTGGCGTTTCCCGCAATTCACGCCCCCAGCTCCGTCGTGGTCGCCGAGTGCGAGAAGATCGCCCCCATGACCGGTGCCACCATCGAGCTCACCAATGACCCGCGTGGGGCCGTTGCCGGCGCCGACGTGGTCATCACCGATACGTGGACGTCCATGGGCGACGAGGACGAGCATGACCAGCGCCTCGCCGAGTTCGAGGGCTTCCAGGTCAACGCCGAGCTCATGGCCTTGGCAGCCGACGACGCCATCTTCATGCACTGCCTGCCCGCCCATCGTGGCGAGGAGGTTACCGACGAGGTAATGGACGCACCGTGCTCCGTGATCTTCGACGAGGCGGAGAATCGCCTGCACGCCCAAAAGGCGCTGCTCTCCCTTGTCATGGAGGCGCGATAGCATGGCAAGCGTACGCAAGGAACGTCAGGACGCGATTCGGGCACTCGTCCGGCGCGAGCGCATCCGCACCCAATCGGAGCTCGTCTCGTTCTTGCGCGAGCACGGCTTCGAGGTTACGCAGGCCACCATCTCGCGCGATATCGCCGACCTGGGCCTCGAGAAGGATGCCAACGGCATATACATGTTGCCGGAGGACTACCGCCTGCGTTCGATTGCCACGAGCTCCGTGCGGGAGACGCGACGCGCCCAAAACCAGGTGCTGCTCCTCTGCGATCCGGGCACGGCCTCGAGCGTCGCGGCAGCGCTTGACGCCTCGCAGACGCAGGGCGTGCTCGGCAGCATCGCGGGCGATGACACGATACTCGTCATCTGCGCCGACGATGCGCAAGGCGAAAGATTTCAAAACGACGTGAACCAGCTGCTCGAGAAGAAGTAAACTCGGCTGACTCGAAAGGAAGGAAAGATGGAAATGGAAAAGGAAAAGGTCGTACTCGCGTATTCGGGTGGTCTCGACACCTCCGTATGTATCAAGTGGCTCATGGAGGAGAAGGGCCTCGACGTCATCGCCGTGACGGGCGACGTCGGACAGGAGCGCCAGGACCTCGAGTTCGTCAAGAACAAGGCCCTGCAGGTGGGCGCCATCGAGGCACTGGCCATCGATATGCGCGAGGAGTACGTCAACGACTTTCTGACCAAGGCGCTGGCCGCCAACTGCATGTACGAGAACAAGTACCCGATGGTGAGCGCCCTGTCGCGCCCCGTCATCTCCAAGAACCTCGTCGAGATCGCCCACAAGTACGGTGCAAAGTACATCGCCCATGGCTGCACGGGCAAGGGCAACGACCAAGTCCGCTTCGAGGTCGCCATCCAGAGCCTCGATCCCGAGATCAAGGTACTCGCCCCGGTGCGCGAGTGGAACCTGCATACGCGCAATGACGAGATGGAGTACGCGAAGAATCACGGCATTCCCGTACCCACCACCAAGGCGTCGCCCTATTCCATTGACGATAACCTCTGGGGCCGCGCCATCGAGTGCGGCGAGCTCGAAGACCCCTGGAGCGAGCCGCTCGAGGACATCTACACGATGACCACGTCCAGCTACGAGGCGCCGGCCGAGGGCGAATACGTCGTCATCAGCTTCGATGCCGGCGTGCCCTGCGCCCTGGACGGCGAGAAGATGAGCTTCCATGACATCATCCTCAAGATGAACGAGATTGCCGGGCGCAACGGCTTCGGCCGCGTCGACATGATCGAGAACCGCCTCGTGGGCGTGAAGAGCCGCGAATGCTACGAGGTCCCCGGCGCGCTATCGATCATCCAGGCCCACAAGGCCCTCGAGGACCTGTGCCTCGAGCGCGAGCTGCTGCACTTCAAACCCATCGTGGAGCAGAAGTGGGCCGAGCTCGTCTATGACGGCCTGTGGTTCTCGCCGCTCAAGGAGGCACTGGACGGCTTCTGCTCGACGACGCAGCAGCTGGTGACCGGTGACGTGCGCCTGCGCTTCCTCAAGGGCAGCTGCGTGACGGTTGGCCGTCGCAGCAAGTACTCGCTCTACGACTATGGCCTGGCCACCTACGATTCCGCCGACACCTTCAATCGCGATAGTGCCGAGGGCTTCATCGACCTCTTTGGCCTGTCCACGCGCGTGTGGGCCAAGCATCGCCAGGACGAGGGCAAGCCCGGCGTCGTGTAAAACGCATTGCGCGCTATCTTTGGGAATCGCAGCATGATGGCGCAGCCGCTCAAACACCTTTGCTCGGAGAAAGGCGCCACTGGCGCCTTTCTTTCGCAAAGAACTCGCTTTGTGCATCCACCATGCTGCGATTCAACATGATGGGTGACAGGTTAAGGAAGCGTTTTGAACGACATCCGGGGAAATAGGGTAGAGGGAAAACCTACTCGTTATCCTCGTCGTTGACGGTGATGGTCTCCTCGGCCTTCTCGTCCTCGGTCTCGGCGCTGCGCGTGAGCGTCTCGCCATGGGCGTCGGCAACGACGCCCTCCTTGAAGGTGATGGGGTCCTTCTCATCGACATTCTCGGCCTCATCGGGATGGATGGGAGACTCGACGGGCATGTTGACGCCCTTGAGCGGGATGCCACCCTCGAGAACCGCATCCAGATGACGGTCGACGAGCTCTTCGTCCATGTAGTGGTCGAACTCGTACTGGACGGCAGGTTCCGGCTCCTTGCTCAGCAGGGAGAAGATGACGATCGCCAGGCAGCTCAGGATGAACGCGGGAAGCAGCTCGTAGATGCCGAACACGCCGCCGAGCGGCTTGATGAAGTTATGCCATACGATGACGGAGATGGCGCCCGTGAGCATGCCGGCGATGGCGCCGGACTTGGTCGTGCGCTTCCAGTACAGGCTGAAGAGCGTGAGCGGGCCGAACGAGGCGCCCAAGCCAGCCCAGGCGTAGGAGACGACCGTGAAGATGACGGAGTCCTCGCTCCAGGCGACGGCAATGCCGAAGAGCAGGACGGCGGCGAGCGTGATGCGGCTCACGATGAGCACCTGGTTGTCGGTGGCATCCTTCTTGAAGACGCCGCGGAAGATGTTCTCGGCCACCGAGGAGCCGGTGATGAGCAGATACGACGAGGCACTGGACATGGATGCGGCCAAGATGCCGGATACGACGAGGCCACAGAGGAAGCCGGGGAGCATGACCTGCGAGAGCACGATGAAGATGCTCTCCGCAGCACTTTGCGAGAGGAACTGCGTCGGCAGGAGATAACGGCCGATGAGACCGATCATGATGGCGCAGAACATGGAGATGACGACCCAGACGATGGCGATGCGACGAGACGTCGCGATCTCGCTGTCGTTGCGGATGCCCATGAAACGGACCAGGACCTGCGGCATGCCGAAGTAGCCGAGGCCCCAGCTCAGGGTGGAGACGATCGTGAGCAGGCCGTACTCTGCGGGAATGCCGAAGATGGGAGCCCCGCCGATGGCGTACTGGATTCCCTCGGCATCGACCTCGGGCACGGCGGTCTGCACCATGGAGAGGTAACCGGGGATGTCGCTCAAAAACGCGGCCGTGTTGTCGATGCCGCCTGCCATGGTGATGGAACCGATGACGACGACCGCGAGCGCGAAGAACATGAGGCAGCCCTGCACGAAGTCGGTCGCGACAACGGAGAGATAGCCACCGACCATCGTGTAGAGAAATACGATGATGGCACCGAAGATCATCATGACGGTGTAGTCCATGCCAAACAGCGTATTGAAGAGCTTGCCGCAGGTGACGAAGCAGCTACCGGTGTAGACGCAGAAGAAGATGAGGATGATTACCGCGGCGATGGTGCTGATGACATTCTTGTTGTCATGGAAGCGGTTGGAATAGAAGCCGGGAAGCGTGATGGAATCGCCAGCCTTCTCGGAGTAGCGGCGCAGGCGCTTGGCGACGAGCAGCCAGTTGAGATACGTGCCAGCTGCCAGACCGATGACCGTCCAGCCCGCGTCGGCGGCGCCGGTGAAGTACGCGAGACCGGGCAGGCCCATGAGCAGGTAACCCGACATGTCCGATGCCTCCGCCGAAAGCGCGGTGAACCAGGGGCCGACCTTGCGGCCGCCCAGGAAGTATTCCGATGAGCTCTTGTTCGCGCGCCGCGCGTAGGAAAAGCCGATGATGAGCACCACCATGAAGTAGACCAGGATGGCGATGATGACTGCATAGTCGCCCGTATTCATTTCCATGTTCGTGAAAACCTCTCGTCCATTGAACCGTAGTGGCGCACTATTATAACTTTAGTACGGTAAAGTGAAAGCTTTTTTCCGCCGGGCGCAGGCCAGACGGGATGTTAGCGCCTGCTGCCCGTCGAAAACGCATCTTTTGATATATTGTCTGTTCAACCACGATAGCGGCAGCATGGAGTTCACAATGCATGAGACATCATCGACAGAAGAGAGCACGCACGCAAGCGAGGCACTGTGGGGAGGCCGTTTCGAGGATTCGCCCACCGAGTTCACGCAAGCCTTCGGCGCATCGCTGCCCGTTGACAAGCGCATGTGGGAATCCGACATAGAGGGCTCGAAGGCCCACGCGCTCATGCTCGCCCGTCAGGGCGTGATATCGAACGAGGATGCCGACGCAATCCGCTCGGGACTCGATGCGATCGGCGCCCAAATCGAGGATGGCGACTTCGAGTTCGACATCGACGACGAGGACATCCACATGTCCATCGAACGCAACCTGACCGAGGCCATCGGTGCAGCGGGCGGTCGCCTGCACACGGGCCGCAGTCGCAATGACCAGGTCGCGACCGACGCGCGCCATCACGCCAAGAAGCTCAGCGATGGGCTCGCGCACCAGATGCTCGACCTGCGCGGCGCCCTGCTCGACATGGCACAGGAGCACTTCGGCGTCGTCATGCCCGGCTACACCCATATGCAGAAGGCCCAGCCCGTGCTCTTCTCCCATCATATGCTTGCGTACTATTGGATGTTCACGCGTGACTTCGAGCGTCTGCGTGCGGCCTATCGCGCAGCCGACGTGCTGCCCTTGGGTAGCGCCGCGCTCGCCGGCACCACCTATCCGCTCGACCGTCACTTCGTGGCGGACGAGCTCGACTTCGCGGGTGTTGCCGAAAACAGCATGGATGCGGTGAGTGACCGCGACTTCCTCCTCGATCTCTCCTATGCGTGCGCGGTCGCTATGATGCACCTGTCGCGCCTGTGCGAGGAGCTTATCTACTGGTCGAGCAACGAGTTTGGCTTCATCCGCCTGTCCGATGCCTATTCCACGGGCTCGTCGATCATGCCCCAGAAGAAGAACCCCGACTTCGCCGAGCTCATTCGCGGCAAGACGGGTCGTGTGTATGGCGACCTCATGGCGCTGCTCACGACCATGAAGGGCCTGCCGCTCGCCTACAACAAGGATATGCAGGAGGACAAGGAGGGCGTGTTCGATGCGGTCGACACGCTCGGCAATTCGCTGGTCGTGATGACGGGCATGATTCGCACCATGCAGGTCAACGAGGATGCCATGCGCGCCGGCGCGCTCGGTGGCTTCATGGCCGCCACCGACCTTGCCGATTATCTCGTCGGGGCGGGCGTGCCCTTCCGCGAGGCCCACGCCATCGTGGGAAAGCTCGTGCTCGAATGCGAGAAGCAGGGAAGGACGCTGCAGGACCTGAGTGCCAGCGAGCTCGCCGCGATCGACGAGCGCTTCGAGGCGGATGCGCTCGAGGCCGTCGATATCGACAAGGTCGTCGAGCGCCGCACGACCTATGGCGCGACCGGCCACGAGGCGGTCAAGGTCCAGCTCGACCATGCGCGCGAGAGTCTTGCGGCCGACACGCGCGCAATGGCGGACTAGACGATGAGAAAACCGGAACTGCTCGCGCCTGCGGGCAACCGTGAGGCCTTCGAGGCGGCGCTTGCCGCCGGTGCCGACGCCATCTACCTGGGCGCCGGCTCCTTCAACGCCCGTCGCAATGCCGACAATTTCGCCATCGATGACTTGCACGCGGCGTGCCACGATGCCCATCTACGCGATGCACGCGTCTACCTCACGGCCAACACGCTCGTCTTTCCCGGCGAGATGGACGATGCGCTTGCGATGGTGACTGCTGCCGCCGAGGCTGGCATCGATGCGGCCATCGTGCAAGACATCGGCCTCATGTCCGTGTTGCGCCGCGAGCTACCCGAACTCGAGCTGCACGCATCCACCCAGCTCAACGTACGCGGCAAACGCGGCGTCAAGCTTGTCT
The DNA here is from genome assembly GCA_949879855.1 of uncultured Coriobacteriia bacterium. Lineage (GTDB taxonomy): Bacteria > Actinomycetota > Coriobacteriia > Coriobacteriales > QAMH01 > QAMH01. The sequence continues at coordinate 6,877 of CATLBX010000034.1, forward strand.
CGCGCCTGGGCTGTTCGCGTGTCACGCTTGCCCGCGAGCTCTCCATCGAAAGAATCGCCGAGCTTGCCACGCTCGGCGTCGACCTCGAGGTGTTCGTCCACGGGGCGCTCTGCATCTGCCAGTCGGGGCAATGTCTGCTGTCCTCGCTCATCGGCGGGCGCAGTGCCAATCGCGGCCTCTGTGCTCAGCCGTGCCGGCTGCCCTACAAACTCGTCGGCGAGGACGGCAAGAAGCTCGCGCAGGAGGGGCAGTATCTGCTGAGCCCGCGCGACCTGTGCGGTATCGAAATGGTCGGCCGGCTCATCGAGGCCGATGTCGCCTCCCTCAAGATCGAGGGCCGCATGAAATCGCCCGAGTACGTCTCGACGGTCACGTCCGTATATCGCGAAGCCATCGACCGCGCATGGGAGGACGTTACCTCCTACGAAGTCGCGTCCGATGCCGAAGGTACGCTTGCCGAGGCGTTCAACCGTGGCTTCACCCAGGGTTACCTGGCAGGTGAGCGCGGAAACAACATGATGGGCTACAAACGCCCCAACAATCGTGGCGTCGCCGTCGGGCGCGTTACGGGATACTCCGCGGGCAAGGTGAAGCTTGCCGCAAGCGCCGACATTGCCGTGGGCGACTTGCTCGAGTTCTGGACGTCGGAGGGTCGCGTCACCTACACCGTCGAGGCATCCGACACGCTCAAGGGCGCCACGAAGTATTTGGGCGTGCGCGAGCCGGTGTCCGTGGGTGACCGCGTGTTCCGTGTGCGTTCGGCCAAGCTCGCCGCCGAGGCACAACAGCGTACCGAGGCGGGCATGAAGATTCCGGTGTCCATTGATGTGTCCATGAGAAGGGGAGCGCCGCTCGGAATCATCGTACGCGATGGTGCGGGCAACGAGGCGCGGGCGACGGGTCCCATCATCGAGGAAGCGCGCACCAAGGCAATCACGCGCGAGGACGTCATCGACCATGTGGGAAGGCTCGGTGCAACGCCCTTCACATGCGAGGATTGGGCTGTCGAGCTCGATGATGGCGTGGGCATCGGCTTTTCGACGCTGCACAAGACGCGAGCTGCCGCGCTCGAAGCCTTCGAGGATGTCTTGCTCGCGGCACATGCGCATGCCCCCGTGCAAGCCGATGCTATCGACATCACGCGCGTGACGGACCTCTCCGCCATGGCGCCATTTGCAACTGCCATCGATTTCGACAACACGGACATCGCCTGTACGCTCGAGCAATTCGAGCCAGGTTGTTCCATCGGGCCGCGCATGTACGCCACCAACATCGAGGCCATTCGCACCTGGGCAGCGCTCGGCGCGAGCTTCATCTGGCTTTCGCCCGAGCTCACGCTGCATCAGATGAAGCTGCTTGCCGACGAGTCTCCGCTCCCCCTCGGCATCATCGCCATCGGTCGCCAGGAGCTCATGGTGAGCGATCACTGCTTTCTCATAGCGGAAGGTAGCTGCGACGAGCACTGCGGAACGTGCACGCGTCGCAATGCGCCGCGTTTCCTCGAAGATCGCAAAGGCTATCGCTTCCCGGTGACGACGGACATATACGGCTGCGGGCACATCTACAACGCCGTGCAGCTCGACGTCGCCCATGCGATCGGCGACTTGCTGCGTGCGGGCATACGCGGCTTTGCCGTCGACGCCACGCTCATGAGTGCCGGAGAGGCCGAACATGGGCTCAACCGCGTGCGCAGCGGCATCAACGGCACGAAGATTTCGAAGACTCCCGACACGACCACGGGGCATCTCTTCCGCCCCGTCGAATAGGCGCATCTGCTAAGATAGCGAGCTTAAACGGCAAAACGTTTCGTGAAAGGCAAGACCGGGCTCTCAAGCGAAGAACAACTCCACATCATCCAGTCGGGCGTTTCGGGCATCACGCCGCTCGAGGCCATGAAGAAGAAGCTCGATCGCGGCACGCCGCTCAACATCAAGCTTGGTGTTGACCCCACGAGTCCCGACCTGCACATCGGTCATGCCGTTCCCCTGCGCAAGCTGCGCCAGTTCCAGGACCTCGGTCATCAGGTCACGCTCATCATCGGTGATGGCACGGCGATGATTGGCGACCCGTCGGGCCGCAACTCGACGCGTCCGCAGCTCACCGCCGAGCAGATCGACGCGAACGCGCAGACCTACATGGACCAGGCGATGAAGGTACTTGACCCCGAGAAGACCAAGGTCGTGCACAACCGCGACTGGATCTTCGACCTCGACCTGGCCGGTCTGCTCGAATTGCTCTCCAACTTCACGGTGGCGCGCATCCTCGAGCGTGATGACTTCTCGAACCGTTACCACAATCAGCAGCCCATCGCGATGCACGAGTTCATCTACCCCATCATGCAGGCCTACGACTCGGTTGTCATCAACGCTGACGTCGAGCTCGGTGGCAACGACCAGCTCTTCAACCTGCTTGCCGGCCGCGAGCTCATGGAGAAGAAGGGCATGGAGCCCCAGGTATGCCTGACGCTCCCGCTGCTCGAGGGCCTTGACGGCGTGCGCAAGATGTCGAAGTCCTACGGCAACTACGTCGGCCTCACCGATGAACCCGCCGATATGTTCGGCAAGATTATGTCCATCCCCGACGAGCTCATGCCGCGCTACTACCGTCTGGCAACGGCGCTCCCCGTGGCCGAGGTGGATGATATCGAGGCTGGCCTTGCAGCTGGCGAGCTCGATCCCAACAAGTCGAAGCGTCGCCTCGCGCGAGAGATCATCACGACCTATCACGGCGAGCAGGCCGCTGCAGACGCCGAGGAGCAATTCGACCGCGTCTTCAAGGCCCACGGCGTTCCGGAAGATGTCGAGGTCTTCGACATCGAGCTCGAGGAAGACCCCGAGAAGGGCGGCGTATACCTGCCCAAGCTCCTCGCCGACCTCAAACTTGTCGCCTCGGGTGGCGAGGGTCGCCGCATGATCGACCAGGGCGGCGTGAAGATCAATGGCGAGGCCGTCGAGAAGGGCACGTATCACCTGCCCGCTCCGCAGCTCGCCGGTGCCACGCTCCAGGTCGGCAAGCGCAAGTGGGCGAAGCTGGCATAAGTAAGTTCGAGATACGCACATGATGACGGACGACCCCACCGGGCCGTCCGTTTGTTTTTTGGCAAAGTGCGCTATACTTCTTCCCCGCGTCGGGACGTGGCGCAGTCCGGTAGCGCGCCTGCTTTGGGAGCAGGATGTCGCAGGTTCGAATCCTGTCGTCCCGACCATCTTCTTTTCCCGCCTGCCTCTCGGCAGCGGGACACCTTGCCTAACACATCGTGCATTCTGCCCTCTTCTTCCAGGAAGGAAGGGAGAATGACATGAAGAGCATACTATAATGTTCTAAATATCTTACGTTATAATATTTAACGTAAGAAATTTTGAACGTAAGGACCATACATGAAACGTCCAACCACGGTACGAACCAAATTAGCGGCCAAGGAAATTGGCCAGAGTGTTGCCACGTGGCGAAAGCTCTATGGCTTTACAGCGCAGCAATTGGCCGATAAGGCCAACGTGTCTCGTGGAACTATTTCTCGTCTCGAGAATGGAGACCCATCTGTTTCTTTCGAGACGTTTCTCAACGTCTGTAATGCTCTCAATGTCACAGATGCGGTTAAAGCGGCAGTTGATCCGTACGAGACTGACTTCGGGCGGGCCCGTTCGGAGCAGACGCTTCCCGAACGCGTGAGAGGGTAATGCATGATTCCAATCCTGGATGTATATGACAGCTCCTCGGGCGATGTGGTTCTCGTTGGTCGCGCACGGTTTACCTTGCGCCATGGAGTCGTCTCAACCACGTTTGCCTATGACGAGAGTTATCTGTCCCGGCCCGATGCGTATGCCATTGAGCCGGCATTTCCTCTCAATATGGCAACGCAACGCTGCATGGGCTTGCCGGGCGCCTTTCGAGATTCGTTGCCTGATCGATGGGGAAGGCATCTTATTGCTCGCGAACATGAAGCAGGGTGCATGGCAGCTGGAAAAGCGCTGCACCAACTGGACGATGTTGACTTTCTTGTAGGTGTCTTTGACGAGACCCGCGAGGGCTCGCTTCGCTTCTGTCAGCCAGGATCAGAGTTCCTCTCGCAATCAGGGCCGATTCCTCCCATAGTCGAATTGCCCACATTGCTCAATGCGAGTCGTCAGGTCGCCGAGGATGAAGCCGGACATGAGCAAATCAAGGAGCTGCTAGCTGCTGGCTCGGGCTCTTTGGGAGGTGCGCGTCCTAAGGCGTCGGTTCGAGACGGAGAGCGTCTGCTTCTGGCAAAATTCTCGCATCCAAAAGACGAGTGGAATGTGATGGCCTGGGAGAAGACGATGCTCGACATGGCCCGCGATGCTTTAATTGCAGTGCCAATGGCGAAGCTTATCTCCATAGGCGATGAAAACGTGCTCTTGCTGGAGCGGTTTGACCGAATTGACTCAAAACTTGATGGAACGCGAGTTGCCTATATGAGCGCTATGACAGTCTTGAGCGCGACCGATGGCGATTTGCGTGACTACGCCGAACTCGCTGAGGGATTACCCCTGCTCGTCAAGGACGTGAAAGCTCAACTCGCCAGTCTGTTTCGACGTGTCGTATTCTCGGTCGCTGTCCATAACACTGATGACCATCTGAGGAATTGGGGCTTCCTTCGAAAAGGTGGAGCATGGGGTCATGCGCCAATGTTTGACGTTAATCCAAATCCTTATGAAGGGGCGGATCGCTCTTCGTCTATTATGGGCGAATCAGGCGAGCGAGAAGTAGTTGGCCTTCGCGATTTGCGTGCTTACGTACAGCTTGATACTGATGCGGCGGCCAAGGTCGTGCGTGACGTGCTTTCCGTTGTTTGCCGATGGCCCGAGTATGCCCACGCGAATGGCTGCAGCTCTCATGAGATGTCATTGTTTCGCCCTATATTCGAAACAAAGCAGAAGGCACTTGAGTCTGCATTTTGAGAATAAAGGGATGTTGGTTGAAGGAAGGCTGATGGCAGCTGAGAAAGCATGCAAGGATTGTCACGAGCTCATCCTCGGGTCCCATGTGGGGATGTCGGGCAAGGACATGTTCCTCGGCTCCGTGAAGGAGGCCGAGAGCTACGGTGCCAATGCCCTCATGGTTTATACCGGCGCTCCGCAGAACACGCGGCGCAAGCCCATTGCCGAGCTTAACATCGACGCCGGCCTGGCATACGCCAAGCAAGCCGGGATACGTGAGGTCGTTGTCCATGCGCCCTACATCATCAATCTCGCGAACTCGGTGAAGCCCGAGACCTTCGAGCCGGGCGTCGAGTTTCTTGCCAAGGAACTCGTGCGCACGGCAGCGTTGGGCAGTGACGTGCTCGTGCTGCATCCCGGCTCCCATGTGGGCTCTGGCGCCGAAGCCGGCATCGCCAAGCTTATCGATGGCCTCGACGAGGTGCTCGCCCAGGACGAGAGCGGCGTATTCGTCGCACTCGAGACCATGGCGGGCAAGGGCGGCGAGATTGGCCGCGACTTCGAGGAGATAGCCACGATATACGAGCGTGTGAAGAGGCCCGAGTGCCTGCGCGTGTGCTTCGACACCTGCCACGTCAATGATGCGGGCTGTGATCTGGTTGATGATTACGAGGGCGTGCTTGCGAGATTCGACGAGCTCATCGGTCTCGACCAAATTGCCGTCATTCACGTCAACGACAGCATGAATCCGCGTGGCTCGCATAAGGATCGCCACGCGAACATCGGCGAGGGAAGCATCGGCTTCGAGCCCTTGTGCAGAATCGTTCATGATGAACGCTTCTCGAAGGTACCCAAGATTCTCGAGACACCCTGGCGCTGCGAGGAGGGCTCGACGAAGAAGACCCTGCCTCCCTACAAGGAAGAGATTGCCCTGCTGCGAGGGTGAAACACCCAAACTTTTCCCACGCTTTAACCTGCGACTTGAATCCGTTGGGGTATAATCCATCTCCATTGCGGGCGTAGTTCATCGGTAGAACCTGAGCCTTCCAAGCTCATGAGGTGGGTTCGACTCCCATCGCCCGCTCCAGACACCTGCCAACGGGCACCGTGCGGTGCCCGTTGTCATTTGGGAAAGAGGCCCACCATGAAGCGCATCGTAAGCATCCAAGACATCTCCTGCGTCGGAAAGTGCTCCTTGACCGTCGCGTTGCCCATCATCTCGGCCATGGGCGTCGAATGCGGCATCCTTCCCACCGCCGTGCTCTCGGTGCACACCGCCTTCAAGAGCTTCACCTTTGACGACCTGACCGATCAGATCGAGCCCATCTCCAAGAGCTGGCTTGATAACGGCGTGGATTTTGACGCCATCTATACGGGCTACCTTGGCTCCTTCGAGCAGCTTGAGCTCGTGAGCCGCTTCTTCGATGAGCATCGCGAGGGCGACACGCTCATCTTCGTCGACCCGGCGATGGCCGATAACGGCGCGCTCTACAAGGGCTTCACCCCCGAGTTCGCTCGTGCGATGGGCGCGGTCGTTTGCTCCAAGGCCGACATCATCGATCCCAATATCACCGAGGCCGCTTTCATGCTTGATGCGGAGTACAAGGAGGACGGATCCTATGACGAGGATTACGTGCGCGAACTCCTCCAGGGCCTCGTTGCGCTCGGTCCCAAGAAGGCGGTTCTCACGGGCGTGAGCCTCGAGCCGGGCAGTTGTGGCGTCTATGGCCTCGATGGCCAGACCGGCGAGTACTTCTCCTACTTCAACGAGCTCGTCGATGCGCGCTTCCATGGTACGGGCGACGTGTTCTCCTCGACGACGGTTGGCGCGCTCATGAACGACTTCCCGCTCGACGAGGCGCTTGCCGTGGCGGCCGACTATACGGTTGCCGCCATCAAGGCAACCATCAGCCAGCCTGACCACAACTGGTATGGCGTCGACTTCGAAG
>CATLBX010000035.1 GCA_949879855.1 uncultured Coriobacteriia bacterium
ATCCTCCGCATGAACGAGCGGCACGGACATATCATCATCGAGCCTGGACTCAACTTCTGGGATCATGAGATACGCACTGCAAAAGCTCTGGCTGATGCAGGACTAACCGTAAGATTCATAAGAAAAAGCGACGTGCAATACGAGCGAACTACAGATGTCTTCATCAACGGTCTTCTCTGGGAAATGAAAGCCCCGCTGTCATTGACATACTCTCGAACACCCTGTAGCTTATGTTGCAGATAACGCTCGAACGGTATGCATTGTACCTTCCTCGGGCGTTTCTAATTCAAAGCGCTGGCACAGGGTGTATTGCTCTTACCGCTGGCGCTTTTCTTTTTGAACCGAGGCACGGTGACAATTGGGTCCTTACCGCCTCGGTTCTCTTTATTTGCCCATTTCATACGCAGAAAACAAAAAAGCCGCTCGAAAGCGGCTTCAAGATGCATGCTGGCGGGATTGACGGGGCTCGAACCCGCGACCTCTGGCGTGACAGGCCAGCGCTCTAACCAGCTGAGCTACAACCCCGCGCTAAACAGCGAAAGCAATACTACAGAAACTTGCCCCGTTCGTAAAGACGCAAGTTGAAAAAACTTGCGAGCGCACGTCGGATGGCCGCATTCCATGCAAATCGCGACGGTCCTGCCCTGTTAGGCGTCGGTCGTCGGCGTTGCCGCCGCCGGATCCGCCGGCGTCGTCGGCTGCGGCTTGAGCTCGTCGAGGGCCGTGTACTCGGGATGGTTGGCGTTGTTCACCTGGATGTGCGTGTGGTTTCCGTTGTCGCTCTCCGCCGTGTAGTTCTTGAGCTGCAGCGACTCGTCCAGATACTGGAAGATATCGCGAATCTTCGCCATGGGCGTCACGCCCGCCGTCACCTTGTCGCCCGCCTTCACGGTCACGTCGGTCAGGTGGATGAGCACCACGTCGAGATCGGGGCGTCCCGTCGGCTGGATGTGGATGCGATAATCGTCAATCTCGCCATAGAGCTTGTATTGTTTGACGAGAACCACCTCGCCCGTGACCGGCGCGTACACCGTCGCGCCCACGGGACCGCCGCAGTCGATGGCGCTCATGACGGGGCCGGCGTTGCCCTCCCTGAAGCAGCGGATGAACTCGCCCGTCATCCACTTGTCGCCCGTGGGCTGCGCGGCAGGGTCGCGTCCCGTGCCATGGGAGGCGAGGATGTCCGTGTTCTTGGCTTCCTTGAGCTGCGTGGTGATCTCGTTCGCGTACGCGTACGAGGCGTTGTGAATCAGGATCTCGGTGAGGTCTTCCATGGCCACCGCGGAATGCATCGTGATGCCGGAGCTTTCCGACATGATGGGCGTGGGAAGGGACGCCTGCTTCGTGGTCGACGTCATCGCGTCTCCGCCCTGTCCCGCCGCACCGCCGCCCGGCTGCGCAAAGGAACTGAAGATGCTCACCAGCACCACGACAACGAACACCGCCGCGATGATGGCGATGAGCTTGGGCGAGACGTTCGGCAGCTTCCTGGCGGAGCTCCCGCGGCTGCTCGACGCACGCTCCACGTTGGGCCGCCGGTCGAATTTCGACTTGCCCGATTGCCCCGCGGGATTGACCGTGAACGAGCCCTTCTTGCGGCTCGACCCGTAGCTATCGCGCGCGTAGCGGCTCGTCGCCTCGGGGTCGCCGAAGCTCGGCCGATACGACGACGTACGGCCCTGCTGTTGCGCCCAGGGCTGCGTTTCCTGCGCGACCTCGTGCGTGACCTGCGGTGCGAACGGGTCTGCCACGGCCTCGGGCCGGCCGTCGACGCCTTGGTCGACATCCCAGGCCGCCTCGTCGAACTCCTGCACCTGCGGATGCTCGGGCACGTGACGCTCCTGGCGCGTCTGCTGTACGGCCGGCATATGGCGGCCACCATGCGCTGACTGCACGCTTTCGTCGATGATGACGCCCTGTGTGCGTCGCGACGAGCGCTCCGGGCGGGCGGGCCGCTCGTCCGGCACCTGCGATGCCTGCGTCTGCCGCGCGTTCCACGGTTGGCGCTCCGGGCGTGTCTGTTGCGTCTGCGCCTGCATGCCGCCATGGCGCTCGGCCCGCTGCTGTGCCTGACGTTGCGCGTCGACCTGCGTCGGCGTCTGGCGGACGGGACGTTGCGTCCGCGGCTCCTCGCGTGGCGAGAACTGCGCCTGCGAGGCGTGAGTGTATCGCTGACGGTCATACTGCTGCCGTGGCTGCTGCGCGGGCTGTCGCTGCGTCTGGCGCTCGGGATTCGGCCGGGGCGACTGGCGCCCGAACCTTCCCTGCAGGCCCGGTTCGGGTTCTGCCGGCTTGTTGCGGCGACGCGCCTCTTCCTCCAGGCGACGCTGCCGTTCCTCGGCGGCCTGTTGCTGCGCGAGCTGACGGCGACGGCGCTGCTCGGCGGCGCGACGTTCGGCGGCCTCGCGGCGCTCGCGCTCCATTTGCGCGGCCTCGAGCTCGACCTGCTCGCGCAAGGTGAGCTTGCGCGCGGCCTGCCTGCGCTCGGCCTCGCGCCAGTCCTCCTGGCGGCCAAAGCGCCCCTGCACGCTCTCGCTGTCGTAGTCGGGCCGTAGGCCCGAACGGGAATCCCCATATGAATGCGCGTCACGCTGATTCATGGCAATACCCTTAGTTGAACCTGTTCATGGCCGTCGTCGGACCATCGTCAATTACGCAGAGCGCGGCATCGGCCGCCACGGCGACCGCATGCTCGAAGTCTTGCGCCTCGGCGCCCTTGGGCCTTTGGAGCACGAAGTCCGTCACGGGCTTGCGTCCCGGCGGGTGCCCGAGCCCCACGCGCACGCGGGTGTACGCGTCGCTCCCGAGCTTCGCGTGGATCGACTTGAGGCCGTTGTGGCCACCATGGCCACCACCCACCTTCACGCGAATCGTCCCCGGCTCCAGGTCCATGTCATCGTGAATGACGAGCACCTCGGCGGGCGCGACCTTGTGCGCGGCGGCAAGCTTGCTGATGGGGCCTCCGCTCGTGTTCATGTACGCCTGCGGCTTGACGAGCAGCAGCTCGTCTCCCCCATGCTGCACATGCGCGACGAGCGCACCGCATTCGTTCTTCCAGTAGCGTGCCCCCAGCTCGTCGGCAAGCAGGTCGAGCGCGAGAAAGCCGGCGTTGTGCCGCGTCCCCTCGTACTCGGGGCCGGGATTGCCCAAACCTGCTATGAGCCTGTAGTCCATCGTTACAGCGCGAAATCCGGGTCGAACAACGACGAGATGGAACCGTTGTTGAACACGTTGTTGATGGCCTCGGCGAAGAGCGGTGCGACGCTGATCTGCCTGATCTTGCCCTGCAGGTACTCCTCGGGAAGCGGGATGGTGTTCGCGACGACGATTTCGTCGGCGACGGAATTCTCGAGGCGCTCGATGGCCGGGCCCGAGAACACGGGATGCGTGGCGCTTACGTGCACCGATTTGGCGCCGCGGTCCTTGAGAACCTTCATGCCCGCGCAAATGGTGCCAGCGGTGTCGATCATGTCGTCGTTGAGGATGCAGTTCTTGCCCTCGACGTCGCCGATGATGCTCGTGATCTCTGCCACGTTGTGCTTGGGGCGACCCTTGTGCATGATGGCGAGGTCGGCGTTGAGCAGGTCGCTCATCTTCTTGGCGACCTTGGCGCGGCCGACGTCCGGGCTCACCACGCACAGGTTGTCCATCTCCTGCGCCGCAAAGTAGTCCGCGAAGAGATTGAGGGCCGTGAGGTGGTTGACCGGCCTCTCGAAGAAGCCCTGGATCTGGCCCGAGTGCAAGTCGATCGTCGTGATGGTGTCGACGCCCGCCGTCTCGAGCATGCGCGCGACGAGCTTGGCGGTAATCGGCTCACGTGCGGCGGACTTGCGGTCCTGACGCGCGTAACCGTAGTGCGTGACGACGGCGTGAATCCTGCCGGCGCTCGCGCGGCGTGCCGCGTCGATCATGATGAGCAGCTCCATGAGCGCATCGTTGACATCGCCCGAGACCGATTGGACGAGGAAGACGTCCTCGCCGCGCACGGAATCCATGTAGCGGGCGTATATCTCGCCGTTCGAGAACTTCTCGAGCCTGATATCGCCCATCTCGACGTCGAGGTAGCGCGCAATCTCCTCGGCAAGATCGGGATGCACCGACCCCGAGAAGATGTGCAGCTTGCGTTCCGCGGCCCTGCTCCGCCTTTTACCCATCGTGTACCTATCCCTTCGTTAGCCCTTGCGCTTGCCCGTGAAGTGACGCTCCGTCCAGTCCTCGACGATCTTCTGCTCGTTGCGCTCGACGGCCAATGCGCCATCGGGCACGTCCTTGGTGATGCAGCTCGCGGCGCCCGTCACGACGTTGGAGCCGAGCGTGACCGGAGCGACGAGCATCGTGTTCGATCCGACGAAGGTGAAATCGCCGATGACGGTCTTGTGCTTGCTTACGCCATCGTAGTTGCAGGTAATCGACCCCGCGCCGATGTTGACGTCGGTGCCGATGGTCGCGTCGCCGATGTAGGACAGGTGCGGCACCTTGCTGTCCGGCCCCACCGTAGACTTCTTGATCTCGACGTGCGTGCCCACATGGGCGCCCTCGCACAGGTAGGTGCCGGGGCGCAGGTAGGCGCGCGGACCGGCCGTGACACCGGTCTCGGTGGTCGTCTCGATGCCCACGACCTCCTCGAGCACGTTGTCCTTGCCGATGGCGCAGTCGGTGAGGCGCGTGTTGGGGCCGATGACGCAACCTGTCGAGATACGCGTCGCGCCCCAGAGCATGGTCATCGGCAGCAGTTCCACGTCATTCTCGACGATGCAATCGGGCCCGACCCACACGAGGTTGGGGTCGAGCATGGTGACGCCGTCTGCCATGAGCTGTTCGTTGATGCGACGTTGCGCGATCTTGCCCGCGGCGGCGAGCTGCGCGCGCGAGTTGACGCCGAGGCACTCGTCGTCGTCATCGACGACCATGCTCGACACCGTCAGCCCGTCGGTTGCCAGTAGCGCGAGCATGTCCGTGAGGTAGTACTCGCCCTGGGCGTTGTTGCGATCGAGCTGATCGAGGTGATCCAGAAGCGCGGGGGCGGAGAAGCAGAACACCCCGGAATTGCATTCGCCGATGGCGCGTTGCTCATCCGTGCAGTCCTTCTCCTCGACGATGCCGCACACGTTGCCATCTGCGTCGCGCACGATGCGCCCGTAGCCAAAGGGATTGGCGGGCTCCATCGTGAGCACCGTGGCGGCAGACCCCGTGGCCTCGTGCGCCGCGATGAGCGCCTTGATGGTGGCCGGCCTGATGAGCGGGGAGTCGCCGCAGAGCACGACGACGTTGCCCTCGTAGCCCGCGAGCTTGTCCGCCGCGCACATGACCGTGTGCCCGGTGCCAAGCATCTCGAGCTGGTACGAGATGACGCAATCGCCCAGCAGGGGCTCGACCTGCTCGCGGCCGTGGCCGATGACCACATGCACGTCATCGCAACCCGCCTGGCGTGCCGCATCCACGACCCAACGCACGAGCGGTTTGCCCAGCATCTCGTGGGCGACCTTCGGTTTGTTGGATTTCATGCGGGTCCCAGCGCCTGCTGCAAGAATCAAAGCTTTAGCTTCCACATGCGCTCCCATTGAGTAAGAAATTGGTTGGCTGGGGCAGAAGGAATCGAACCCTCATTCGCGGTACCAAAAACCGCTGTCCTACCGTTGAACGATGCCCCAGTAGCCTGCCTGCATGATTCTAGTGAACTGCGGCGTGATTCTCAAGCAATGAACGGGGGAATGCCGCATACGCGAACCCAGTCGCACACGGGCGCGATATCATGGGCGAAGCGCTGCGCGGCCGCTTCGTCGGCGCATATCGCGAAGCTCGTCGAGCCACTTCCCGAAACGAGGGCGGCGAGCACGTCGGGATGCGCGAGCGCCGCATCGATGCGCCGTTGGATGCGCGGGTCGGCCGCGCAGGCCACAGGTCCCAGGTTGTTGGCGCAGAGGGCCGTGATGCGCTCAAGGTCGCCGGGGGCTTCTTCCAGCGCACGGGCAAGCGCGTCGGCATCGGGAGCCGGGACGGGGTCCTCGTCAAAGGCGCGATATACCGCAGCCGTGGAGAGCCCGTCGTTGCTACCCATGAGGACGATGGGGGCCGTCAGAGGCGGCAAGGAGCGCTCGAACACGTCACCGCGTCCTCCCATGAGGGCGGTGCGCCCGTGGAGAAAGAAGGCGACGTCGGCCCCGAGAAGACGGGCGACCGCGACGATTCGCTCGTCGAGCCCGTCGATGCCCACGAGCTGCGCGTAGGCCTTGAGCGCCGCGGCGGCATCGCTCGAACCGCCGCCAAGGCCGCCACCCGCCGGGATGTGCTTCTCGACTTCGATGACGAGCGTGGCATCGGGGGCAACCGCCATGGCCCCACAGGACTGCTCGGCCCTGTCGATGACGCGAAAGACGAGATTGTCACGGGGATCGAGACCGTCGACCGCACAATCGAGCGCGACGGGCGTGCCCGCCTGGGTCCGCAGCGCCTGTGACATGACGTCCCGCTCGACGCGAACACGTACGACGTCGTGCAGGTCAAGCTCCTGAAAGACGGAACGTGCCCCGTGGTAGCCGTCATACGGCGGATAGGCTATGGCAAGGCACAGGTTGACCTTGGCGTGAGCCTCGAACGTCAACGCCCGTGAACGTGAGATGCCCATGGACGGCTGTGTTAGATGGCCTCTTGCTGGAGCGCGGGGAACAGCGGCTGCTCGTCCTCGGGATTGGTGAGCTCGACCGTGCCCGTCAGAACGTCGACGTACTGATAGGACTGACGTGCCTTGCGGCCGCGCTTCTCGTCGGTCTCGACGATGAAGAGCGACTTGTGAGCCTGGGTGAGCACGCCTTCGCGCTCGATGATCTTGGAACGGCCCATGTTGGCACGAATGCGCAGGCGCCTACCCGTAAAACCGACGAGCGTCTCGTGGATGCTGTTGACGTAGGCGACCTGTCTGTTGATTATTTCTTCCATGAAGAGTCCTCCTGATACAAAGGAGACATAATAATAACACGGCGCACGAGATTTTGCATGCATTATACTTACCAACACTATTTTCTATCCGCGTCAGCGGACAGAACGAGTCGAATCACCCAAGGAGCACGTGTACATGGCGTTTATGGATAGTTCCGAGTTGGGGCATTGCCCCACCGCCCAACTTCTCATCGAACATGAGGTTCCCTCCCGCATCGCTGCCAAGGATGGCTCCGTCTTCGCCTTTTCCGCAGAGGTTGCCGATTACGCGACGACCCGACTTGGCTGGACGACGCTGGCAAGCAAGCCCCCGCGCGATCCTTCCGAAATCGCGATCATCGCGCAGCAGGCGCGCGGCGAGGGGCTTGACGCCGTCGTGCTCATCGGCCAAGGCGGCTCGGCCCAGGCTCCCCAGACGGTCACCAAGCTCTACAGCCTCGAGGTCACGGACGAGGTTCCGTTCAAGACGATGGACGCGCTCTCGCCCGTCTACGTCAACCACATCCTCGGCTCCTCCGACCCGGCCCGCACGCTCTACATCGTCTCGAGCAAGTCGGGCACCACGCTGGAGCCCACCGTGCTCTCCCACGTGTGCTGGAAGTACGTGTGCGCGCATCTGGGCGCCGAACGCGCCGGGTCGCGTTTCATCGCCATCACCGATCCGGGCACCGAACTCGAGCACGTCGCACGCACGAACCATTGGCGCGCCATCATCCACGGCGAGCCCGACGTGGGCGGACGCTACTCCGCGCTCTCTGCCTTCGGCCTGCTTCCCATGGCGGCCATCGGCATCGACATCGAGCGCATGCTCGAGGACGCCGTGCCCATGGAAAGACTCTGCGCCTCGGATTCGCCGGAGAACCCGGCCGTCTGGCTCGCGGCCTTCCTCTACGACAACCTCAAGGCCGGGCGCGACAAGTTCTCGCTGCTCATGCCGCCGAGCAAGCAGGTCTTCGGCCTGTGGGTCGAGCAGCTTGTCGCCGAATCCCTCGGCAAGGCGGGCGTTGGCATACTGCCCAACGTCGAGGTCGACGCCGGCATCCTCTCCGACCCGCACCCCGACCGCTGCGCCATCCTCTGCAACATGGACAGCGACGAGGCCTTCGAGCACGCGCGCACCTGCGTGCATCCGGACATCCCCGTCTTCAGGCTCGACATTCCCGACAGCACGGCCATGACGCGCTACTTCCTCATCTGGGAGTACGCCGTCGCCTTCTGCGGCTGGCTCATGCAGATCAATCCCTTCGACCAACCCGATGTCGAGAGCACCAAGGTCGCGACACGCCAGATTCTCTACAACCAGGGCGGTCGCTTCGACGTCCCCGAAAACGTCTGGGGCAATCCCGCCTACGAGGAATTCGACCTCGGGTCGTGCAGCTACGCCGATCGCGTCTACGTGAGCTCCGCGCTTCTCGACGCACTCGACGACCCGCACGAGGACATCGACGCGAACGCCGCGCTGCGCCTGCTGTTCTGCTCGATCAAGGACAACGACTACTTCAGCCTCAACGCGTTCTTGCCCTTCAAGGGCGTGGGCCGTCGCGAAACGCTCGAGAAGGTGCGCCACCGCGCGGCCGATCGTCTCGACATATGCTCATGTCTCGAGATTGGCCCGCGCTACCTGCACTCCACCGGCCAGATGCACAAGGGCGGCCCCAACACGGGCGTCTTCCTCGTGGTCAGCGCCGACGAGCCCTTTGACATCACGGTGCCCCACGAGGATTTCACGCTCGGTGACGTCGCCAACGCCGAGGCCCTGGGTGACTTTTCCGCGCTGGCAAGCCGTGGCCGTCGCGCCATCTACGTTCATCTAAAGGACAACGACGACAAGTACCTGTCGTCGTTCGCCAACGACGCATGCTCGGCCATCTCGGCCGCCTACGCCCTGCGGACGCGCTAGGAAGAGAGGCCGCCCATGGTGCTCTACGCCTGTGCGAGCTGCATCCTGGGGTGGACGGGCATGACGGGCCTCGCCCGGACCTCGCTTCATGGGCGCGGATTCGAAGATGAACTCGGTCGTTGGCTGCGCGTTCTCATCGCGGGCCTGTGCACGGCCGGCGCGCTTGCTTCCTGGCTTTTGCTCGATGACGTCATCTGCTGCCTGAGCTTTTCGTTTGCATGTGCGTGCATGGGTGCATTGCTCGCCTGCGACTTGCGCGAACACGTCCTTCCAACCGAGCTCGTGGCCGCACTGCTCGCGTGCGCACTGGTCTTTCGCGTGGCGGCAGGGGGACTTGCGGAAACGGTCACGATCGCATTGCCCGCAGGCCTCATCGCCGGCAGCTTATTGCTTGCCAACGAACTTCGCGTGCGCCGTGGTGCAAACGAGCTCGTCGGCTCCGGTGACGTGCGCATGATCGTGCCGCTCGCGCTCTTCTCGGGCGCTGCCGGCATCACGGCCGGCGTCTTTGCCTGCGCGGTGCTCATGGGAACGATCGCGCTCGTGCAGCTCATACGCGGCAGGGCGGGGCGTCACACGCCCATCGCGCTTGCCCCCGGCCTTACCGCCTGGCTCTTCGCGGGCACACTGCTACCGCTCGTTTAAAGCCCCTGCCACGCGCAGGCCGTCGAGGGCGGCCGACATGATGCCACCGGCATAGCCCGCTCCCTCGCCGCATGGATACACCCCATGCACATGCGTCGACATGAGCGTATGGGAGTCGCGCACGATGCGCACGGGCGAGGAGCTGCGTGCCTCGATGCCTGTGAGCAGCGCTCCGGAATCGGCAAAGCCGTGCAAGCTGCGGTCGAGCACGGGCAGCGCCTCGCGCAGGGCCGCTGTCGCGAAGCCCGGCAGGCACGTGTCGAGCGGCGCCTCGACCACGCCGAGCGGATAGCTCGCCTCGGGCGTCGTGTGCGCCTTGACCGCACTGTCTACGAAGCTCCCCACGCGTTGGACAGGCGCATGCCAATCCGATCCGCCCGCCACGTACGCCGCCTGCTCCCAGCGCCGCTGCAACGCAATGCCCGAAAGCGGATCTGCCGCATCGTCGAAGTCATCGGGCGTCACGTTGCAAAGCAGCGCCGCGTTGGCGTTGGCCCCATCACGCGCCTGGCGCGACATGCCGTTGACGCACAGACCGCCTTCCTCGCTCGACGCGGCAACCACCTCTCCACCGGGACACATGCAGAAGGTGTAGACCGAACGACCGTTCTTCAGATGACAGGCGAGCTTGTAGTCGGCAGCGCCGAGAGCGGGGTGCCCCGCGAACTTCCCGTACTGGGCCTGGTTGATGAACGCCTGCTCGTGCTCGATGCGCACGCCGATGGAGAACGGCTTTTGCCCGAGCTCGAAACCGAGTTCTTCGAGCAATCCGAAGGTATCGCGCGCCGAATGCCCGCAGGCTAAAACGAGCCGGGACGCCTCGACCTCGTAGGTGACTTCCCCGCTCTCGAGCGCGACGCTTCGCAGCTGGCCGGTCGCGTCAATGCCCATGCCCACAAGTTGCGTATGGAAGCGCACCTCGCCACCACAGGCGATGATGCGCTCGCGCATGCGCCTGACCACCTTGCTCAGCACATCCGTTCCTATGTGCGGCTTTGCCTGCCACAGAATCTCAGTGGGCGCACCCGCCGCGACGAGAGTCTCGAGCACGGACGCGATCTGCGGGGAGTTCTTGCCCGTCGTGAGCTTGCCGTCCGAGAAGGTGCCGGCGCCACCCTCGCCAAACTGCACGTTGCTTGCCGTGTCGAGCACGCGCGTGCGGTGATAGCGCTCGACGTCGGCCGTGCGCTCATCGACGGGCGCACCACGCTCGATCACGAGCGGGCACAGACCCGCCTCGGCAAGCTCGAGCGCGGCGAAGAGTCCCGCCGGACCCATACCCACCACCACGGGGCGCGCACCCTCGCATCGCCGCTCGGGGAGCGGTCGCTGGTCGAGAGGCTGCACCACCTGCGGCGCACCATCGCCATCACCGATGCCGGCGGTCACGACGAAGTGCACGTCGCTCTTGCGGCGCGCGTCGACGGAGCGACGCAGCAGGTAAGCGCGCTTCACGCCGAGGATGTCGGCGAGCGCCTGCGACGAGCGATCGGGGCACAGGTCATGGGCGACCGCGAGGCCCTGGTCAAGCGTGAGTTTGATGTTGGGGCGCTTCTCCACGCGCCACCTCGATTAGCGGCCCTTGTTGGCCTTGGCGGCGAGCTCTTCGGCGGAAAGCTGCGTCTCCTCGAAGACCTTGGCACCATCGAGGCCGAAGGCCGTGTGCAGCAGACGCACCGCTTCCTCGGCGCTTTCGGCAGGAATAACAACGCTCGTGCGAATATCGGAGGTCGAAATCATCGAAATGTTGATGCCGCCTTCGGCCAGCGTGGTAAACATCTGCGCCGCGACGCCAGAATTGACCTTCATGCCCGCACCGATGATGGAGACCTTGGCGACCTCGCCGGTAATGAGCAGCTCGCGTGCGCCCAGCTCGCGAACGATGCGGTTCATCACCTCGGTCGTCCTCTCGATATCGGCTTTGGGGCTCGTGAACGTGATGTCGGTATGGCCGTTTTCGGAAAGGTTCTGGATAATCATGTCCACGCCGAGGTTGGCATCGGCCATGGCGCCAAAGACCTTGGCGGCGACACCCGTGGTATCGGGCACGTCGCGAATCGTGAACTTGGCTTCCGAGAGATCGTGCGCGACGCCGCTGACAATAGCCTTTTCCATAGTGGGGTCATACTCCTTCACCAACGTGCCCGCCTCGTCGCTGAACGACGAGCGGCAATGTATCGTCACGCCGAAGTTGCGCGCGAACTCGATGCAGCGCTTGTGCAGCACGCCCGCGCCACCCGCGGCCATCTCGAGCATTTCCTCGTAGCTGATCTGATCGATCTTGCAGGCACGCGGAACGATGCGCGGATCGGCCGTGTAGACACCGGCGACGTCCGTGTAAATCTCGCAGACGTCCGCCTTGATGCCCGCCGCTATGGCGACCGCCGTCGTATCCGAACCACCGCGACCCAACGTCGTGATGTCTCCGGCGGCGTCGATGCCCTGGAAGCCGGCGACGATGACGATGCGGCCCGCGGAGAGCGCGACGCGGATGCGGTCGGCGTGAATCTCGCGAATCGACGCCTTGCCGTGCACGCTGTCGGTGATGAGGCCGATCTGGCGACCGGAGAGGCTGATGGCCTCCTCGCCGAGCTCGGCGACGGCCATGGCCAGCAGCGACATCGAGACCATCTCGCCCGTGGACAGCAACGTGTCCATCTCGCGCGGATCGGGAGCGTCCGAGATGGAGCTCGCGAGCGCCACGAGGTCGTCGGTGGTCTTGCCCATGGCCGAAACCACGGCCACGACGCTATCGCCCGCACGTTTGCGGCTCACGATGCGCTGGGCAACGCTCCGGATGCGCTCGGGATTCGCGACGGAAGTCCCGCCGAATTTTGCAACTACTACAGACATGCACGGAATACTAGCAAAAAATCCCCCGTATCGGGCTCGATTTCGCACTTGTGCATACTTTTGGTATCATATTCGCCATGAATACCGCAGAAGAAAAGGCGGCGCAGCGCGAAAGCATGCGCGCCAAACGTGGTTCGATCGCAGCTGATGTTCGCAAAACGTACGAGGCGGCTTTAGAGGACAGGCTTCTCAACCTTCCCGCCCTCAAACATGCGAAATGCATCGCCGTCTACTATCCCACCGGGTCAGAGGCACGATTCGTGTCGGACATCAAGAAGCTCTTCCTCTTCGACCAGCGCCCCACCATCGTCTTTCCCGTCGTCCGTTCCGAGGCGAACATGGCCTTCGTGACCTTCGACGCCAACGACGACCTGAGCGTGCTCGAGGAACCGCTGCGCATCGTGACCGAAATCGACTCGAAGCGCATCGTGGCACCCGAGAGCATCGACCTCATGCTCGTGCCCGGCATCGCCTTCGACAAGCACGGAAACCGCATGGGGCAGGGCAAGGGCTTCTACGACCGCTTTCTGCCGTATCTGCGCGACGAGAGCATGACCATTGGCATCGCCTTTGACGAACAGGTCGTGGATGAGGTGGCGCACGAGGCGACCGACTGCCGCGTCGACTACATCGTGACGCCCACCCGCGTCATCTCCGCTGAAAAATAGCGCGACTTTCTGTCATTTCGACTGAAGCCGCCGTTAGGCGGCGGAATGGAGAAATCTCGCCCTTTCGCCGCAGGTCAAGACCGAGATTTCTCGACTCCGCTCCCTTCGTTCGCTTCGATCGAAATGACAGGTTCG
>CATLBX010000036.1 GCA_949879855.1 uncultured Coriobacteriia bacterium
CTACTACGGCGAGGTCCTTCCCGGCCAGGACAAGAAGAATCCTGCGCTCGAGGGCACGTCTGCCCAGCGTCGCGGCCGTGGCCGTCGTGGCGAGAGGAGGGATCGCTAATGTTAATGCCCAAGCGCATCAAGCACCGCAAGGTCCAGCGCGGTTCCATGAAGGGTAAGTCCAAGGGAGGCAACAACCTCAACTTCGGCTCCTATGGCATCCAGGCCCTCGAGTCCCATTGGATCACCAATCGCCAGATCGAGGCCGCCCGTATCGCCATGACCCGTTACATGAAGCGTGGTGGCCGCGTGTGGATCACGATCTTCCCGGACAAGCCCATCACCAAGAAGCCAGCCGAGACCCGCATGGGTTCCGGCAAGGGCAACCCCGAGGAGTGGGTGGCCGTCGTCAAGCCCGGCCGCATCATGTTCGAGATCGATGGCGTCCAGCCCGACGATGCCCGCGAGGCCATGCGTCTTGCCATCAACAAGCTGCCCATCAAGTGCAAGATGGTGTTCCGCGAGAATGCCGCCGAGCGCGCCGCGGAGTACGCCAAGCTTCACGCCAAGGACTCCGCGCGTGGTCGCTCCAAGGCCGCCAAGGAAAGCGCCGCTGCAGCCACCGCTGCCGCCACCACTGAGGAAGAAGGAGGCGACGAGTAAATGAAGCCTGCAGAGATTCGCGAGCTCACTACCGACGACCTCAACGACAAGCTGACCGAAGCGCGCACCGAGCTCTTTAACCTGCGCTTCCAGATGGCCACGAGCCAGCTGGACAACACCGCGCGCGTGAAGGTCGTCAAGAAGGACATTGCCCGTATTTGCACCGAGCTGCGCGCTCGCGAGATTCGCGCTGCAGCCGAAGCGACCGCTTAAGGAAAGGAGCGAAACCTAAATGAGCGAAGAGCGTAATCGTCGTAAGGTTCGCCAGGGCGTCGTCGTCTCGGCCACAAACGACAAGACCATCGTCGTGCAGATCGAGGAGCGCAAGCCTCACCGCGTCTACGGCAAGATGATCACCACCACCAAAAAGTTCCACGCGCATGACGAGAGCAACGAGGCCGGTGTGGGCGATACCGTCCGCATCATGGAGACTCGTCCCCTCTCCAAGCAGAAGCGCTGGCGCCTGCTCGACATCGTCGAGAAGGCCAAGTAGTCAGCTGAAGTAGCAGGAAGGTATTCTCATGATTCAGATGCAATCAATGCTGACTGTTGCTGACAACAGCGGTGCACAGAAGGTTCAGTGCATCAAGGTCCTCGGCGGCTCCAAGCGCCGCTACGCCGGCCTGGGCGACATCATCGTCTGCAGCGTCAAGGAGGCAGCTCCCAACAGTCAGGTCAAGAAGGGCGACGTCGTGCGTTGCGTCATCGTCCGTCTCAAGAAGGAGGTCCGTCGCAAGGACGGCTCCTACATCAAGTTCGACGAGAACGCCGCCGTCGTGGTCGACGACTCCGGCGCTCCCCGCGGCACGCGCGTTTTCGGGCCCGTCGCCCGCGAGCTGCGTGATCGCAAGTTCATGAAGATCGTCTCCCTCGCACCCGAGACGCTTTAGGGGAAGGTGAGAAGAAGATGACGAAGATGAACATCAAGACAGGCGATACCGTCAAGGTCATCGCCGGCAAGGACAAGGGCGCACAGGGCGAGGTCCTCTTTGCCCATCCCGAGAAGGGTCGCGTCACCGTCCAGGGTGTCAACCTTGTGCACAAGGCGCTGCGCCCGACGCAGGCCAACCCCAATGGTGGCATCGACACCCGCGAGGCCGCCATCGACGTTTCCAACGTCATGCTGGTCTGCCCGTCGTGCGGCCTGCCCACCCGCATCGGCTTCAAGGTCGATGAGGATGGCAAGACGCGCGTCTGCAAGAAGTGCGGAAAGGCTATCGACTAACGCAGCGTGCAATCTTGGCGCTTGCCGAGAGGCTCACGTACCATCTCGTACGCTTCGCCCCTCGGCTCGCGCCAATCTCACGCACTGCGTTAGCCGCTAGCGACCTAAGCATTAGGTAGGAATTAGGCCCTCCGCATGGAGGGGGCGAGGTTGGAAACCCCGCCTTAAATCTCGAAGGAGTTTAGAACCATGGCACCACGCCTCAAGGAGAAGTACTACAACGAGCTCGCCGCCAAGCTCAAGGACGAGCTCGGCATTGCCAACGTGAACGACGTTCCCAAGCTCGAGAAGATCGTCGTCAACATGGGCGTCGGCGACGCCGCAACCGACAGCAAGCTCATGGACGCCGCTGTCGAGGACCTGCGCACCATCACCGGCCAGCAGCCGATGATCTGCCGCGCCAAGAAGTCCATCGCAACCTTCAAGCTGCGTGCGGGCATGCCCATTGGCGCCAAGGTCACCCTGCGCGGCGACCGCATGTACGAGTTCTTCGACCGCCTCATCGCGGCTGCGATTCCCCGCATTCGCGACTTCCGCGGTCTGCCTGCCAACAGCTTCGACGGTCATGGCAACTACTCGATGGGCGTCACCGAGCAGATCATCTTCCCGGAGATTGACTACGACAAGGTCGATCGCACCCGCGGCATGGACATCACGTTCGTGACGACCGCCAAGACCGACGACGAGGGTAGGGCGCTTCTCACCGCTTTCGGATTCCCGTTTGCGGCTTAGTGGGACAGTAAGGTAGAATGTTCGAATGCTGCGCGTTTTTTCGTGCAGCAATCGGAGTTTAGCGGGGGATGCACGTTTCCCGCGAACAGGAAAGGATGAGCATTGGCAAAGAAATCGATGATCGCCAAGGCAAAGCGCGAGCCCAAGTTCAGCACGCGCGCCTACACGCGCTGCAACCGCTGCGGCAGGCCGCATTCGGTCTATCGCAAGTTCGGTCTGTGCCGAATCTGCTTGCGTGAACTTGCCCTTAAAGGCGAACTCCCCGGTGTCCGCAAGGCAAGCTGGTAAGGCAAGCACGAGCAGACGCTGGGCTGCCTCGAGATAGGCGCGGCCATCACGGGTGGACGCGAACCGCTTGGGAGCAGTCATCAACGAACCATAGGAGGAATCAATGAGCACGACCGATTCGATCGCAGATATGCTCACGCGTATTCGAAACGCGAACACTGCGAACAAGGAGACGGTTTCCATGCCGTCTTCGCGAAAGCTCGTCGAGATAGCTCGCATCATGAAGCAAGAGGGCTATATCACGGAGTACGAGATCATCTCGAAGGCTCCGCAGGACGAGTTGTTCATCACGCTGAAGTACGGGGACAAGAAGGAGAAGGTCATTCGTGGCCTGCGCCGCATTTCCAAGCCCGGACTTCGCATCTACGCTGGCAAGAACGAGCTGCCCCGCGTTCTGGGTGGCCTCGGCACTGCCATCATCTCCACGTCCAAAGGTGTCATGACCGATCGCGATGCCCGCATTGCCGGCGTCGGCGGCGAGGTCCTGGCATACGTCTGGTAAGAACCGAGAAAGGAGCACACACATGTCGCGTATTGGCAAGTTGCCCATTCCGGTTCCCGCCGGAGTCGAGGTAAAGATTGACGGCAACACCGTTACCGTCAAGGGTCCCAAGGGTGAGCTCACCCAGACCTTCAACGAGAATATGGCTATTAGCCTGGGCGAGGACGGCTCCATCGTCGTCGAGCGTCCCAACGATGCGCGCGAGAATCGCGCGATGCATGGCCTGACCCGTTCTCTGATCAACAACATGGTTATTGGCGTGAGCGAGGGCTACTCCAAGACCCTCGAGCTCGTTGGCGTCGGCTACCGTGCCGCACTCAAGGGCGGCAAGCTCGAGATGACCCTCGGTTTCTCGCATCCCGTCATCGTCGATGCCATCGATGGCATCACGTTCGAGTGTCCCGAGTCCACGATCATCAACATCAGCGGCATCGACAAGCAGCTGGTCGGACAGGTCGCCGCGGACATCCGCGCCTACCGCAAGCCCGAGCCGTACAAGGGCAAGGGTATCCGCTACCAGGGCGAGCACGTCCGCCGCAAAGAGGGCAAGGCAGCCAAGTAGTAAACGAATGCCGGTCGTGGCACCGGTTGAATTCAAGGAGAACGGTTCAGTATGGATAAGCTCAAGGCAAAGAAGGCGAAACTGCAACGTCGCCAGCGCCGCGTGCGTGGCAAGGTTGCGGGTACGCCCGAGCGTCCGCGTCTGCGCGTGACGCGTTCGAACTCCAACATCTACGCTCAGGTCATCGACGATGTCGCTGCCGTCACATTGGCAAGCGCATCCTCGCTTGACGAGAAGATCAAGGCTACCGGCAAGAGCGGTGGCAATATCGAAGGTGCTGCCGAGGTGGGCAAGCTCATCGCCCAGCGTGCCCTCAATGCGGGCATTGGCGAGGTCGTGTTCGACCGCGGCGGCAATCTCTACCATGGCCGTGTCAAGGCGCTCGCCGAGGGCGCCCGCGAAGCCGGCCTGAAATTCTAGGGGGAGGGAAACATGGCACAGAGGCCTAACAACAGGAAGTCAAACAGGCAGGCTGCTCAGCAGGCTCCCGAACTCGAAGAGCGCGTCGTCTACATCAATCGCGTTTCCAAGGTCGTCAAGGGTGGTCGTCGCTTCGGTCTGACCGCGCTCGTCGTCGTCGGCGATCGCAACGGCAACGTCGGCGTCGGCATGGGCAAGTCCGCCGAGGTGCCCATCGCCATCAGCAAGGGTGTCGAGGACGCCAAGAAGAACATGTTCAAGATTCCGCTGACCGAAGAGGGCACGATTCCCCACGAGGTCATCGGAGAGTTCTCCGCTGGCCGCGTTCTGCTCAAGCCGGCAACGCCCGGTACCGGTGTTATCGCCGGTGGCCCGGTTCGTGCCCTGCTCGAGCTCGCCGGTGTCAAGGACGTGCTGTCCAAGTCCCTCGGCACCGACAACGCGATGAACATCGTCAAGGCCGCGGCCGAGGGTCTCAAGGAGCTCCAGAGCCCCCAGCAGGTTGCGGCGCGTCGCGACATGACCGTTGCTGAAATCTACGGAAAGAAGGTTCAGTAATGGCTAAGGCAAAAAAGACGCTGCGCCTGACGCAGGTGAAGAGCTCGATCGGCTACAAGGCCGATCAGGGCGCAACGCTCAAGGCCCTGGGCCTGGGCAAGATCGGCTCCACGGTCGAGCAGGTCGACAACGACGCCATCAGGGGCATGATCTTCAAGGTCAAGCACCTGATCGAGGTCGAGAACATCTAGTAGGCAAGCATGTGATGGGCCGCACCGGTATGGTGCGGTCCACGACGAGGTAGTCAGCCGGCGGCGAGCAGCCGGCTTCGCCCGCATCAAGCGGGCGAACGCGTAAAGGAGACATCATGGATCTTTCTGAACTCAAGCCGGCCGAAGGGTCGACGAAGAAGCGCAAGCGCGTTGGTCGCGGTCACGGTTCGGGTCACGGCGGCACTTCCGGCCGTGGCATGAACGGCCAGGCTTCGCGTGCCGGTGGCACCAAGGGCCCGGGTTTCGAGGGTGGCCAGACGCC
The DNA here is from genome assembly GCA_949879855.1 of uncultured Coriobacteriia bacterium. Taxonomy (GTDB): domain Bacteria; phylum Actinomycetota; class Coriobacteriia; order Coriobacteriales; family QAMH01; genus QAMH01. Next base: position 5,413 of record CATLBX010000036.1, read on the forward strand.
GCTGGCGATGCGCCTTCCCAAGCTCCCCGGCTTCCGCAACGTCAACCGCAAGGAGTACGTGCCGGTCAACGTCGGTCGTCTTGACGAGAAGTACGCCGCCGGCGAGACCGTCAACGGCGAGACGCTCGTCGAGAAGGGCATCATCAAGCACGCCGATGCACTCGTCAAGGTTCTCGGCGATGGCGATATCACCAAGGCGCTCACGGTTCAGGTCGAGAAGGTTTCCGCTTCTGCCAAGGCCAAGATTGAAGCGGCCGGAGGAAAGGTCGAGTAGCCGTGCTTAACGCACTCATTAACGCAATGAAGGTGAAGGAGCTTCGTCACAAGATCTTCTTCACCCTTGGAATCATAGCGCTGTATCGTGTCGGCTCGTTTATTCCCGTTCCCGGCATCCCGTTCGCCGACCTCGTGTCGAACTTCCGCGACACGAGCACGAACGCCGGCCTGCTCATGCTCAACCTGTTCTCGGGTGGAGCGCTCGAGTATTTCTCGGTGTTCTCGCTCGGCATCATGCCCTACATCACGGCATCCATCATCATGCAGCTCATGCAGGGCATCGTTCCCGCCCTGCAGCGTTGGCAGAAGGAAGGCGAGGCGGGACAGCGCAAGGTCACGCGCATCACGCGTTACCTCACGCTCGTGCTCGGCCTCATCAATGCCATCGGCTATCTGGTTCTGTTCCAGAACGCCTTTGGCGTCGACTTCTCCACGACGGGCATGCCCACCTGGCTGATTAGCGCAATCATCATCATCACGCTCGTCGCCGGCACGGCCCTCATCATGTGGATGGGCGAGCTCATCACGCAACGCGGCATCGGCAACGGCATGTCGCTCATCATCTTCGCGAACATCATCGCACGCCTTCCAAGCGCGCTGCTCGATTCCATCCAGAACTCCACCGATCAGATGCAGGGCATTCTCATGACCGTGCTCATCGTCGTCGTGATTCTCGTCACGATCCCGGGCATCGTCTTCATCGAGCGTGGCCAGCGTCGTATCCCGGTGCAGTACTCCAAGCGCGTCGTGGGACGCAAGGTCATGGGTGGCCAGTCCACGTATCTGCCGTTCAAGGTCAACGGCTCGGGCGTCATCCCCATCATCTTCGCTTCCGCGCTGCTCTACCTGCCCGCCCAGATCGCCGCGTTCTTCAGCGACGCGGGCTGGCTGCAGGCCGTCGCCAACTTCTGCTCGGCCGGTTGGGGCAACTGGATCCTGACCTTCGCCCTGATTGTCTTCTTCGCGTATTTCTACACGTCGATGATCTACCATCCGCAGGAGACGGCCGATAACCTGAAGAACAACGGCGGGTTCATCCCGGGCGTGCGCCCCGGCGGCGCCACCGTGCAGTACATCAAGAACGTGATCAATCGCATCACGCTTCCGGGTGCGATGTTCCTCGCGGCCATCGCGATCATCCCGTCCATCCTGTACTCATTCACGGGCAACACCCTGATCCAGCTGTTCGGCGGCACCTCCGTTCTCATCATGGTCGGCGTCGCGCTCGACACCATGACCAAGCTGGAGAGCCAGTTGAAGATGCACAACTACGACGGCTTCTTCAAATAGACTAGGAGAGTTCTATGAATATCGTACTCCTGGGCGCTCCGGGCGCCGGAAAGGGAACCCAGTCGGCCCGTCTCGTCGACGAGTTCGGCTTCACCCATCTTTCCACGGGAGATTTGCTTCGCGCTGCCGTCAAGGAGGGCACGGAACTCGGCCTCAAGGCCAAGTCCTACATGGACGCCGGCGAGCTCGTGCCCGACGAGGTCGTCATTGGCCTGGTCGAGGAAAGGCTCAAGGCAGATCCGGACGCTTCGTTTCTGCTCGACGGCTTTCCGCGCACCCCGGCTCAGGCAGTCGCGCTCGACGGCGCCCTTGCCAACCTGGACAAGAAGCTCGACTACGCCATTGCCCTCGAGGTTGACCCCGAGGTCCTCGTCGCGCGCATGTCGCAGCGTCGCGTCTGCCACGAGTGCGGTTATCCCGGCACGGTCGAGACCGGCCCCGTCTGCCCCAAGTGCGGTGGCGAGATGTACCAGCGTGCCGACGACAACGAGGAGACGGTGCGCAACCGCCTTGCCGTCTACGAGAAGTCGACGAGTCCGCTCATCGACTACTACCGCGGCAACGGAATCCTCATCGAGCTCGATGGTGCCCAGTCCCCCGACGATGTCTTCGCCGCGCTGAGGAAAGCCATCGGCAAATAGGGTTCATGAAGTTCTTTCGCCTGGACGGCGTCAAGATCAAGTCGCCGGCAAAAATCGAGGCGATGAAACGGGCCGGCCGCCAGAGCGCAGATGCGCTCGAGGCGGTCGGCCCGCGCGTTGCCCCGGGTATTTCGACGGCCGAACTCGATGCATGCGCCGAGAGGGTCATCGTCCAAGGAGGGGGCCGTCCCGCCTTCAAGGGCTACGATGGCTTTCCCGCGACCATTTGCGCGTCGGTCAACGAGACTGTCGTGCACGGAATTCCCTCGCGCGACGTCATCTTGCAGGAAGGCGACGTCGTCTCCATCGACACGGGCGCCGTCGTTGACGGCTGGGTGGGAGACAATGCGGCGACCTTTGCCGTGGGCGCCATCGCAACCCAGACACGCATGCTGCTCGACGCCTGCGAGGCTGCGCTTGCGGCCGGCATCGCCCAGGCGCTTCCCGGAAACCGCATGGGCGACATCGGCCATGCGGTGCAATTGGTCATCGAGCGGGAGGGCTTTGGCGTCGTGCGCAACTACGCCGGCCATGGCGTAGGCCGTGCCATGCACGAGCCGCCGGTTGTCCCCAACTTTGGTCAACCTCATGAGGGCATGCTTCTCGAGCGTGGCATGGTCATAGCCATCGAACCCATGGCGACGATGGGAACCCATGAAGTTCGCGTCACCGATGACGGTTGGAGCATCGTGACCTGCGACAAGCGTCCTGCAGCCCACTTCGAGCGCACCGTTGCCATCACCGACGACGGGCCACTCGTCCTGACCCCATGGAATCTCGTGAAAAACTACTAGAAACAGAAAGCTTGTTGCAGTAGTATGTTTGATTACGTTTGTGAGGATTCAAAATGGGAGAGATACGCTCGTGAGCAAAGAGGATGCTATTGAACTGGAGGGAAAGGTCGTAGAACCTCTTCCCAACGCGATGTTCAAGGTCGAGCTCGAGAACGGCCATCAGGTTCTGGCCCATATCTCGGGCAAGATGCGCATGCATTACATCAAGATCCTTCCCGGTGACAAGGTGACGGTGGAGCTTTCGCCGTATGACCTCGATCGCGGCAGGATCACCTACCGATACAAGTAGGTCGACATATCGCGACCGATGGGATGCCAGGGCATTCCTGTCGGCTCAAGCAAGAAAACTACCGCCTGCGGCTGGGCGTGACGATAAACGAAGTGTCAACACTTTCGGAAAGGTAAGGACATTATGAAGGTGCGTCCTTCGGTAAAAAAGATGTGCGATAAGTGCAAGATCATCAGGCGTCATGGCAAGGTGCTCGTGATTTGCGAGAACCCGCGCCACAAGCAGCGCCAAGGCTAAGAAGGGGAGCGACATTGGCTCGTATACTCGGTGTCGACCTTCCGCGCGACAAGCGCGTGGAGATTGGTCTGACTTACATCTATGGTATCGGTCTGACCCGCGCAAAGAAGATTTGCGAGGAGACCGGCGTTAATCCCGACACGCGCGTGCGCGATCTCACCGAGGAAGAGGTCGTCAAGCTGCGTGACAACATCGATGCAAACTACACGGTCGAGGGCGACCTTCGCCGCGAGACTTCGCAGAACATCAAGCGACTGATGGAGATCGGCTGCTATCGTGGCCTGCGCCATCGTCGTGGCCTGCCTGTTCGTGGTCAGCGCACTCACACCAACGCTCGTACCCGCAAGGGTCCGCGTCGCCAGATCGGCGCTAAGAAGAGGGGTTAGGTGAGAGGACAGCATGGCTAAGAAGCAGCAGAGCACGACCCGCGTCCGTCGCGCAGACCGCAAGAACATCACGGTCGGTCAGGCTCACATCAAGAGCACGTTCAACAACACGATCGTTTCCATCACCGATACCCGCGGCAACGTCATCTCCTGGCAGTCCGCAGGTACGGTTGGATTCAAGGGTTCCCGCAAGTCCACGCCGTTCGCGGCGCAGATGGCCGCCGAGAAGGCCGCCAAGATGGCCATGGAGCACGGCCTCAAGAAGGTCTCCGTGTTCGTGAAGGGTCCCGGCTCCGGCCGCGAGACCGCCATTCGCTCGCTCCAGGCAGCTGGCCTCGAGGTCGCGAGCATTCAGGACTGCACGCCCATTCCGCACAACGGTTGCCGTCAGGTCAAGCGTCGTCGCGTCTAGCTTAGAAAGGTAATACGTCATGGCAATTAACAGGACCCCGGTTCTGAAGCGCTGCCGCCAGCTTGGCATCGACCCCATCGTGCTGGGTTACACCAAGGAATCCAAGAAGCAGCCCAAGCAGCGCCGCCGTCAGGAGAGCGAGTACGGTCGTCAGCTTCGCGAGAAGCAGAAGGCCAAGTTCATCTATGGTGTGCTCGAGAAGCAATTCCGCGGCTACTTCCACAAGGCACGCCGCATGCAGGGAGTCACGGGCGAGAACCTCATGAGGATTCTCGAGTCCCGTCTCGACAACGTCGTGTTCCGCCTGGGCTTTGCGCGCACGCGCAAGGAGGCCCGTCAGACGGTCACGCACGGACACATCACGGTCAACGGCAAGCGCGTCGACATTCCGTCGTACCGCGTGAGCCCCGGCGACCTCGTGGCAATCGCCCCGGCCGCTAGGGAGCTCCTCGTGATCAAGAGCGCGCTCATCTCCAACGAGCGCGTCCAGGTTCCCGCCTGGCTCGAGGTTGACATCGAGAAGCTGCAGGGCAACGTCATTTCCCTGCCGACACGAGACCAAATCGATCTGGATATCCAGGAGCAGCTCATCGTCGAGCTCTATTCGAAGTAATTTTCACCCTGTCCTATCCGGTTCGAGTCTCGAGGAGGCTATTTAATGACTGAGTTCATGAAGCCCAACATCACCGTCGAGCAAGTCGATGACAATATCGCGCGATTCGTCATGGAGCCGCTCGAGCGTGGCTATGGCCAGACGCTCGGCAACGGCATGCGACGTGTTCTGCTGTCCTCCTTGGACGGCGCTGCAGCCACCGCCATCAAGATCGAGGGCGTGCAGCATGAGTTCACGTCCGCCCCTGGCGTCGTGGAAGATGTCACCGACATTGTTCTGAATATCAAAGGCCTGGTCTTCGCCCCCTTCGCCGGCGGCGAGGAGGCGACCGCAACGCTTTCCGCGCAGGGCCCCTGCGTGGTCACCGGCGCCGACCTGGAAGTCCCCACCGAGGTCCAGCTCATCAATCCCGAGCATGTCATCGCCACGCTTTCCGAGGGCGCGCAGCTCGAGATGTCGGTTCGCATCGGTGTCGGCCGCGGCTACGTGCCCGCCGAGCGCAACAAGCGCCCGGAGGACCCCATTGGCATCATTCACGTCGACTCGCTGTTCTCGCCGATCCGTCGTTGCACCATGGACGTCACGGATACGCGCGTCGCGCAGCGCACCGACTACGACAAGCTCATTCTCGAGGTCGAGACCAATGGCGCGATCAGCCCCGTCGAGGCTGTCTGCCAGTCCGCGAACATCATCAACCAGCACATGATGGCCTTCCTGTCGCTTGACGAGAGCGGCGAGGAGGTCGAGGTGACGAGCATCTTCGCCCCCGAGGGCCCGAGCAAGAACACCGAGCTCGAGAAGCAGATCGAAGATCTCGATCTGTCGGTGCGCTCGTACAACTGCCTGAAGCGCGCCGGTATCCACTCGGTGCGTCAGCTGGTCGAGTATTCCGAGAATGACCTGCTCAACATTCGCAACTTCGGCGCCAAGTCCATCGAAGAGGTCAAGGACAAGCTTCAGTCGATGGACCTCAGCTTGAAGCTTTAATACGTAGGAGATTCAATGAGGCATTACAAGAAGGGCCGCAAGCTGGGCACCGACGCCAGCCACACCAAGGCCATGAAGAAGAACCTGGCGGTCGCGCTGTTCACCAACGACCGCATCAAGACCACGGTCACGCGTGCCAAGGAAGTTCGCGGCACCATCGACCGCATCATCACCTGGGCCAAGAAGGGTGACCTGCATTCCCGTCGCCTGGTCATCGCCGCCCTGGGCGACAAGGAGCTCGTGCGCGAGGTCTTCGAGAAGGCCGAGCAGGGCATGTGGGCCGACCGCAATGGTGGCTACACGCGCATCCTGAAGCTCGGTCCGCGTAAGGGCGACAACGCCCCCATGGCGATTCTCGAGCTCGTCGAGGAGGCCGTCGTTCCCAAGGGCAAGGCTGACGACAAGCCTGCCAAGGCATCCAAGAAATCCGCCGCAAAGAAGGCGACCAAGGCCGAGGCCAAGGACGATATCGAGGAGTTCGCCGAGGGCGAGGCCGACCGCGTCGATGCCGTCGCCGAGACCGATGTTCGTGACGACGCCGTCGAGGCCGAGAAGGCCGAGGACGAGGATTCCGTCGAGGAGGCCGTCCTCGAGGCCCAGGAGGCCGAGGTAGCCAAGAACGAGGCCGAGAACATCGAGGAGATCAAGGAAGAGGTCGCCGAGGAGACCAAGGAGCTCATCGACGACGTCAATCCCGTCGCCGACGATGAGGCGGCTTTCGAGGAGACCGTGGAGGAGACGGAGAAGCACGAGGCTGAATAGCAGCCAACGTGCGTTCCGGGGGTCAGGATGGCACAGGCACTCGCCTTTGGCACGTACATTCCCGGCACGACTCCCGTCCATGCTCTGAACGCGCAGGTCAAGATTATCTTGGCCTGCGCTTTTTCTATAGGCATCTTTTTCGTGGAGAGCTGGGTGGGCTTGCTGCTCGTCACGGCGCTCGTCATGATGCTCTACGTCATCGCCCGGGTGCCCGTCGTCAAGGCAGCCCATGGGCTCATCCCCATCGTCTTCATTCTCGTGTTCACCATCGTGGTGCATGCGTTTAGCATCAGCTTGGGCTCGACGGCTGCTCCGGGACTTTCCACGGCAGGGTCTTTGGGGCTCACGCAACAATGGGTTATCTTCGGAAGCTTCGGCATAACCCTCGACGGCTTGGCGCGGGGACTTTTCTTCGCCCTGCGCATCGTGCTGCTCGTGCTCATTTGCTCGCTGCTCACCTTCACCTCTTCGATGATGGAGCTGACCGATGCGATGCTGCGCATGTTCGGCCCCCTGCGGCGTTTTGGCGTCCCGGTTGACGATATCGCGATGATGATTTCGATTGCGCTGCGCTTCATTCCGACGACGGCCCGCGAGGCTCAGATGATTCAGCTTGCCCAGAAGGCGCGTTGCGCCAATTTCGATGACGGCAACCTGTTCGTGCGTCTCAAGTCTTGGATTCCCGTGCTCATCCCGCTCTTCGTGCGCCTGTTCAGACGTGCCGACGACCTGGCGGATGCCATGGACGCGCGGTGCTATGCGGGTGGCAAGCGCACGCGCATGAGCGTAAGGCCCCTGACCGCACCCGATGTC
>CATLBX010000037.1 GCA_949879855.1 uncultured Coriobacteriia bacterium
CTCTATAGCATTGAACGCTCGTGTATGTCGAGCTTCTTGTATACGCTCCGAATATGTGTGCGGACCGTGTTGAGCTTGAGCCCAAGCTCATCGGCAATCTGCTGGCGAGTCTTCCCCTGTTTGAGAAGCTCACATACATCTCGCTCACGAGACGTGAGCTCCGCATAGCGATCCTCATCTCCAGCTTCGCCATCCTCAGTCGTGTATTCGAAAGAATTTTGCTCCTTGAGATAGTCGATTATCCTACGGGCATGATCGCGCGCGTCTTTTCTCGAGTTGTCGACCACGAGATTGCTCGACGTTGGGAAGGCAACTTCATATATAAGGGCATTTTGAAACGGCATCGGGGACATGAACGTATATATTCTCCCCTCCTCGGCGCATTCCTCGAGAGCCTGAACCATAAGATTTATGCCATCTTGTGTTCTACCCTCAATGCGATATACGCATGCAAGCTTGACTTTGCAATAGGTGGCCATCAGCATCAGGCCCGTCTCGTTTGCGCGCTTGAGGGCCTTTTCCAAAATGACCGCAGCTTCCTCAATCGCTGCATGTCCCAAAACAAGTGCCCGGGCCCTGATGATATCGGCGTGGATGCGGTAGAAATCGTCGCCCGGTGATGCTTTCTCGAGCATGTCATCAATGAGCTGCATCGCTTCATCGTAGCGACCGCGCGTGACAAGCATCTCTGCAAACGTAACAATAACCAGCAAATCGACACCCCGGGGAACGCTATCCCAGAGCGTCATCTCGTGAGCCATCACGATCTGTTCGTAGCTCTCCTCGTACTTTCCTTCGAGTTCAAGGAGCCGCGCGAGGGTTACCCTGTTTTCCAGATAGGCATCTCGATTGTTGTCCGGAGAAAGCAGTCCGGCAGCGCAATCAATATACTGGCGTATCTTGCTCGTTTCACACCATTGCAAATACACGCGGGCAAGGCTTACGTACAAGACACCAACGGGCCATCCCTGGCAGTAGCCTCCTGCCTCGGCGCGGGCAAGGGCACGTAATATCACATTGGAGGATGCATCCAAATCACCTTTCGTGAACTTTAGCCAGGCTATGTCAGCCTCGCACATGAGTTCCACCACATGACGACCCGAGACATGCGCATCCATGCTCGACCTGAGCAGGGCGTCCTTTGCCTCAGCGTACTTGCCAAGCCGCAGATATGCCTCTGCCATGCTATTCATGATCGTGCACCGCAGAAAAAGCTGTGGCCCGCCCATGTGCTCGATGAGCTCTTGCCCAAGCGAGATGGCCTTCTCGTATTCTCCCTGAAACACATCACAGCCCACCTGTATTGCCTGCTCGAGCAAAAGGGCACCGCGAATTCTTGGCTTCTCCATCGCACCGCGTTTGTGTTGCCCTGCTTTGCCAAGGAGAAAACGAGTTCGCCGATACTTGCCCGAAAGAAAGGTGGTCCAAGCAACGATGAGAAGATACAGATATTCATCTAGCTCGTCTTCATGATTATAGGAATCGACAAGGTGACGAAGCGTCTCCACATCAACGTGAGGTAATACGGCGAAGATATTCTTAACAAGCACCCGAAACGCGTGATCGTACATACCGCTTGTAAGCGCAGTCTGGAATGCCTTGAGATGCTCCCCGTCATCTTCATAGCAAGCGATAATCTCGACCATCCTTTTCTTGAGATCGTGACCGGAAACGTTCGCGTAGGCATAGGAGCGTATAGACGGAACAAGAAAGGGATGGCAACGATAGCGCACGCTCTTCTGGTTTGATTTCGTGGGCATGTCCATGACGAACATGTTTTGGGATTGCAAGCGCATGATAGCCCTGTCGGGAAACGGGCATTTTGCCACACGTCCAACCAAGCTGGAATCAAATTCGTCGAGCATGCACAGGTCCACAAGAAGCTCGAGCTCGTCTGGACGAAGGTTTGCGAGAATCCCATCAACGATTCGCTCTCGCAAGAAACTGCGTGCATGACATAAACTATCCAGTTCCTGAATAGTAGAAGCCCCCATCAGAGACGTTTCGACAAACAGCGGCCAGCCCAAAGTGAGCTCGTACACCCGGGTGGCGTAATCGTTACCTAAAGACGAGTCATACTCTTTGACGATTTTGCGGACCTCGCCTTCTTCCAATGCAAGGTCGGGGTACGAAATCTCCGCTGATTTTGAGTTGAGCTGCGGATGCTTGAAATGGGGCGTGGCCCCACTGAGAACCGAGACAACAACATGAATGTTATCGTCTGCAAGCAAAATGAAGGACTCAAGATAGGCAAGATCCTCGACCGAGAGAAGCTCGATATCTGATATGTATACATGTTGTTGCTTGCCTACCGCACCCTGGGCAAGCACCGTTTGAAGCGCGTCTTTTATACTTTCGTTTGAAACAGGGCTATCGCTCGATACGCGAGCGGAAGATATCCACGTAGCCTCGTGGCCGTCCATCGTCCTGAGGGCATCGCTCTGCGCCTTCATGAGTCTCGTCCTTCCCGAGCCCACAACGCCGTCGAGCACGACGAACTTGTCCTCAATACAGCTCATGATCATCTCCTTGAGACGCGGAGTGATCATTATGGCGGGGCTTATCTTGTTGGAAGGATGCAGCATGGCACCAACACCTTATCAAAACCGACTAATCTGATACGTGTATCGACCTCATATCACGAATGCATATCCGGAATGTGGCAACCCACAAGGATTGCCACATTCCATTAACTGCCATATGAGAACTATAAGCCAACTGCCATCACGAGGAACGGGGTGAGCAGGCCGCACGCAAGAACCATGACAATGGAGGTTGGTATGCCGTGCTTGGCGACGTCGCCCCACGTGAAGTAGCCCTTGTCGAGCGTTAGCAGGTAGACCATGCTGATGGGCAGCACAAAGGTTGCTCCGGACGCGAACGCAGTGATGAATGTCGTGGTAGCCGGGGAGATGACACCGCCGGCGAGCGCCATGGCCGCCATGGGGCCACACAGCAGGCCGACGACGGCCGGACCCTGGGGGAACACGGCATTGAGGGCGACCATGAACAGCGCGAACGCGAGGGACAGGCCCAGCATGGGCATGCCACCAGTCACACTCACGAAGGAGTTGGCGACCCACACGGCGGTACCCGTCGCGGTGAACGGGACGGCGAAGCAGTTGACCGCGCCGAATACGATGACGACGTTCCAGGGCACGGCATCGCAGAACTCGCGCCAGTCGAGCATGGGGCCTTCCTTGGGGTAGGGCAGGCACATGACGGCAGCGCCGACAATTGCGACAACCGTGATATCGATGGCCGGAACGAACGAGCTCATGATCCACAGGACGAACATGGCCCCGATGATGACGAGAGTCTTGACCTCGTAGCCCGTGACTTTCTGATTCTCGCCCACGGACTCCTTGAGGACGATGATGGCCTCCTCGGGGATGGGCTCGGGCTTCCACATGAAGACGAGGAGGAAGTACGCCGCGAGCATCATGACGATCGCCACGGGCACACCGACGGCCATCCACTGCAGGAACGTGATGGTGATACCGGTATTTTCCTCGAGAAGCTGCATGGCGAGGATGTTGATGGCCGTGCCGCACGGCGTAGCCATGCCGCCGATCATCGCGCCACAGGTCAGGCCCATCATGATTGAGCGGCCCATGTTTGATTTGAGCGGCTCGGCCTTCATGGTCTTCAAAAACGGCATGACCAGGCCGATGAACGCCATGACGACGGGCGTGTTCGACATGATCGCCGAGAGGAGCGTCGACAGAAATATGATGCCAAACACGAAGCGGTTAGAGTTGCCCTTGGACCACTTGATGAGCCAGTTGATCATCCTCGTCGGTATTGACGTCTTGAGCAGGATGACCGTCATCGCGCTCGTCGCGATGAGGAAGAAGACGGACGTGTTTCCGAACGCGGCGAGCGCCGTCTTCAACGGCATAAGACCGAGCATCGGTATCAGCGCGATAGCGAGCAGCGCGGCCACGGCAAGGGGAATCGTATCGCAGATCCACAGGATCAATGCGAAGACCATGACGGAAATCGACATGAGGCCCTCGCGGGTCAGACCTTCGGGTACCGGGATGACGGCGAACAGGATCACTGCGAGAATCGCGAGCACTCCGCCGACGACTTTCTTTACCATTGCTCCCTCACCCTCCTCTCTGAATGCCTATGCGATGGCATTCGAAATGAACTTTTTTGATTAGAAGCCAGCTTCCTCGAACTTCGCATGCGACATGAGCCACTCGGTGGCCATCCTGTGCATGGTCATCTCGCGAATCGCCGTCTGCTGCTCCTGATTGAATTCACTGATGGGCGTGGAGGACGGCGCGCCGCTGTCCTCGGCGAGGTAGGTGACGGTCCTTTGAACCTCCTCGTCGTCGAGCTCGTAGCCGAGCGCCCTGAACAGTGCCTCGAGGGCGAGGTTCTCGCGTAACAGCACGGCGCTCTCCTCGCGCATCTCGTCTCGCACGTCCTTCTCCGACAGGCCAAGGAACCGGCAGTACTCCTCGAAGCTGGTGCCCTGGCTGCTCAGGTCCTGCTTGAACGCCAGGAAGAGCTGCTCGGCTCGGGCATTTACGAGCCCGGAAGGCACCGGCTCCTCTAGGAGGTCGGCGAGCGCCTTGCGCGCGGCGTCCTCGCGCCTCTCCTCGGCTTCGTGCTCCTCCTGGACGGCAAGCTCCTTTCGGATTTTTTCCTTCCAGAAGTCAAGGCTCTCGTAGCCAAAGCTCTCCGCGAACGCATCGTCTATCTCGGGAAGCTCACAGGCAGCGACACGCCCAATGGAGACATCGAAGCGCGCCTTCTTTCCGGCAATGTCGGAATTTGCATAATCATTCGGAATCTCGAACTCGATGCTCTTCTCGTCGCCGGTGCGCAGGCCCTTGAGCCCTTCCTCGAAGGCGTCGGGGAGCTGGCCGGAGCCGAGCGTGTAGGTATACCCCTCAGCGACGCTTCCCTCGTAGGGTTTCCCATCGATGAAGCTCTCGAAGGAGAGCTCGACGACGTAGTTGTCGTCGATGGGCTTGGCGCTGTCGCGCTCGACCTCGGCGCTCCTGGCCTGGATCTCGCCAAGCCTCCGCTCGACGTCCTCATCGCCCGGCTCACGCCTCGCCTCGTAGATGACGACGAGATCATCGAAACCGGCAATGTCATATTCGGGAACGATGTCGAGCTCTATGGAGAAGAGGTAGGGCACGCCGGGCACGACGAGATTCTCGATTTCGGTCTTGGGATTGCTGGTAAGGCGAATGTTCCTCGACTCGACGACGTCCTTGATCGCCCCTTCGGCCACTGCCCTCGTCGCGCGGGAGAGAACCGCGTTGCGCGTCGTCTGCTCCGGGTCATTTCCCAGCTGCTTCTTGCCGAGGGGACGCTCCTTCAAGGCCGCAACGAGCCTCTCGGCATTTTCGATCGCCCTGTCGACCTCCCCGGCGTCAATGGAGAAGTCGACGCACAGCTTGTCATTGCCAATCTTGGTAATCGTTTCGTTGCTCATAGGGACTCCTCGGAAAAGCTCACGTAAGATCTTTCTTCAATCGACCGGCGCCTAAGCCGCCCATCTCGGCGGTAATACGCATGGCGTTTTGTCTGCAAGCTTGCACGCAAGACCTACAGTTGCGGCACGTCCTTCGTTTTGCCTCGAGGTGCGGTTTCGAATCCTCGCCATCCACCAGCTCGATGACGCCCAGGCCGCAGGTCCTGAGGCAGTCGAGGCACAGCGTGCATCGGGCGACATCGAACTGGGGAAAGAAGTCGATCGTTCGAAAGAACTCGGGAGAAGACACGCAAGGCACCTACCGTAATCTTGGACCCGGGGAGACGGGCTAGCGGTCAGCTCGCCTCCCCAGCCATTCGACCAATGGGACGGAAAACTACTTATTCTCGTGAATCGCCCACTCGAGCGGCGTATCCGGGCACGTGCCGTACTCGGGACCATAGGGGCCGTAGTTGTCCTCGCGCACGGGGCCAATCGGGGTCAGGCCGCGATTGCCCGCCGGGATGTGCGGCGGGAGCGTGTCCTCGATGGGCACCTTGGGCACGATGTTCTCGCTCGGGAACGGCTCATTGCAGGGATACACCTTGACGAGGAAGCCGCGGTTGTACCAGCAGCCACATGCCGGGTCCATGGTCTTGGGATCCGAGTTCGTCAGCACGTTGGCGTTGGACTCGAAGGCACCGCCGAGGCTCGGCTCAGTCATGGGCAGCTCGGGATACCACCAGCTCGCTTGGACGGTGATGACGTCGGGACCGATGGAGGTCGTAAGCTTCGCTCTCTGGCGGATGCGTCCGCGCTCATTCTCAATCCAGCACCAATCGCCATCGCGGATGCCCAGGTCCTGGGCCGTGCGACGGTTGATGGTGAAGTAGGGCCACGGCCACATCTCGCGGGTACCGAGGCCAAGCTGGCGGAACTCGGAGTGGAACATCGGAATGAAGCGACCGCCCGTGGTGCAGGTAATCGGATACTCCTTCGCCATCTCCGGGTCGGACTGAATCGTCTCAGGAAGCTCCTTGTATTCCGGAATGGGGTCGAAGCCCAGATCCTGGATGATGGAGCTGTAGAGCTCAAGACGCTTGGAAACCGTCGCAAAGCCGCGGTACTGGCCGTTGGGGAGAATTTCCTCGTGCTTGTTGAAGCGCATCTCGGAGAAGAGAGCACCCTCGTTGATTGCCTCCTCGTAGGAGAGACCGACGCGCGCGACGCGATATTCAGCCGCATCCTCAGCGGTCGGCCACGGCCACCACTCCTCCTGGCCGAGGCGGATGCCCAGACCACGGAAGAAGTCGTAATCGGTGTGGCGATCGCCCTCGGGAACAACGGCGCGATCGCCCAGGACCATGAAGTCGGCAGTGTCTTCAGAAGTGGTGCAGGTGGGACGTTCCATCCAGTCTGCCGCAGGCATAATGTAGTCCGCCAAAGCAGCGGTAGGCGTGATCCAGTAGTCGACGACGACGAGGAGGTCCAGGCTCTTAAGGGCTTTATGCACCATATGCGTGTCGCCCATCCACATCATGGGGTTGGACGACCATGCGATGAGGGCCTTCACCGGATAGGGTTCGCCCGTGATCATCGCGCGGAAACCAACTGGTGCGTTGGCAAGCAGCTGGTTCAGCTGAGGACGCGGGATGCGCCACATCTTCTGGAAGCACTCGTCGCAGGGCTCGAAACCTTGCCATCCAACGATGGGGTTCGAATCTCCGCCAAGCAGGTTCTTGCGCTCCTCCGGCGTTACCTTCATTGCCAGCTCAAGCTCAGAGTCGCGCAGCGGGAACATGCCGTTGGCCATGACGGGACCGGGCTCGCCCACGTACTCGCCACCGAGGACGTCGACGTTGCCGGTGATGGCGCGCAGAAGGGTCTTGGAAATGGCGCAGCCGGTGGCATTGTAGCCTTCCTGGTCACCGCCGCCGATGCCCCAGACGATTACGCCCGGCGTGTTCTCGGCATAGCAGCGAGCCGCCTCGACGATCTTGCGCTCGGGGATGCCCGAGATTTGGGAAGCGACATAGGGGGTATTCTCGCGGATGCGGTCCCAGACCTCTTTCAGGGCAGTCTTCGCCTTGGTCTTCGATCCGTCGGCGAGCGTTACCTCGTAATCATCGCCCCACAGGTCCACCTCGACGCCGTCGCGCTCGTAACGGCACTCGTCGGAGATCCACACGACGGGCTCGCCCTTGACGGTGTCCCAAGCGATGAAGTTGCCATGGTCGCCATCGACCGCTAGGCTCAGGTCGTCGGCGCGCAGCAGCTTCTTCGTCTCGGCGTCGATGAGGAACGGGGCATTGGTCCAGTTCTTCAGGAATGCCTCATCATAGAGGCCCTCGGCCAAAATGACGTTGATCCAGGCGATCATGACGGACAGGTCTGTTCCGGGACGAACCTGCAACCAGTGGTCGGCATGGCGCGTCATCTCGATGCCCTCGGGGTCGACGACGATGATGCGCGGGCGTTCGGCCTTGGCCAGCACTTGCTCGTACAGGCGCCAAGCCGGCGCGTTGGGGCCGTACTTCTGGTTGGGGTTGATGCCCCACTGCACGATGCACTCCGAGTAGAAGATCGTCGGCGGGAGCGACAGCTCGATCTGGAAGCCGCAGATGCATAGATTGATGGCGTAAATCCACGTCCAGCAGATTTGGCCGGGGTCCAGACAGTTCGCGGAGCCGTACAGGTTAGCAAAGCGCGAACGCGCCCATTTGTAACCAGAGCGATACGTGCCCTCGGCGATTGCGAGAGTCTTCGCACCGTACTCCTTCCTGAGCTTGTCGAGCTTGTCGGCGATCTCGTCGAGCGCCTGCTCGTAGGGAATCTGCTCCCACTCGCCTGCGCCGCGTTCCGTTCCCGGCTTACGCTTGAGCGCGTAGTTGACGCGATCCTTGTGGTAGTGGAACTTGATCATGCGGATGCCGCCCTCGCCGACGCGCTCGCACAAGACCGTGTCCTGCTCCTCGTTGGGCCTGATCTCGGTGATGGTGCCGTCGCTCTGGTCGACGCCCACGAGCATGCCGCAGTTGCAGTGGCAGCCCCAGCAGCGGGACTTGACCCACATGACGCCGTTCTCGTCGACTTCGCGGTTTTCGTAGAGGTGGACGTGGAGTCCATCGCTACGGGTTCCGCGGCGGCCGAGCTTCAAGGGGGCCTCTTCGGTCTTCTCGGTTTCGTTGTCTGCCATCCTCTTCCTCCTCACTTTGGAAGTGCCCAGGTTTTCTTGGACATTCAAACCAACTCGCAGGCTGCGCATCACCTGGACTGGTTCGCTTCGTCATTCTCTGTGGAAGAGGATTGGGCCGCTACCGCCCCCTAGGGTGAGACAGGATTTGGTAAAAGTAACCCTGCCTCACCACAGCGCACATTCATGGTTGGGAGCACGGCAGAGTACGGAGATACCAAGATGCCGAGTTTCTATGAATACATGAGGTGACCTTTAGCGATACCGAATCCGCTATAAAGGCTCTACTTGATCCCCATCTCATCGCACCATCCCAGAAAATCCTCCGGGCCGATAACCGTCACGCCAAGGAAGGGATAGTCCTTAATGTTGTTGGTGAGCAGCACGCCATTCACGTAAACTGCCGCTTCCAGAAATGGGCGGTCCTTCTCGTCGGGATAAACGATGGCTGAAACATACTTGGGCACGATTTCCTCGCCAACATCGAGTACCAGCTTGAGAAGCGCCTCGGCAGGCTCTATGAGCCCACGGGATGCGATGGGAAGACGATGGAGCACGTCATCATATTCATCGACCATTTGGGAGCTATAGCAAAGTCGTAATGGCGTTGCCGGGTCGAGCACGCAGCGGAGAGCACGACGGTTTGGGCCATCGGAAACGATGAGCGAGGCCATGAGAACATTGGTGTCAACGATAACATTAACCACGGGTTACGCGACCGAATCACAAACACGAGCAGAGCGAACCTTCTCCACGTATGCCACGATATCGTCGATGGTTGGCTCGGGACCGTCATACGCCTTAAGCCTCTCATCGACACTCGCCATAATTGCGTCGAAACGATCGAGCGGATTGCCCATCGCCTCCAGCTCATCATCAAGGAAGTCACGCACCGCTTGCGAGATATGCATCCCGCGCGACTGATAGAGACGCGTAAGGGCCGCCTTTTTCTCGGGTTCGATTCTGATGCGAATCGTTTCCGTCATTCCTGCCGTCGCGCTCATGACATGCTCCATTCGTATCTACAACGTAGCTACATTGTAGCATCAAATTCACTGCATTAATACAGCATGGAACGCTCGTGTATATCAAGTCTCCTGCATGCGTTCCGAATATGCTTGCGGACCGTGTTGAGCTTGAGCCCGAGCTCGTCGGCAATCTCCTGGCGCGTCTTCCCCTGCCTAAGGAGCTCGCATACGTCACGTTCGCGAGGGGTGAGCTCCGCATAGCGATCCTCACCTATGGCTTCGCCATTTCCGGCTGCGCATTCGGGAGAGCCCTGCTCCTTGAGATAGCCAATCACCCTACGGGCGTGGTCGCATGCGTCTTTCCTCGAGTTGTCGACTACGAGATTGCTCGACGTTGGGAAGGCAACTTCATATATAAGGGCGTTTTGGAGGAAAAGCCTTCACCCCTTCACTAACCCTGCTGGGTTATAGAGCCTGCCTTTCCCCATGCCGAAAATACGGACCTATAGCCGACATGCACAGGAGGTTCCATGGATATCGGGCAAATTCTTCCCCTTTGGAGCATCATTCCTTTCGTTGGAATGCTCCTTTCAATCGCAATATTTCCGCTTGCTAAACCCGAATGGTGGGAACGCCGTCAACTCCAAGTCGCTATTTTCTGGTCCCTGGTCTTCCTCGTGCCCTTCAGCATCGCCTACGGGATGGGCGAGACCGCCTACCAGCTCATGGAGACGGTCATCCTGGACTACGTGCCCTTCATCGTCTTGCTGTTTGGCTTGTTTGTGGTTTCCGGAGGTATTCACATCTCTGGCACCATCGCCGGCACGACAAAAAACAACGTCATCCTGCTTGCAATAGGAACGCTACTGGCCAGCTGGGTCGGAACGACAGGCGCTGCGATGCTCCTCATAAGACCGGTGCTGAGAGCAAACCACTGGCGCAAGCACAAGACGCATATCGTCATATTCTTCATCTTCCTCGTCGCCAACATCGGCGGATGCCTCACGCCGCTGGGCGATCCCCCGCTATTCCTGGGCTATTTACGTGGCGTTCCGTTTTTCTGGACGCTCATGCACATATGGCCGTTGCTCCTGGTTAACAGCATCGTGCTTCTTGGCGTCTTCGCGTTCGTGGATCGTCACTTCATCAAGCGCGAGAGTAACGAAGCACTCGATTTGCTCAAGCTTGAGCGCGAGGCAGATGATCGCGTCCCCATCAGAATCGAGGGAGTCCACAATCTCATCTTCTTGGGAATCATTATCGTCGCCGTGATTCTCAACGGCGTTATACCGCAAACCGAGTTCTTTTTAGACGACGCGGGGAATGTCTTTGGCATCGACATACACGAGCACGTGCACCTCGGCTTCAACTACTTCTTGCAAATCGCCCTCATCCTGCTTGCCTCCGCCCTGTCGATGGGCACCACTAAGAAAGACATCCGCGCGGCAAACGATTTCGAATGGGGTCCCATAGCCGAAGTGGCCAAGCTCTTCATTGGCATCTTCATCACCATGATCCCGGCTCTGGCTCTCTTGCGTGCCAATGGCGCGGCACTTGGCATCGACTCTCCACTCAAATTCTTCTGGATAACGGGCGCGCTCTCCTCGTTTCTGGACAACTCGCCGACGTATGTCGTCTTTCTCACGACCGCTTGCGCACTTGGCGCGACGGGCGCGGGAACAGTGCTCACGACCGTCGGCGCGATATCCGAGCACATACTTCTAGCGATATCGGCCGGAGCCGTGTTCATGGGCGCCATAACCTATATCGGCAACGCGCCAAACTTCATGGTAAAGAGCATGGCAGAACGCGGCAATGTCAAGATGCCAAGCTTCTTTGGCTACATGGGCTGGTCCTTGGCAATATTGGCCCCGTTGTTCCTACTGGACTCGGTCCTCTTCTTCCTCTAAACAGGCCCTCCTTCTGAGCAGGGCATCTGATAAGCGCAAGTCCCTTGATTGGCATTTCCCCCAGTTACTCCATCCCTCGCTTGCGACAGATGCCCTGCCATCACCCCCCCCCTGAAAACGCGCAACGCCCGACTATGTCGGGCGTGCACAAAGGAGGGAGTAACGTGCATAACCTGGAATCCGCCCGCCTCACTGGGGGGGAGAGGATTACGAGACCGGCGAATCAGACCAGGTAGATGCTGATGGAATGCGTCGGGCAGGAATTCACGCAACGACCGCACCCGGCACAGTTTTCAGGAGACGGCGCCCAGACCTTGAACGCGTCGCCAACCTTTTTCGCACGCAGGACGTCGTTTCGCGGACACCGGGAGATGCAGTTCATGCATCCCGTGCAGTATTCCTCGGTAATCCTGACATGCGGATTGTTCTTGTAGAAGCCCGGAGGCGGTCCGTATGCTCCCACTCCGGGCTCCCTTCGACGGTGGCGGATGACGCGGGGGAGGTGCGTCATCCGCCATGGACGATAATCGGCTGGTTACTTGGTGAGTTCCCAGTTGGACAGGTTCGCGTAGGCCTGATCCCACACGGTGTCGTGCTTGCCGTCGTACTGGTCGACGGGAATTGCGTCATCGGTGCCGTCGGACGGATCAATGCAGGGGTACACCTTGCAAAGCAGACCGCGCGTGCACCAGGTAGCCGTCATCTGGTCGGCCTTGTCCGGGTCGTCGTCGACGAGCACGTTGCCGGCCGCGTCGAAAACGCCCTGGCTCCACGGCTCCTCGGCGGGAAGCTCGGGATACCACCAGCTGGGCGGAACCTGGACGACACCCTCGGGGATGTCCCAGCCCACATGGGCCTTCTGGCGGATGCGGCCCATCGGGGTCTCGATCCAGATCCAGTCGCCTTCCTTGATGTGCAGCTTGCGCGCATCGTTGAGGTGCATCCAGGTGTAGGGATAGGGCTCGACCGTGCGCGTACCGTGGCCCGGCGTGCGGAACTCCGAATGGTACAGGGGACTCACGCGGCCCGAGATCGTGAGGCGCAGCGGATACTTCTTGGCCATCTCGGGGTCACCGAGCGGGGATTCCGGCTCGCGATAGACGGGAATCGGGTCGTAGTCGAGGTCCTCGAGCACCGAGGCGTAGATCTCGGCCTTGCGCGAATTGGTCGCGAATCCCATGATCTGCCCGTTGTCGAGACGCTTGGCGTACTTGTAGTACTCGGTGGGATAGGGGAAGTACGTGCCCATGTTGACGGC
>CATLBX010000038.1 GCA_949879855.1 uncultured Coriobacteriia bacterium
TGAGGTAATGAATGAGAAAGCCGATGCCGGCAAGGGCGAGCGCGCAGCCAAGCCCCGTAAAGAAGAACGCGACGAACCAGCCCGGCACGATGCCGAAGGCGCGCAGCGAGATGCCGCCACCCATCATGATGGCCATGATGATGTAGCCCTTCACGTCGAAGAAGCGCAGGACGTGCATGTGATTCTCTCCATAGCCACGGATGCGGTCGGCATGCTTGCCGACGAGCTTGCTGAACATGGTGTGGAACGCGACGAAGACGACGGGGATGCCGACGACGAGCAGCCAGAGGGGCGTCGTGCCCTCCCCGATGGCGATGGCGCCGAGGCGCACGATGTTGACGCCCGCGATGAACCACACGGCGGCGGCTATGAGCAGCAGGTACTTTGCATGAACCTGAAACATCGCATCTCCCCGCAATCGGAAAAACCGTGCTGCCATGATACACCGTTTTGTCCCATGGCATTCCGCACGCCAAATGATCCTCCATGCCCGGGCGGGAGGGGACAATCCACTCCACGAGGTTAGATGGGCGTTTGAGGCGCGCCTCTCGTCCTACGATGCACCAAGTAAACCTCGACCAACATCTCCAAATAAAGGATAATGACGTGAATGTCATTTCCCCAATTGAAGGGCTGGGAACGCCGGATGAAGAACATCGACAAGTCCCTCAACATAACCCGAAACAGGATCCTCGCGGCCTGCGGCGCCATCATCATCGTCATCGCCGCGCTCCTGGTTTTCATGAACGTCAACACCAACCGCATCACGTCGCAAAACGCGGACTACCTCGAGGGAACGACCGAGCAGACAACCCGGCGCGTGAACGACCTTTTGAGCAACGGGCTTGCCACGGTGCAGACCGCCGCCAAGGTCTACGGCCAGACCCTGACAAGCCCGAACGTCGACCCGCGCCAGGCGGTCCAGACCATCGACTCGACCCAGTTCAACTACACCTTCCTCATCACCGCCGATGGTATGGCCTACAACATAGACGGGCGCACCGAGGTGGTCACGGACCGCGAGTACTACGTCAAGGGCATGCAGGGCCAAAGCGGCGTGTGCGCCGTGGAGAACGCCGCCTTCAACGAGCACCGCATCATCGCCTTCTACGCCCCCATCCTCTACCAGGGAACGCCCGTCGCCGTCTTCGCCTGCGTCTACAACGAGGACAGGATGGCGCAATACATGACGACGAGCTTCTTCGGCGTCCAGACGGCGACCTACCTCTGCGACCGCGAGGGAAACGTCCTGGCGAAGTCGAGCAGTAGCGACGAGGTCGACTACTCTGTGCTCGACTCGAAGCTCGCCGAGTCGCTTTCCGATATTAGCGTCGACGAGCTAACCCAGGACTTCGCCCAGGGCAGTTCGGTCAACTTCACCTATAACGCCGCCTCCGGAGTCGGGAGCGCGTGCCTGACCAAGCTCAGCTCGTTTGACTGGATGATCCTGCGCATATTCCCCGAGTCCGTCACCCAGAGCATGGTCAGCGCCGCCAATGGCGCGGGCATTATCCTCGTGGCGGGCGTCGTGCTCGCCGGACTTCTTTTCATCATCGTTCTCGTGCTTCAGTCCCGCAGGCAGAAGGACCGTCTGCTGCTCGAGCGCCAGCGGGCCACGCGCATCATCGACGCCTCCACGAACCTCTTCAACCGCCTGCTGGCCATAGACCTCGCCAACGACAGCTACGAGTACCTGAAACGCGTCGGACTCGACGATTCCCTGCCCACGCGCGGAAGGTTCAGCGACCTGTGCACGTTCTGGAAGGATGCGGCCAACGACAACGACATCGCCCCCCTCCTCGGATTGTCCGATGTCGAGGAACTCAAGGCCAACCTCACACCCGACGTTCCCTATCTCCAGTGCGAGTACCGCGTCTCACGCAACGACGAGGACGCGTGGCTGCAGGTCTCCACGCTCTGCATCGCACGCGACACCCGGGGCCTGCCCACCGACATCCTCGTCACCGTCCAGGACGTCACCAAGCAGAAGGCCGCCGAGCTCGCCTCGCGCCAGGCCCTCGAAGACGCGTTCCAGGCCGCCGAGCACGCCTCCCAGGCCAAGAGCGACTTCCTCAATTCCATGAGCCACGACATCCGCACGCCCATGAACTCCATCATGGGTCTCACGGCCATCGCGTCCATGCATGCCGATGATGCCGACCGCGTGCGCGTATGCCTCGCCAACATCACCTCGGCGAGCCACCACCTGCTCGGCCTCATCAACGAGGTGCTGGACATGGCCAAGATCGAATCCGGCTCCATCGGCCTCACCGACGAGGAGTTCGAGCTCTCCGACTCGGTCGAGAAACTGCTCACCATCGTCCATCCGCAGATCGTCGCCAAGAACCTCGACCTGCGCGTGGACGTCATCGGCATAGAACACGAGCACGTCATCGGCGACCTCACGCGCCTGCAACAGGTCTTCGTGAACATCATGGGCAACGCGATCAAGTTCACGCCCGAAGGCGGCAGCATCACCATGCGCATCACCGAGCTTGAAAGCCGCGTACACGGCAGCGGCTGCTACGAGTTCGTATTCTCCGACACGGGCTGCGGCATGAGCAAGGAGTTCATGGAGACCATCTTCGAGCCCTTCACCCGCGCAAACGACTCGCGCACCACAGGCATCGAGGGCACGGGGCTGGGCATGGCGATCGTGAAGAGCGTCGTCTCCATGATGAGCGGCAGCGTGGACGTCGATTCCGAGCTCGGCAAGGGCACCACCTTCACCGTGACGGTCCACCTCAAGCTGCGCGACGGCGCACAGGTCGACCTCTCCGACCTCGCTGGCATCAAGGTGCTCGTCGTCGATGATGACGACGTCGCCTGCGAGGGTGCCTGCACGCTACTCGAGGACATCGGCATGCGAGCCCACTACGAGATGTCCGGCCCTGCCGGCATAGATGCCGTGGTCGAGGCCGATGCCTCGGATGACCCCTTCCAGGCCGTCATCCTCGACTGGCGCATGCCGGGCATGAGCGGTCTCGAGGTCGCGCGCACGATACGCGAGAAGGTTCGTCAGGCACCACCCATCATCATCCTGTCCGGCTACGACTGGTCCATGATCGAACAGGAGGCCCGCGAGGTCGGCGTCGACGCCTTCATCTCCAAGCCTCTGTTCCGCTCGCGCCTCATCCAGGTGATGAAGGAGCTCATGAGCGGCGAGGTCGTCGAGACGGTCGATCCCAAGGCGCTGCTCGAGGACTGCGCCTTCGAAGGCTATCGCGTGCTACTGACCGAGGACAACATCATGGCCACGGCCATCGGCGAGGAGATCATCGGCCTCACGGGCGCCGAGGTCGAACATGCGGAAAACGGCCAGGTCGCCGTGGACATGCTGCTCGGTCATGACCCGGGCTACTACGACCTCGTCTTCATGGACATCCAGATGCCGGTCATGAACGGCTACGAGGCGACGACCGCCATCCGCGCCGCCGGCTGCGACCGTCCCGACCTCGCCGAGGTCCCCATCATCGCGCTCTCGGCGGACGCCTTTGCCGAGGACGTCAAGCACGCGCGCTCGGTGGGCATGAACGACCATATGGCAAAGCCCATGGAAATCGAATCGCTCGTTGCCATCATGCGCAAGTGGCTTCCGGAAGACGGCGGGCGCCAGGAGTAAATCGGGCTTTTTTCGAAAATCCCGTCACTTCCCTCCCGGTTTTGTGGTACCGTACGGCGCAACCCGAAAGGACAAACGTGAACTACGCATACGCACATAGCACGAACGTGAATGCACAGGCACTCGCCGGTGCCTGGTGGTGGCGTAGTCGAATATCGTAATCGGGTTATCGGACTTCACGCTTCTCTCTACATACTTTGAAGGCCCTCGGTAATCCGGGGGCTTTTTTATTTCCCAAAACATAACGAGATGCGTGAGGAACGACGGCAAGTGGATCGTGGGCGATGAGCCCTCAAGGAAAGGAGCAGGCAATGGCAGACGAGGCACAGAAGCAGACCGAGGGGATTCCCTACAGGCTCTATCTTCGCGAGGAGCAGATTCCGACGCAATGGTACAACCTGCGCGCCGACATGCCCGAGCCGCCCGAGCCCATGCGTCTGCCCAACGGCAAGATAGCCGAGCACGACGACATCGCGCCGGTCTTCTGCGACAAGCTCGTGGATCAGGAGCTCGATGACGAGACCGCGTACTTCGACATTCCCGCAGGCGTCCAGGAGATGTACAAGGTGTATCGTCCCTCTCCCCTATGCCGTGCCTACAACCTCGAGCGCTACCTCAACACGCCGGCCAAGATCTACTACAAGTTCGAGGGCAACAACACGTCCGGCTCACACAAGCTCAACTCGGCGTTGGCCCAGGCCTACTACGCGCAGGAGCAGGGCCTCGACAAGATCACGACCGAGACCGGCGCCGGCCAGTGGGGCACCGCGCTTTCCGAAGCGGCCGACCACTACGGCGTCGACCTCGACGTCTTCATGGTGAAGTGCTCCTACGAGCAAAAGCCCTTCCGCCGCTCCATCATGCAGACCTTCAACGCGACGGTCACCCCCTCGCCCTCCGACACGACCGAAATCGGCAAGAAGATGCTCGCCGAGCACCCCGACTCGACCGGTTCGCTCGGCACGGCGATTTCCGAGGCCGTCGAGCGCGCCCTCAACGTGCCCGAGAACAAGGGCCGCTATCAGCTCGGAAGCGTGCTCAACCAGGTCGTGCTGCACCAGTCCATCATCGGCCTGGAAAGCTACGAGGCCATGAAGGAGATCGGCGAGTACCCCGACATCGTCATCGGCTGCGCAGGCGGCGGCTCCAACCTCGGGGGGCTCATCGCGCCGTTCATGCGCGACAAGCTGCGCGGTGACAAGCCCGACACGCAGTTCATCGCCGTCGAGCCCGCGAGTTGCCCCTCGCTCACCCGCGGCAAGTACGCCTACGACTTCGCCGACACGGGCCAGACCTGCCCGCTCGTCAAGATGTACACGCTCGGCAGCGGCTTTCTGCCCTCCCCCGACCACGCCGGCGGCCTGCGCTACCACGGCATGAGCCCCATCGTCTCTAAGCTCAAGCACGATGGCTACATGGATGCCGTCGCGGTCAAGCAGACCGACGTCTTCAAGGCAGCCGAGGACTTCGCCCGCCTCGAGACCATCCTGCCGGCCCCGGAAAGCGCCCACGCAATCTTCCAGGCCATGGAGGAGGCCAGGAAGTGCGCCGAGACCGGCGAGGCCAAGACCATCCTCTTCGGACTCACGGGCACGGGTTACTTCGACATGTACGCCTACGAGGCCTACAACCGCGGCGAGATGACCGACCACATCCCCACCGACGAGGAACTCGAGGTCGGCTTCGCGACCATTCCCCATATCGAGGGCATCCAATAGGAGCAGCTTGCCTGCGCATCCGCCAGGGCAATGTTGAAAGAAAGGAAGACTAAGATGCACGCGCACGGCCGAACGAAATCGGAGCTCACCATTCAGGATCTGATCCTGATTGCGGTGCTCCTGGCTGCCGGTGCGGTCCTGAAACTGACCGTAGCCAGCTTCCTGAGCTTTGCGGGAATGAAGCCGAACTTCATCATCGCCATGTATTGCCTGGCAATCATCCTGGTGCGACCGAACATCGGGCAATCCATCATCATCGGCCTTCTCGCGGGGCTCATGTGCCAGATTCCCATGCTGAACGCGACGCCGTGGGTCAACATCGCCTCCGAGCTGCTCGGTGCGCTCGCATGCGGCCTGCTCATACACATACCCATGCGCATCGGTAAGCACCTTGACCTCAATCCGCTGGTGACCACGTTCTTGTCGACGGTCGTCTCGGGCTACACCTTCGCCTTGATCGTCGGCGTGACGCTGAACGGCTTGAGCCTGCCGGTGACGCTCGCCACCTATGCCGTGATGGTGTTCGGAACGGCCGCGCTCAACTGCGTGCTGGTGGCGATTCTGGCCGTGCCCCTTCGCAAGGTGCTGAAAAAGCAGGTCCATGGTGCCACGGAGAAGCACGCCACCCTCGAAGCGAATACGGGCATCGAGACTGGCGCCGTGATCCGCAAACCCGCATCCGGGGCCGAAGATGGCGCCAGTGACCTCGCCATAGCCCTCAAGGACTTCGGCTTTCGCTATCAGGAGGGCACGGACCTTGCGGTGCAAGGCATAGACATCGAGATTCCGAGAGGAGCCTTCGTCGGAATCACCGGTGCCGCAGGCTCGGGAAAATCCACGCTGACCTACGCGTTCAACGGCATAATCCCGCACTGCTATCCGGGAGATGTGTACGGTAGCGCCATGGTATGCGGCCTCGACACGACCATCGCCAGCTTGACCGACATATCGCGCAAGGTGGGCAGCGTCTGCCAGGACATCGACTCCCAGATGGTGTCCTCCGTCGTAGAAGACGAGGTGCTGTACGGCATGGAGAACTTCGGCGTCCCCAAAGACGAGATCGAAGCGCGCCTCGTCGAGGCGCTCGACTCCATGGGAATCGCCAGCCTGCGCGACCGGTCCATAGACAGCCTCTCGGGTGGCCAGAAGCAGAAGGTCGCCATAGCGTCGGTCATCGCCCTCAAACCCGATATCCTGGTGCTGGACGAGCCCACCGCAGAGCTCGACCCGGCGTCTTCCGTAGCCGTCTTCGACCTGCTCAGGCAGTACGCGCGGGAAAACGGGACCACCGTCATAGTCGTCGAACAGAAGATCGCGTTGCTCTCCAGCCATTCCGACCTGCTGTTCATCATGGAAGACGGGCAGGTGAGATTCGCCGGCACCCCCGCCGAAGTCCTCGCCCATTCCGATGAGCTGCTCTCGATCGGGGTGAATTGCCCGCGTTCCACGACTCTCGTAAATCGCCTGATAGGACGCGGATTGTATGCGGGACCGACGGCACGCAGCGCATGCGAGGCCGTCGAAACATGCAAGGAGGTGCTGGCATGATAGAGTTCAGGGACGTAAGCGCATCCTACGATGGCGAATTGGCCGTTCTGGACAGGGTCAGCTTCACCATACCGAACGGTGACTTCGTGGCCTTCGTCGGCACGAACGGCGCCGGGAAGTCGACCACCATGCGCTTGATAAACGGGCTTCTGAAGCCCACCGCCGGTGACGTGCTCATCGACGGAGTGTCCACCGCCAACCTGAGGACCAGCGAATTGGCGGCCAAGGTCGGTTTCCTGTTTCAAAACCCCGACCGGCAGATTTGCTGCAATACGGTACGCGAGGAGCTCATGTTCGGCTTCAAGGCCCAGGGTCGCGAATGCGCGGATGCCGAAGGGCGCGTCGACGCCATGATAGAGCGCTTCGGCTTTGACCCGGACGCAGAGCCGTTCCTGCTCAACCGCGGTACGCGACAACTGCTGGCGCTCGCCTCGATCATCGTGTTGGAAACGCCCGTCATCGTCTTGGACGAACCCACCACGGGGCTAGATTTTCGCGAGTGCTCCAAGGTCATGGAGATCATAGCCGGCCTCAACGTGCGCGGTACGACCGTGATCATGGTCTGTCATGACATGGAGGTCACGGCCGACTACGCAAAGCGGGTCATAGCCATGACCGAGGGGCACGTGGTGGATGACGGCCCCACCTTCGAGGTGCTGCGCAACCCGAACACGCTCCAGCGCGCGCACTTGCTGCCGTCGCAGATAGTGGACATTTCCATGCGCCTGGGCGATGTGGCGCCGGCCATAGCCTCGAGCTCCATCGCTCGCGCCAATAGCCTGGACCAGATGAGCACCGCTATCTACGAATTCATTTCCAGCCATGCTGGCACAGGCGCCTCGCCGGCCCTGGGCTCTGACGAGGGGTTAGGTGCCTGAGATGAAGGGCTTTCTGGAATACGTACCCGGTGACAGCGTTTTGCATCGCATGAACCCGGTCGCCAAGCTGGTATGCGCCCTGTTCATCTCCGTCGCGTGCTTCTGCACAAGCAGCTTCATGCTCCTGGCACTCATATTGATCATCGACTTCGCCTTGGCGGCAAGCTGCAAGATGACGAGGCAAGCCGCCCAGCTCGCGAAGGCGGTGGCCATCTTTTCCGTCGTGCTGGCCGTAATCGCCTTGCTCACCACGCCTGTGGGCACCGAGCTCGTGCAGCTCCCATGGGGCTACATCGGCACGGGCAGCATAGCCGCCGCAGCATTGGTGCTCATGCGCCTCGTGGCCTGTGCCGTCCCGCTGTTCTTGGTCATGTACATCACGAAGCTAAACGACCTGGCAAATTCCATGGTGAAGATACTACACGTCCCGTACAAGTACGCCTTCACCTTCACCTCCGCCGTGCACTTCATTCCGGTCTTCATGAACGACATGGCGGGAATCATGGAAGCGCAAACGGCCCGAGGGGTGGAATTCGACGGCGGTTTTGCCAAGAAGGTGCGCTTGATGGTACCGCTCTGCGTGCCGCTTCTGGTCTCTTCGGTACGAAAGACAAACTCTGCCGCCATCGCCGCAGAGGTGCGCGGCTTCAACGTACGCACGCGCCAAAGCGGCTTCAAGGCGTATCCCTTCTCCGCACGCGATGTCGTGGCACTACTCGCGTGCGTCTGCATCTTGGCATTGGCCATAGCGACGAACTACGTGCCCATCCCCTAGGGTGCAAGCGTCATAAGACAAACGCTCAATCTTGCTGTCTCATTTTGCGAATTGTGGGCTCTCGTTCCGAAAAGTTTGCATCATGCAACCATGCTGTTACCTGCGGGTACTCCATCACATTGGAGTTCTATACATCTCTTGAATTGACGGTGAGGATACTCTGGTTCGTGCCTCATGAAAGCCCTCTTGGGGCCTGAGGGTCGTATACTCACGCATGGATACACATACACGCATACGAGCACGACGGGAGATAGATGAGCACGAGTGCCAGCACGAACAAGAACGTGAACACCAAGGCCACGAAGCCGCAGCGGCAATCATTTGTCAGCAAGGCACGTGGCTTTGTCTCGTCACGTCTTGGCTTGCATGGCACTGCCGTTGCTCACGAGGACACGCTTGTCATGTCCCCCGTCAAGCTTCCCGGTGCGAGCCACGCGCGCAAGCTCGACGAGAAGGTCTCGTCGCTTGCCTCGAAGACCACGCGCTTCTTCTCGCAGCTCATCCTCACCAAAGCCGACGAGACCGGCTACTTCGAGCCCAAGACCTGGGCCTTCTGGCGCGGCATCATCATGTACTTCTTCCTCTTCAGCGTCGTCGGGCACTGGATGGAGATTCCCTATTGTCTGTCCATGGACGCGCTCTTCGGCATCGTCGATAGCGATTACGCGATATTCCTCGATCCGCTCTACGTTCCCTATTGGGTCTACGGCGCGGGGGCGGCGGCCATAACCATATTGTTGCTGCCGCTCAAGATACGGCTCGTGGGCAAGCGAAAAACCATGTGGGGTGCGGCGCTCGAGTTCTTCGTCATGGCGGTCGTCCTATGCGCGGCACTCGAATGCGTCATGGGGTGGATCATCAACCAGCCCGATGCCCTGGGCGAATATCCGTACTGGGACAATTCCCAACTGCCCTTCAACATCCTCGAGCAGGCATGGCTCGTGAACGACATCTTCCTCGGGCTCGTCACGCTCGGCTACGTGTGGTTCGTCTTCCCCTTCTGCCAGAAGTTCTGCAAGCTCATCGGGGACAAGGCGGCCAATGGGCTGTTCTGGGCCGTCATCGCGATTTTCGTCATTATCTGCGTCCTCAGCTACGCATTCTAGGCAAACGAGTATCATGGGGTCATACGCCGTCACCAGACGGATCTGGCACTGTGACCGTTTGTGAGCGGGCGCGTGCATCATCGAGGAGGGCAATATCATGGCCATTGACCGCAAGGCATTTCGCGCGTTGAGCAGCGGGCTCTACGCCATCTCGTCGCTTGCGCAGGACGGCACGCGCTGCGGCTGCATCGTCAACACGCTCCTGCAGGTCGCGTCCGACCCCGCCCAGCTGCTCGTCTCGCTCAACAAGCAAAACGCCACGACGAGGGCCATCATCGAAAGCGGCCGTTTCTGCGCGAGCGTGCTCTCGCAGGATACCGCCAAGGAGCTCATCGGCCCCTTCGGCTTCATGACCAGCACCGAGGTCGACAAGTTCGCCGACTTCGCCCATGACGTCTGCGATTCGGGCACGCCCCGTCTCTCGCAGGACGCGCTCGCCACCTTCGAGGTGAAGGTCGATTCCACGGTCGACGTGGGCACCCACATCGTCTTCATCGGCACCGTCCTATCCGCCGAGGTGACGGGCGAGGGCACGCCCCTTACCTATGATTACTACCATCGCGTGATGCGCGGCAAGACGCCGGCCAAGGCCGCCGCATACAACGGTGGCGACGACCCGTCGACAGACGCGGCGCCTGCAGCCGAGCCGGACGCGAAAAAGGTCGCCTGGCGCTGCAAGATCTGCGGCTACATCGCCGAGGGCTATCCGGACGGCCTTCCCGAGGACTGGCGTTGCCCCATGTGCGGCATGGGCCGGGATTACTTCGAGAAGATATCCATTTAGCCTCGTACTCGAAGCGTAAGCGCATAGAACTATGGGCATTGTGCGTACTACTTGTGGTACCAAGCGCACAATGTGTTCGTTTCTCGTGGCAATCTTGCCTCTATAATGGTTCCGTCGATTCTCACAAGAAAGGACGATCATGGGTTTTCTAGAAGGTAAGACCGCAATCATCACGGGCGGTGGCTTCGCCGCGCTCAAGAACGGCGAGCCCGGCTCCATCGGCTACGGCATCGCCACGGCATACGCCAAGGAGGGCGCCAACCTCGTCATCACCGGCCGCAACGTGAAGAAGCTCGAAGACGCCAAGGAGAGGCTCGAGGCCGCCTATGGCATCGAGGTGCTTCCCGTGGCCGCCGACGTGAGCGCTGGCTCGGACAACCAGGCGACCGTCCAGGCCGTCATCGACGCCGCCATCGAGAAGTTCGGTCGCATCGACGTGCTCGTCAATAACGCGCAGGCGTCCGCTTCCGGCGTCACGCTCGCCGACCATTCGACCGACCAGTTCGACCTGGCGATTTACTCCGGTCTGTACGCGACCTTCTACTACATGCAGGCCTGCTACCCGCACCTCAAGGAGACCAAGGGTTCCGTCATAAACTTCGCGTCCGGTGCCGGCCTCTTCGGCAACTACGGTCAGTGCGCCTACGCCGCCGCCAAGGAGGGCATCCGCGGCATGAGCCGCGTGGCCGCCACCGAATGGGGCCCCGATGGCATCAACGTCAACGTGGTCTGCCCGCTTGCCTGGACCGCCGCCCTCGAGAACTTCCAGGAGGCCTATCCCGAGGCGTTCGAGGCCAACGTCCACATGCCCCCGATGGGCCATTACGGCGATGTCGAGAAGGAGATCGGTCGCGTCGTCGTCCAGCTCGCCAACCCCGACTTCAAGTTTATGAGCGGCGAGACGCTCACCCTCGAAGGTGGCATGGGCCAGAGGCCGTAAAGTGCCGCTGCAAAACTCGCTGACCCGCGAAAAGAGACAAGCGTGTCCAACGCGTTTGTCTCTTTTTTTTGACGAAGCCGATCTTATTTCTTGATACAAACAGTAAATGACAGTAAAAGATGTCAGAAACAGTAAAAATGTGACAGGTGCCAGGCGCCTGTCACATTTTGAGTGAGTGCGCAGGCAAGCTGCGAAGCGGAGGTCCAAGGAAGCGCGCCGTAAGGACCACGAAGCGGGCTATCGGGAAGCGACCATCGAGGCGAGGCGAGACGCCCGGCGCCTCCTTCCCTCCCTATCTTGTTAGAATATAGTCGCAATATCAACCATGGCTCGGGAGGGGCATGAAGAAGAAGGACCTCATAACCCTGCTCGCGGGCCTGGCGG
Organism: uncultured Coriobacteriia bacterium; assembly: GCA_949879855.1. GTDB lineage: Bacteria > Actinomycetota > Coriobacteriia > Coriobacteriales > QAMH01 > QAMH01. Next base: position 11,756 of record CATLBX010000038.1, read on the forward strand.
TCATCGTCTTCCTCGCCGCCTTCTTCATGCGCGGCGACCAGCTCCAGCACCTCATCGACACCATCGAGCGCGGCACGCCCGTCTTCCTCGTCATCGGCCTGCTCTTCCAGCTCGGCAAGTACTTCACCCAGGGCCTTTCCTTTGCCTGGTGCTTCAAGGCGGCCGGCACGTCCATGTCCATCAAGGAAAACGTCATCCTCGTCTTCCAGACCTTCTTCATGGACACGATCATTCCCTCGTTCAACATCTCGGGCACCTCGGTCGTCATCGAGGCGGCGACGAAACGCGGTATCGCCTCGGGACGCGCAACGGGCGCAGCACTCCTGCGCCAGGTGTCCATCAGCGCCGCCTTCGTCATCATCATGAGTGTCGGCTTCGCCATCCTGCTCGTCATGGGCAAGCTCGAGACCGGCTGGCTCATACTCGGCATAGGCGCCGTCATCGCCGTGGGCGCCATCGTGGCCGCCATGGCTCTGGCGGCCCTGCATCCCCAGCTGCTGCTCAAGCTCGTGGCACCCATCGAGCACCTCGTCGACAAGGTGCTCGCGCACCTGCATCGCCATGGCATCGACGCGTCGGTCAAGAAGCTCGTGGACACCTATTCGTCGTCGGCCAAGGACATGGCGCACAACGTCTCGGGCATCGTCATCGAGCTTGCCTGGGCGGTGCTCGCCAACGTCTGCGAGATCATCTGCTTCGCCTTCGTCGGCCTCGCCTTCGGACTCAACGACTTCACGGCCGTCATCTGCATCTACGTCGTCGTGACGCTCGCGGCCATGGCGTCGCCCATTCCCCAGGGCGTGGGCGTCGTGGAGGCCGCTGCCGTCGTCGCGTTCACAATCTTCGGCATCGAGCAGGCCACGGGCCTTGCCGTCGTCATGGTCTATCGCGTCATCTGCTTCTGGCTGCCCTTCATCCTGGGTGCCATCCTCATGCGCAAGGTCTCGGACGCGCCGAAGAAGGGATAGCGGGCGGCAAGGGGACGGTCCTGGCGCGTCG
>CATLBX010000039.1 GCA_949879855.1 uncultured Coriobacteriia bacterium
CGCATGGCTCCGAGATCAAGAAGGACACGATGATCATGTGGGAGAGCGCCGACGGTCTTGCCAAGCGTCCCGCCATGGTGGTGGATGCGACCGAGGACACGGTGAAGATCGACATGAATCATCCCTATGCGGGCAAGACGCTCGAGTACTGGGTCGAGCTCGTCGACCTCACGTAAGGAGCGAACGTGATGTGCTATCCGTGCACCAATTGCGGGCGCTGCGGAAAGTTCGATCCGAACAGTCCCCTGTACACGCCCCCGCCGAGCATCCCCTGTCTCAAGTGCGGCGGTACCGTTGATGCATCGACGGGCACCTGCGTTGACTGCGGGGACCAAGCCTTCGTTCCCACGGGCGGCATGATGGCGAGCGCCAACAGCCTGCGCCCCGACGCCGCCGACAAGGAGGGGACAGACCCCCGCGATGACGATCGGGGGACAGACCCTTCCGATGCACGCCCCGACGAGGCCCAGGAAGAAGGGGGTACCTCATGAAGCTTTTCAAGGGCCAGGGCACGGCCGATCTCGGCAAACCCTGGCGCTACGAAGAAGACGGCCTGACCGTCACCCGCGGCTGCGCATGGTCTCCTCCGGGATGCCATCCCGTCGGCTGCGGCATCAAGACCTACGTCAACTCCGCTGGCGAGCTGGTCAGAATCGAAGGCGATGAGAACCATCCCGTCACGGGCGGACGCCTCTGCGTCCGTTGCCTCACCATGCGCGACTACGTCTACAACCCCGACCGCGTGCTCTACCCCATGAAGCGCGCCCGCGAGGACCGCGGAAAGAACCGCTGGGAGCGCATCACCTGGGACGAGGCCTTCGACACCATCGCCCAGAAGGTTGCCTACTACAAGGAAAACTACGGGGCTGAGTCCATCCTCATGCAAGGCGGCACCGGCCGCGAGGGTGGTCCCATGCTTCCCGCATACGCCCAGGCGGCGCTTGGCACGCCCAACGCCTCGCAGCCCCTGAGCGGATACTCGTGCTACATCCCGCGTGTCGCGGGCACCACCTACGTCACCGGTGTGGCCTATCCCGAGATGGACTACGCGGGCGGCCTGCCCGGGCGCTACGACGATCCGGAGTTCACGCTGCCCGAGCTCATCGTCTTCTGGGGCAAGGATCCGCTCCCCACGAACGGCGATGGCCTCTTCGGCCACGCCGCCATCGACATGATGCGCCGTGGAAGCAAGCTCATGTCCATCGACCCGCGGGTCAACTGGGCCTCCACCCGTGCCGACTGGCACTTGCGTTTGCGTCCGGGAACGGATGCGGCACTGGGCATGGCCATGCTCAACGTCATCATCTCCGAGGACCTCTACGATCACGACTTCGTCGACAAGTGGTGCTACGGCTTCGAGCAGCTCGCCGAGCGCGTGAAGGAGATGCCGCCTCAGAAGGCGGCCCAGATCACGGGCGTCGACGCCGGCCTCATCACCGAGGCGGCACGCGTCTACGCCGCGGCCAAGCCCGCCCAGATTGCCTGGGGCCTGGCCATCGACATGAAGTCCAACGGCATGCAGGCCGGTCATTGCATACTCGCGCTCGAAGCCATCACCGGCAACATCGACGTGCCCGGCGGCCAGCTCGTGGGCGACGTCAACGACGGCCTCGAGCTCGGCTTCGGCTGGAACGAACTCGGTCCCGAGCTCCAGGGCAAGATCCTGGGCCTCGAGCGTTACCCCGCCATGGTGAGCTTCGTGCTCAACGCTCACTGCGACATGGTGCTCGACACCCTCGAGACGGGCGAGCCCTACCAGTTCAAGATGGCCGGCTTCGAGGACTGCAACGGCCTGGCCGGCACGGACTGCGCGCAACCCCAGCGCTGGCACGACGCCTACCAGAATCTCGAGTGGTGCTTTGGTATCGACGTATGGCTCACGCCCACCATCCAGGCGACCTGCGAGCTCTTCCTTCCGCTGTCCTCGACCGTCGAGCACGACAGCGTGGTCTACAGCCACTATGGCGCGTCGCCCATCACCATGGGCGCCGTCAACAAGTCCATCACCGTGGGCGAGGGCAAGGGCGATGCCGAGATCATGTACGAAATCGGCCGCCGCTGCATGCCCGTCAACTTCGGTCGCTTCGCGAACTTCTACGAGTTTCTCGAGTACTACCGCCTCAACGGCAAGACGACCTTCGAGGAGCTGCGTGAGGAGGTCGTCCACCAGAAGACCGAGACGCTGTCCTATCGCAAGTACGAGACGGGCAAGCTGCGTCCCGACGGCATGCCCGGTTTCAACACGCCCACCGGCCGCATCGAGCTCTACTCGACGATGTTCAGGCAATTCGGGGTCGACCCGCTGCCCTTCTACGAGGAGCCGCAGCTCTCGCCGGTCTCCACGCCCGACAAGATGGAGGAGTACCCCTTCGTCCTTACCACCGGCGCGCGCACTTATTGCTACTTCCATTCCGAGGGAAAGCAGATTCCGTATCTGCGCGAGATCAACCCCGACCCGCTCATCGAGATCAATCCGAAGGACGCACTCAAGCTCGGCATCGCGCATGGTCAGTGGGTGCGCGTGAGCAACCCGTTCGGCTCCTGCGTGCTCAAGGCCAAGGTCACCCAGACGGTGTATCCGGGTCTCGTCATGGCCCAGCACGGCTTCTGGTTTCCGGAGCAAGACGGCGAGGAACCGCATCTTTACGACGTGTGGCGCTCCAACATCAACCTGCTCATGCCCCACTTCTACGTGGGCGAGCTGGGTTTTGGCGCTCCGTATAAGTGCTTGATCTGCAAGGTCGAGCCCATCGAGGAAAGCTACGACACCGACATGCGGGCCATCTGGAATCGCTATAGCCAGCTCGTCGTGCCGGAATAGGGGAGGAGGAGTCTGGGGGAAGCAATTTCGCCCGGTGGGAAAAAGGGGACAGACCCTCGATTCCCGCACGGCTGGCAAAAAGGGGACAGACCCTCGATTGCCATCTGTACTGTCGCCGGGCACAGCAAGCAAACGAACAGAGAGGAAGGGAAGGAAACGTGACTACGACACCGAAAATCGACAGCGGTATCGAGGACTTCAAGAACGACCTGGGCAAGCCCTGGCGCTACGAGGAGGACGGCTACACCGTCACCCGCGCCTGCGCCTGGTCGGCACCCGGCTGCCATCCGGTTGGCTGCGGCGTCAAGCTCTACGTGAACAAGGACGGCATCCTCGAGAAGGTCGAGGGCGACGAGAACCAGCCCATCACCCAGGGCCGCCTGTGCATGCGCTGCCTCACGCTCACCGACTTCACCTATCACCCCGACCGCGTCATCTACCCGATGAAGCGCGCCAAGGAGGACCGCGGCAAGGACAAGTGGGAGCGCATCACCTGGGACGAGGCCTACGACATCATCGAGGAGAACATCCAGGGCCTCAAGGAGAAGTACGGCCCCGAGTCCATCGTCGTCTTCGGCGGCACCGGTCGCGAGGGTGGCCCCATGTGCGGCCCCTACGGCGCGGCCATGATCGGCACGCCCAACGCCTGCTACACCCAGTCCGGCTACGCCTGCTACATCCCGCGCGTCGCCGCCGGCACCTATGTCGCGGGCGTGACCTATCCCGAGATGGACTACGCGGGCGGCCTGCCCGGTCGCTATGACGACCCGATGTACAAGATTCCCGAGGTCATGATCACCTGGGGCAAGGAGCCACTTCCCTCCAACGGCGACGGCTTCTTCGGCCACGCCGTCATCGACGTCATGAAGCGCGGCAGCAAGCTCATCTCCATCGACCCGCGCTCCAACTGGCTGTCCACGCGCGCGGTCTACCACCTGCAACTACGTCCCGGCACCGACACGGCGCTCGGCATGGCGATGCTCAACATCATCATCTCCGAGGACCTCTACGACCACGACTTCGTCGACAAGTACTGCTATGGCTTCGAGCAGCTCGCCGAGCGCGTGAAGACCATGACTCCCGAGATGGCGGCCGAGATCTGCGATCTGGACGTCGACGACATCTACGGCGCGACCCGCATGTACGCCTGCGCCGACAACGCCGCGATCCTGTGGGGCCTGGCCACCGACCAGAAGGCCAACGGCACCCAGTCCGGCCACACGATCATCGCGCTCGAGGCCATCACCGGCAACCTCGACATCCCCGGCGGCCAGCTGCTCGGCGACGTGAGCGATTCCCTCGGCGACTTGGGCTTCGGCTGGAAGGAGCTCGGCCCGGAGCTGCAGAACAAGATCATCGGCCTCTACGAGTATCCCGCCTACGTGGGCATGGTCCTCAACTCCCACGCCGACCTCACGCTCGAGGCCATGGAGACGGGCGAGCCCTACGAGATTCACGGTGGTTTCATCGCGTCGACCAACCTGCTCGCCGGCACCTGCGCCGCCCAGCCCAAGCGCTGGCATGACGCCATGGTCAAGCTCGACTTCGTCTTCGCGGCCGATTGCTGGATCACCCCCACCATCCAGTGCTGCGCCGACGTCATCTTGCCGCTCGCGACCTATGCCGAGCGCCAGTCCATGGTCGGCACGCACTACGGTGCGTCGCCCAACATGCTCGGCGCCGTCGTCGACGCCGTCAAGGTGGGCGAGACCAAGGGCGACCTCGAGATCCAGTACGAGCTCGGCTGCCGCCTCAACCCCGGCACCTATGAGCGCTTCAAGGACTTCGAGGACTTCCGCAGCGAGTTCCGCCTGGGCAACCTCGGCATGAGCTACGAGGAGCTGCGCGAGAAGGTCGTCGTTCAGCGCAACGTGAGCTACAAGAAGTACGAGACGGGCAAGCTGCGCCCCGACGGCAAGCCGGGATTCAACACGCCCACCGGCCGCGTCGAGCTCTACTCGACGATGTACAAGCAGTTCGGCGAGGACCCACTGCCGTACTACGAGGAGCCGCAGCGTTCGCCGGTGTCCACGCCCGAACTCATGGAGGAATACCCGTTCGTGCTCACCACGGGCGCGCGTACCTACGCGTACTTCCATTCCGAGGGCAAGCAGATTCCGCTGCTGCGCGAGGTCAATCCCGATCCGCTGCTCGAGATGAATCCGAAGGATGCCGAAAAGCTCGGCATCATCGACGGCGAGTGGGTCAAGGTCGCCAACGAGTTCGGCGAGTGCCAGCTCAAGGCGAAGGTCACGCCGATCGTGAAGGAAGGCGTCGTCCATGCCCAGCACGGCTTCTGGTTCCCCGAGGAGGATGGCGAGGAGCCGCATCTGTTCGGCGTCTGGCGCTGCAACATCAACGAGCTCATTCCGCACAAGTTCGTCGGCAAGCTCGGCTTCGGCGCGCCGTTCAAGTGCGTCATCTGCAAGGTCGAGAAGCTGAATAAATAGGAGGGCAAACCAATGAGAAACGGACTGCTGATTGACTACGAGTTCTGCACGGGCTGCCAGTCCTGCGAAGTCGCTTGCCAGAAGGAGCACGGCTTCGAGGCCGGTACCTGGGGCATTCGCGTGCTCGACGAGGGTCCCTGGGAAGTCGACGCCAAGACGATGAACTGGAACAAGATTCCCACGCCCACGACCCTGTGCGACCTGTGCGCCGAGCGTACGCAGCAGGGCAAGCTGCCGAGCTGCGTGCACCACTGCCTCGCGGCCGTCATGAAGTACGGGCCCATCGACGAGCTCGTGAAGGAGATGGACAAAAAGCCCAACCAGGTGATGTTCGTCCCCGGACCGTACATCTGCAAATAGCGTTACGCGAAGGGCCGGGTCTCGTACCCGGCCCTCTCGCATCACCGCAGGTGACAATCGGGGGACAGACCCTTGGCTACGGTGCCAATGAGGGGACAGACCCTTGGCTACGGTGCCAATGAGGGGACAGACTCTCGGCCCGGTGGCAATGAGGGGACAGACCCTTGTTCCCCCCCCTGTCATTTCGAGCGAAGCGAACGAAGTGAGCGGAGTCGAGAAATCTCGGTCGAAATGGCAAACGTCGCAGGTGAGAAAAAGGGGACAGACCCCCGACTAGCGTGACGGGTTTTACAGGAGAGCAACCGAAGGGATGGATGGATATGGCGTCATTCAACGACTACGAGTACGTCTTCTCGCCGCTCAAGGTGGGCAGGCAGGTACTCAAGAACCGCATCATCTTCTCGCCCATGGTCTCGGACTACACGACCGCCAACGGCGAGCCCACGCAAGGCTACATCGACTTCGTCGAGGAGCAGGCCAGGACCGGCGCGGCGCTCATCACGCTGGGCGCAACCCCGGTCAACTGGGACACCGCTCCCGACTATCCCGCCGAGCTGAACGTCACCGAGGACACCCGCATCAACGGCCTGGTGCTGCTGTCCGAGGTCGCCCATCGCCACGGGGCCAAGATATCGGTCGAGCTCGTCCATGCCGGTCGCGGCGTGCACCCCGAGCTCATCCAGAGCGAGTACGGCCTGGCTCCCACGCCACTGCCCATTCCCGGGCAGTATCCGTACCTCAAGGAGATGGAATTCCGCGACATGGAGAACATCATCGCGGATTACGTCGATTGCGCCGTGCGCCTCAAGAAGGCCCAGTTCGATGGCGTGAACATCCACGCCGCCCACGGCAACCTGATAGCGGCCTTCCTCTCGCCGCTCACCAATCATCGTACCGACAACTTCGGCGGCAGCTTCGAGAACCGGTGCCGCTTCCCGCTGATGCTGCTCGAGGCCGTGCGCGAGGCCGTCGGCGACGACTTCATCCTCGACATGCGCATCAGCGGCGACGAGATGGTTGACGGCGGCATGCGGGTGGAAGAGGTCATCGAGTTCCTTAAGCTCGCGCAGGAATACCTCGACATGGTCAACATCTCGGCTGGCCTCATTGTCGACTGGCGCGCGCAGTTCTTCACGATGCCGCCCTACTACCAGCCCCACTGCCTCAACCGCGAGCTGTCGCGCAAGGTCAAGGAGTGCAAGGACATCGCGATTCCCGTTTCCGTCGTCGGGTGCATCACCAACATCGACGAGGCCGAAGACATCATCGCGAGCGGCGCGGCTGACGCGTGCTACATCGCCCGCGCGCTGCTGGCCGACACCGAGATCCTCAAGAAGTCCTATCGCGGTGAGCCCGAGACGGTGCGCCCGTGCCTGCGTTGCCACTCGTGCGCGGCGGGCGGCGGCAACCACATGTCCTGCGCCATCAATCCGCAGCTCGGACGCGGCTATCGCTACTGGGAGATTCTGCCCGCAGCCAAAAGCAAGAAGGTCGTCATCATCGGTGGCGGCCCCGCTGGCATGATGGCGGCGCAGACGGCTATCAGGCGCGGCCACGAGGTCGTGCTCTTCGAGAAGTCCGCATCGCTCGGCGGCGCGCTCAACGACATCAACAAGCTCCCGTTCAAGGGCGATTTGCTGAGGTACACGGATTGGGATGCCAAGCAGACGATGGAATGCGGTGCCGACGTGCGCCTCAACACCGAGGCGACCCCCGAGCTTGTCATGGCCGAGAACCCCGACGCGCTCATCGTCGCCCTCGGCTCGATGCCGGTCAATCCTCCCGTTCCCGGCCTCGACCGCGATAACGTCTACGGCGTGCGCGATGTCGATTCCGGTCGCAAGAAGGTGAGCGGCAGAGTCGTCGTCTGCGGTGGCGGCGCGAGTGGCTGCGAGTCGGCTTTGGCGCTGGCCATGGAGGGCTGCGAGGTCACGCTCGTCGACCGCGTGCCGCTCGACAGGTTTGCCGGGGGCATGATCCACATCACGCGCGGCATGCTCATGGCGCTGCTCGAGGAGTACGGCGTGCGCATTCTCGACGACCGCAACGTCGAGGCCATCGATGACGAGGGCGTGCACGTGCAGGACAGGGACTGGCGTCGCGAGACGATTCCGGCCGACTACGTGGTCAACGCCATGGGCATCAGGCCCGTTGCGCCCGACCAGTTCCGCGAACTCATTCCCGAGACCTATGTCGTGGGCGACTGCGCGGACATCGGCACCATCAAGAGGGCGAATCACAGCGGCTTCGATGCCGCCATGGAGGTGTAAACCCGCCGGCTGACAATAAGGGGACAGACCCCCTCGCGTCGCCGCGGGTGGCAATCGGGGGACAGACCCTTGTCCCCCACTGTCATTTCGAGCGAAGCGAACGAAGTGAGCGGAGTCGCGAAATCTCGACCTTCACGTTCCATCGGAAGCGACGGAGGAGATTTCTCCATTCCGGCGCTTCGCGCCTCCAGTCGAAATGACAAAAGTGAGTTACGCGGCAACAGGGGGACAGACCCTCAGTTGCAAGGAGAGGAGCAAACATGCAGAAACTGGTAATCGATCCCATAACGACCATGAAGGGTGCCTTCTCGGTCGAGGGATACAACGTCGTCGTCACGGGCGGCAACCGCGGGCTGGGTCGCGGCATCGCCCAGGCGTTCGCCGAGTGCGGTGCCAACGTCGCGATTCTGTGCCGCAACGAGGAGAGCGGCAAGAAGGCTGCGGCCGAGATTGCCGAGCTCGGTGTCGAGAGCTTCGCCGTCAAGTGCGACGTCGGCGATTTCGATGACGTGCTGGCGGCCAAGGACGCCGTCGCCGAGCGCTTCGATCACATCGACGTGCTCGTGAACAACGCCGGCATCGACGGCAAAAAGGGCGTCTTCGACGACGAGCGCATGGAGGAGTTCAAGCGCGTCATGAACGTCAACCTCGATGGCGTCGCGGCAATGATCCAGGTCTTCGGCCAGTGGATGATGGACGAGGGGCGCGGGGGAGAGATCATCAACATCTCGTCCATCGGCGGCCAGGCCATCGGAGACCCACGTTCGCATCCTATGCCCTCGTACAACGCGTCGAAGGCGGCGCTCGACCACCTGACGAGGCATCTGGCCATCGTCATGGGCGATTACGGTATCCGCGTCAACTCGATCGCGCCCGGCCCCACGCATTCCGATCTGGATGCGGGCCTGCCGCCGTCCATCACCGAGTTCATCGACGAGACCATGCCGATGCACCGCTTCGGCGAGCCGCTCGAGATCGGCGCGCTGGCGGTCTTCCTGTCATCACCGGCGGCGGCCCAGATCACGGGCGTCGTCGCCAATCACGATGGCGGCACCATGTGCGTCGGCCTGACGTTCTGACAATCAGGGGACAGACCCCTTGGCCCCCACTGTCATTTCGAGCGAAGCGAGCGTAGTGAGCGGAGTCGAGAAATCTCGATCCTCACGTTTCATTGGCAGCGACGGAGGAGATTTCTCCACTCCGGCGCTTCGCGCCTCCGGTCGAAATGACAAGCGCTGCTGATGATAAAGAGGGGACAGACCCCTGCGCATCGGGCCGCGCGTCATTTGGAGCCGAAGGGTCTGTCCCCCTATCGCCAACGTCGTAGAATTGAGGAGTAGGAGCATGCCGAGTTTCAACGATTTTCCCCACATCTTCACGCCGATTAGGATTCGCAACTTCGAGCTGAAGAACCGCCTGGTTTTCTCGCCGGTTGTCTCGGGCCACGCGGGCGTCGTCGACGGCCAGGTCACCGAAGCGCTCGTGCAGTTTCTGGGCGCGCAGGCCCGAAGCGGCGTCGGGATGGTGACCATCGGCGCCTCGCCGGTCGACCAGGGTCGCGCCCGGGACTTCTTCGGAAGCCTGTCGGTCTGCAAGGACGAGGACATTCCCGGCTTGCATCGCCTCGCCGAGGAGGTGCACCGCTACGGCGCGGCCATATCGTGCGAGATCCTGCATGCCGGCCGCATCGCCCAGCCCAACGCCCTTGCCGGCCGCAAGGCCTGGGTACCGTGGCTCACGCCCGACATGGACCCCGACCTCTTCGAGGAAGTCACCGAGGAGCAGATGGACGAGGTCATCGACCTGTTCTGCAAGGCGGCCGTGCGTCTGCGCGATGCCGGCTTCGACATGGTGCTCATCCACGGTGCGCACGGCAATTTCGTGAGCGCCTTCTTCTCGCCGCTCACCAACCAGTGCACCGACGAGTACGGTGGCTCCTTCGAGAACCGCATGCGCTTTCCGCTCAAGCTCGTGAAGGCCGTGCGCGAGGCCGTCGGCGACCAGATGGCCATCGACTTTCGCATCAGCCAGAACGAGTACGTCGAAGGTGGCACTTCGCTCGAGGAGGTCATCGCCTTCCTCAAGGCCGCCGAACCCTATATCGACGATGCGAACCTCTCGGGTGGCTGGATTTTCGACCCGGTCTACGTCAAGTACATGATGCCCGGTTACCCGCAGGAGCTCTGCCTCAACCTTCCGCGCACCGCCATCGTGCACGACCAGCTCGATATTCCCGTCACCTGCGTCGGCAACATTCCCGACGTCCAGACGGCCGAGCGGATTCTGGCCGAGGGCAAGGCCGACATCGTCGCCTTCGCGCGCAACATCCTTGCCGACATGGACCTCGTCAACAAGGCCTACCGTGGCGAGGAGGACACCATCCGTCCCTGCCTGCGCTGCATCGAGTGCGCGTCGCGTCCCGCCGTGGGTGGCGGCGTGCGGTGCTCGGTCAACCCGCAATTGGGTCGCGAGCTCTACTACCGCGAGGTTCCCGAGGCGCGTGTCAGGAAGAAGGTCATCATCATCGGTGGTGGGCCGGCTGGCATGATGGCGGCGCAGACGGCCGTGAGGCGCGGCCATGACGTCGTGCTCTTCGAACGCGAGGAGGAGCTGGGTGGTCGCCTCAAGGAGGCGTCGGTGCTCTTCTGCAAGGAGCCCTACCATAAGCGCTACCTTGCCTGGGACCGGCGCGCGACGCTCGAATGCGGCGCGGACATTCGCCTTGGCGTCGAGGCCACGCCCGAACTCGTCATGGCCGAGAATCCCGACGAGGTCATCGTCGCCATCGGTGGCGAGCACATCTGCCCGCCCATACCCGGTGCCGATGGCGGCAACGTCATCTCGGTGACGGATGCCGACCTGGGCACTAAGCCCGTCGGCAAGCGCGTCGTGATCGTGGGTGGCGGCTTCTCGGCGCTCGAGTGCGGCATCCAGCTCGCCTACGAGGGCCACGAGGTCACCGCCATCGATGCGCTACCGGAAGACAAACTGTGGCGCGAGGTCATGAACGAGCTACGCAGCGGTCTCATCGAACTGCGCGATCGTTACGGCGTGCGACTCGTCGACGAGGCCATGGCGAAGGAGATCCGCGCGGACAGCGTCGTCTACGTACGCGGCGGCGAGGAGTTCGAGATTCCGGCCGATACCGTGGTCATGGCATGTGGTCTGCGTCCGAACAGGGAGCTCGTGCAGAGCTTCGTCGAGATGATGCCGCAGGTCACGGTCGTGGGTGACGCGCGCCAGACGGGTAATATCTTCTCGGCGAACATGAGCGCCTTCGATGCCGCCGTCGAACTCTAGAGCCCGCCGGTGACAATAAGGGGACAGACCCTCGAATACCTCTGTCATTTCGAGCGAAGCGAACGCAGTGAGCGCAGTCGAGAAATCTCGCCCCAGGCGCTCCGCGGCATTCGGTCGAAATGCCAAGGGTCTGTCCCCCGGCTGTCACCAAGGGTCTGTCCCCCGGCTGTCACCAACGGTCTGTCCCCCGGCTGTCACCCCGAGCCCCGCCGGTGTCGCATGCCCGATATTCCCGCCGCGTATTCGCGCTCTTCAAAATCGCAATTTCACCTTTTCCATCCCGCTTGGATACCATCTTTTGTGGGAAAAGGATGTTTGCCAGCCAGAGTTACTCCGACCCCTCCCTCTTGGGTTTGCCTCCATTTCCCTCTTCGTCCGGGCGCCTCCCCCCCCCTGATTCGGGCGCCCGGACTCATCCTCACTCCACCGCAGCGCTGTCTCTCGTCCCTTTCGAGACGCCTGCGCTCGTACCGTGCCCTATGCCAGTCCAGAATGAAACACCCTTTGAAATGGCATTTTCTATATGCCCGGCATTCCTCCTATACTCGCGGTGTTGGTCACGCATATAACGGAGGAGAGAATTATGCTTACTGTCGAGTCTCACGAGTATGATGCCGCCACGGGCATCGACACCTCCGTTTTCAATCCGGGCAACCTGAAGGCCAAGGTCAAGGTTATCCCGGAGGACGGCGACCCCGAGGTCCTTCTCGGCGTCGACGGCATGGCCGTTCAGCAGGACGTCGTGGGCGAGCCCACGTGGACCGTCTGCGCCAACAAGGAAATCGTCAACATCGCCCTCGAGGAGTGGGAGAAGCGCAAGGCCGCCGAGAAGTAGGCTCCGTCTCAACG
>CATLBX010000040.1 GCA_949879855.1 uncultured Coriobacteriia bacterium
CCCTGTGCACTTGTCTCATTTACAAAAAGGGCCCGCGATTGCGGGCCCTTCGAGTCGCTATGGGATGCGCGAGCTACATCATGCCGCCGGCGCCCTGCATGGCTGCGGCCATCTCGGCCATGTCCGGACCGTCCTTGGGAACGTCGGACACGGTGGCTGCCGTGATGAGCAGCATGGTCGCCACGGAGGTGGCGTTCTGCAGCGCGGAGCGGACGACCTTGACCGGGTCGATGACGCCCATGTCGATCATCTTGCCGTACTCGCCCGTCGCGGCGTTGAGGCCGTAACCGGTCTTGGAGTTCTTGATCTTGTCGATGACGACGGAGCCCTCGAAACCGGAGTTCTCTGCGATGGCACGCATGGGGGCCTCGCAGGCCTTGGACACGATGTTGATGCCGACCTGCTCGTCACCGTCGTTTGCCTTGAGATCGTCGAGGACGGTCATGGCATCGATGAGAGCAGCGCCACCACCGGCGACGATACCCTCCTCGACGGCAGCGTGCGTGGCCTGCAGCGCGTCGTCGATACGCGACTTGGTCTCCTTGAGTTCGGCTTCGGTCGCAGCGCCGACCTTGATGACGGCAACGCCACCGGAAAGCTTGGCCTTACGCTCCTGAAGCTTCTCGCGGTCGAAGTCGGACGTGGTCTCCTCGATCTGCGCATCGATGGTCCTGACGCGCTCGTCGATGTCAGCCTTCTTGCCGGCGCCGTCGACGATGGTCGTGGCGTCCTTGGTCACCTTGACGCTCTTGGCGGTACCGAGCATGTCGAGCGTGACGTCGGGAAGCGCGACGCCAAGCTCCTCCATGATGGGCTGGCCGCCGGTGACGATGGCGATGTCCTCGAGCATGCGCTTGCGACGGTCACCAAAGCCGGGGGCCTTGACGGCAACGACGTTGAGCGTGCCGCGGATCTTGTTGAGGACGAGCGTCGCCAAGGCTTCGCTCTCGACGTCCTCGGCGATGATGAGAAGCGGCTTGCCGGACTGCATGATGCCCTCGAGCAGCGGCAGGATGTCCTGGATGGTGGAGATCTTCTGGTCGGTAATGAGGATGTAGGGATTGGCGAGCTCGGCCTTCATGGTCTCGGTGTTGTTGACCATGTAGGGGCTCAGGTAGCCCTTGTCGAACTCCATGCCCTCGACGATGTCGATGTCGATGCCAAAGGTGTTGGAATCCTCGACGGTGATGACGCCGTCCTTGCCGACCTTCTCCATGGCGTCGGCAATCTTCTCGCCAATCTGCGGATCGCCTGCGGAGATGGCGCCGACGTTCTTGATCTCGTCGAAGGTCTTGACCTCCTTGGCGTCCTTCTTGATCTTCTCGACCAGGGCCTCGACAGCCTTGTTCATGCCCGAACGGATGGCGATGGGGTTGGCGCCGGCGGTCACGTTCTTGAGACCGTCGCGAATCATGACGTCTGCCAGCAGCGTGGCGGTGGTGGTGCCGTCACCGGCAACGTCGTTGGTCTTGACGGCGGCCTCGCGGATGAGCTGGGCGCCCATGTTCTCGACCTTGTCCTCGAGCTCGATCTCCTTGGCGACGGTCACGCCGTCGTTGGTGATGAGCGGGGCGCCGAAGCTGCGCTCGCAGGCAACGTAGCGGCCCTTGGGACCAAGCGTGACCTTGACGGCATTGGCGAGCTTGGATGCGCCGGCGGCAAGGGCGCTGCGCGCATCGGAATCGAAGCTAATGTTCTTAGCGGCCATTGGTAATCATTCCCTTCAAATGTGATGTCTAGCCGATAACTGCGTACAGGTCGTCGGCGCGGAGGATGACGTATTCCTCGCCATCGTCGCCGGTAATGTCCTGCCCGCCGTACTTGCCGTAGATGACGGTGTCACCGGGCTTGACGGGGACCGGAATGAGCGTGCCGTGATCGTACTTGCCCTCACCCACGGCGATGACCTTGCCGCGCTGGGGCTTTTCCTTGGAGTTGCTCGTGAGGATCAGGCCAGAGGCAGTGGTCTCCTCCGCCTCGTCCTGCTTGATGATGACTCGATCGCCCAGTGGCTTCAAATTCATCTTTGGTGCCTCCTAGAATACGGGGTAGTCAGTACATAACGTTCCTCATAGTACCCGCGCGACGTGGGCATTCATACCCTTGTCAACGTTC
Organism: uncultured Coriobacteriia bacterium; assembly: GCA_949879855.1. Taxonomy (GTDB): domain Bacteria; phylum Actinomycetota; class Coriobacteriia; order Coriobacteriales; family QAMH01; genus QAMH01. The sequence goes on from CATLBX010000040.1 coordinate 2,116, forward strand.
CGTAAGAAATTATCTACTAATACGACACTTAGATTTTGTGCCATGTGACAGGTGCCTGACACCTGTCACATTTTCGCGCTTGCGCAACGAAGGGACGGTCCCAATGTGTCGCTTTTACCGGCACATTGGGACCGTCCCTTCGTTGCGCTTCGCCCGTCCTCGTTATTCTTTCGACCGCAGCGGCATGTGCGCCATCGGGTCGGTGTCAAGCGGGGTGCGCTCTCCCTCCTCGTAGAGGTCGAGACCCACAGAGGCAATCATCGAGGCGTTGTCGGCGCAATCGGAGAGCTCGGGCATGATGACGCGGATGCCGTGCTTGCCCAGCTCGTTCACGAGCGCCTCGCGCAAATCGGGATTGGCCGCCACGCCACCTCCGATGCAGAGTGTGTCCACGTCGGCCCGTCCGCAGGCATCAAGCGACTTTGCCACGAGCACGTCGACGATGGCGGCGGTGAAGCTCGCCGCGAGATCGGGAACGTCGATGCCCATGCCCGCCCTGTTCTGCTCGTTGATGTAGGTGATGACGGCCGTCTTGAGACCCGAGAGCGAGAACTGCAAATCACCGCTGTGCATCATCGCGCGCGGAAAGTCGATGGCCCTGGCATCGCCCTTCCGTGCATACCCACTCAGCACGGGACCACCGGGATAGCCCAACTCGAGTGCCTTGGCAACCTTGTCGAACGCCTCGCCCACGGCATCGGCGAGCGTACTTCCGAGCACTGCATAGTCGCCCCAATCCTTCACATGCACGAGCATCGTGTGCCCACCGCTCACAAGCAGGGCGACGAAGGGTGGCTCGAGCGTCGGATCGACATAGCGGTTGGCGTACAGATGCCCCTCGAGGTGGTTCACGCCGACGAAGGGCAATCCCGTCGCGAAGCACAGCCCCTTGGCAAAGGCCACGCCCACGACGAGCGCGCCCACGAGGCCTGGACCGACGGTGCACGCGACGGCGGAAAGGTCATCGAAGCGAAGGCCTGCCTGCTCCATCGTGTACATGACCGTGGGCACGATGGCCTCGGTGTGCTTGCGCGACGCAATCTCGGGAACGACGCCCCCGAAGCGCTGGTGAAAGTCAATCTGACTTGCGATGCAGTCCGAGAGTATGTCGCGCTTGCCATCGATGACGGCGGCGGCCGTCTCATCACACGAGCTCTCGATCGCGAGAATGAAGGGGCCCTCATGTTCACCACGCGATGCGCCCTTGCTACGCGGCTGCGAGATGCGCATCTCGCGATCGGTGCGCTCGATCTCGCGTCGCAGGCGCTCGCGCTTCTCGGCATCGTGTGGATCGGTCATCTTGGCAAGACGCGCTTGCTCGTTTTCCTCGGCATCGGAAAGCCGCGTGTACACAGGCACGAGTGCCGCAGCATCGCCCGACCCGGCATCGCCTGCCGCAAAGGCCTGCGCAAAGGCGCTGACGAGACCCTGGCCGTCGGGCAGCCACAGCTCATCGGACGCAAACGCGAACGGCGCACCCTCGAAGAGCTCGGCGTACTTCACGAGGCCATCGCCCGTGAGCATGAGGGTGTCCTCCTCCTGGGCCCAAATCTGCGCGACTTGCGCCGGCTTGGCGACCGTATCGGGTTCCAGACGCGTCACACCCGCATCGTCGAGCACGTAGCGCACGGGGTACACTTCCTTGCGCATCGCGTCGGCCACCACCCCGAGCCTGCCACGCACGCCCGCGTGCCAAGCGCGCCACGCCACCGCGTCGAGCGTGGAGACGCCGTACAGGGGTGCCGCGAGGCCACAGGCAAGGCCCTTGGCGGTCGCCACGCCAATGCGCACGCCCGTGAACGAGCCGGGGCCACGTCCCACGACGACGGCATCGACATTCCCCACGTCCATCTGGAGCCCGTCGAGGAGCTGGCCGGCATGGGCGAGGAGCACCTGGTTTGCCTGACGCGGCGCATCGACTTGTCGTGATGCGAGCAAGGTCGCCCGCGCATTCGCCTCGTCAAAGTCTGCCAACGCCAGGACCACCTGCGCGCTTGCGGTATCGAGTGCCAAAACCCGCATGCTCACTCCTACTCGCTCAAATCGGCCCGTATGGTCGTCTCGCTCGTCAGCATGTTTCCCTTGACGATCTTGCTGCCGTCTTCGCTCGTGCCCAGAAGCTCGATCTGATGCTGCTCGATGGTGCCGTTCGCACGCACGATGTCGACATAGGCCACGCCATCGACCTCGCGCACGGCGTTGGCGGGAACGTAGAACACCTGGCCATAGTCATCGATGCGCATCTGGGCCACGATGGGGTCGCCCACCTTGAGCGCACCGGAATCGTCGAACATGATGGACGCATCATAGAGCGCCTGTCCGCTGCTGGTCAAAGATGACGAGGACGGATTCTTCGAGAAGCCCGTGAGCATGCCCTGGTAGCGAACGTCGGGCGTCGCCGTCGAGGTGATGCTCACGTACTGGCCCGCCTCGAGGAGCACGGAAACGTACTCCGGAGCCTGCACGACGCCGATGAGCACGTTCATGTCCGCGATCTGCATGGCCGGGCCGGACTGCGCGAGCTGGTCGCTCGTCATGCCAACCACGACGTTGAGATTGGTCACCGTCCCCGAGACGCTCGCGGTGATGGCCTGCGGCTCGTCGGCACCGTCTTGCATTTCGAACAGCACGGTGCCCTGCTTCACGTACTGGCCGTCTTTCACATACACGGCTGTGACCGTGCCCTTCGTCTTCGTGCTCACGTCCGTCACGCGGATTGGCATGACGCTGCCCGAGCACTCGACGGTGTTGGAGTAGCTGCCGGGAGTGAGCCGCGTCGTCGTATAGGTTCCCGTCGTCTTGAGCAGGCCGCTCTCGTGAGCCGCGAACATGAAGATTCCGCTGCCGAGCACGATCGCGGCTATGATGATGAGCGCGTACGCGGCCGTACGCAGCTTCATCTCCTGACGGGTGTCCTCGTTTTTCTTGCTCTGGAAGAACATGGCCGAGCCTCGCGTGCCGCGCTATTCGAGCGGGACGTCGACCGTGTAGGTAACGGCGCTGACACGATCCACGTTGAACGAATAGGGACGCTGGGGCATGGATGCCGAGCTACTCGATGATGTCGATGACGATCCCGCATCCGTCGACTCGCCGCTGGGATTGAGGGGAGCTGCCTGTTCCTTTGACGGAGTTCCCTGATTGGTGAAGAACAGCGAGTTGCGCCATGCCGAGCACCCACCCATGAAGATGTTGAGGGCGAGGTTGATGATGAGGATGAGCATGACCCACCTGAAGCAGCCGTTCGCCGTGTTACGCGCCTGCTCGCGCTGCTGGCGCTGCTGCTCCTCGCGCGCCTCGCGATAGGCGTCCGAATCGGTCGCCTGCTGCCACTGGCGAAACATCTCCTCGAAGGGATCGTAGTATTGGCCGCCGCCCTGCTGCTGGCCACCGCCGGTAAACGGACCGTAGTACCAGCCGCCTTGCTGCTGGCCGCCCTGGCCGCTCGGACCGCTGCCGTATCCCCCGTACGGATTGCCCGTCGGGCCCTGGTTGCCATAGGGACTGCCCGCGCTTGCGCGCGGACCATAGGGCGTGCCGTTCATGATGGAGTCGTAGGCAGCGTTGATCTCGGCCATCTTCTTGGCCGCTTGCTCGTCGCCGGGATTGAGGTCCGGGTGGTACTTCTTGGCAAGCTTTCGGTAGGCCTTGGTCACCTCTTCCTTCGAGGCTCCGGAAGGCACGCCGAGCACTGAATATGGATCTCTCTGCTGCATGACTGGCTATTGTACCGTGAAATCGCTAGAGCGCAGCGTCGTGAATCTTTGCAAGCGCTGCCTCGACGGCCGAGCCCCGCGAGCCGCGGCCCGTAATGGCGACCTCGCGGACCTCATCATCGGCAACGGTAATCTGGACGTCGACGCGTTCGTCGGGCATGGCCGCGGCGAACTTCTCGCCCCACTCGATCAGGCAGACGCCGCCGCTTTCGAGCAGGCCGAAGAAGTCGATGTCGGTGAGCTCGTCTTCCTCGTCGAGCCGGTAGAGGTCGAAATGCAGTAACGGGAGCTCGTCTCCGACATATTCGAACAGGATGTTGAAGGTCGGGCTCGTGATATCGTCGTCAACGCCGAGACCGGCGGCGAAGCCCTTGGCAAACTGGGTCTTGCCCGCGCCGAGGTCTCCGCTCAGCACGACGCAGTCGTTCATCTCCATGAGCCCGGCGAGCGCCTCTCCCAGCCCCATGGTCTCCTCAACGGAATTACATCGACAGTGAATCAATCGGTGTTCGCCTCCTCGGAACGTGCCTTGTCACGTTCGTCGTCCGTATCGAGCAGCAACTTGATGAGGTCGAAGTCTTGCTCGATGGCCCCAATCTTGCTGCGATCGTATATGGCTGCCGCGGGATGGAAGGTCGGGATGACCCTGAACGGACCCGTGACGTGAATCTTGCCCCGCAGCCGCGTGATGCCGGTGTTCGTCTGCAAGATGAACTTGGTCGAGAAATTGCCCATGGTCACGAGGACCGTCGGATGCACCGCCTTGACCTGCTCGCGCAACCAGGGCGTGCACACCTCGATTTCCTCGGGCCTGGGGTCGCGGTTGCCGGGCGGACGGCACTTGAGGATGTTGGCGATGTAGATGTCCTCGCGGGCAAGGCCTATGCGCTCGAGCATCTGGTTGAGCAGCTTGCCGGCAGCGCCCACGAAGGGCTCGCCTTGCAGGTCCTCGTTCTTGCCCGGAGCCTCGCCGATGAACATCACCTTGGCACGGGGATTGCCGGCACCCGGCACGACGTTGGTGCGCGTCTCGCCGAGCGCGCACTTGTGGCAGGTCTCGATGCCCGCCAGCGCCTCGTCCAGTGACTTGTGGATGTGGTCGTCCAGGTCTGTAACCGGTTGTGCCATGGCCATCACGCGTCCTCTCGCCCAAAGCTACACGTAGATGCGCGGAAGGCGCGCGCCGAACATGCAGATGAGCTCGTAGTTGATGGTATCGATTTCGTCAGCCATCATGTCGGCGGTGATCTCGTAATCGCCCTGCTGGCCCAAGATCACAATCTCGTCGCCAATCTGCGCCTTCCCGATCGACGTGTCGAACGGGATCTCGATCATCATCATGTCCATGCAGATGTTGCCGACTTGCCGGCACGGACGGCCCTTGTACAGCACGCGCATGCGACCCGACAGGCTACGACGCACGCCATCGGCATAGCCGATGGGCACCGTGGCAATCTGCACGGGCTTTGCCACGCGATAGTTGAAGCCATAGGACACGCCCTCGCCCATCTGGGGCTCTCGCACCTGGATGATCTGGGCCTTGACCGACATGGCCGGACGCAGGTCGTCGCTGTCGCGCAGGACGGGTCCCGGGGCAAGGCCGTACATCGTGATGCCCACGCGCACCATGTCGAAGTAGCTCTCGGGGTAACGCTGGGTTGCCGCCGAGTTGGCGCTGTGGGCCAGACCGTAATCGATGCGCGCGTTACGCATGAGCTGCAACGCCTCGTTGAAACGCTGCAACTGCATCCGGAAATCCCAGTCACTCTCGTCGTCGGCAGTCGCGAAGTGCGTGAAGACACCCGCGAGCTCGAGGCCCCGGTGGAAGTTGATGGACTGCAGGAAATCGACCACGTCCAGGTAGAAGATGCCGATGCGGTTCATGCCCGTGTCGATGGCGAGGTGGTACTTGGCGACCATGCCGTTGAGATCGGCCTCCTCGCCCAGGGCAAGGGCGAACTCCTCGGTGATGACCGTGGGTATGAGGTCGTAGGCCAAAACGTAGGGTATGGCGCGCATGGGCGGTTGCGAGAGGACCAAGATGGGAGCCTCGATGCCATGCTCGCGTAGCTCGACGCCCTCCTCGACCGAGGAGACGGCCAGCTGGTCGACGCCTGCCTTGAGCGCGGTGCGGGCGACATGCACGGATCCATGGCCGTATCCGTCCGCCTTGACGATGGCCATGATCTGGCGTTCGAGCCCGACGCGTTTGCGAATGACGCGGATGTTATGCGCGATGGCGTTCAGGTCGACCTCGACCCATGCGCCACGCGGAACGTTCTCACGGGTATAGCATTCCTTGAGCTTGAGCTTCTCGCGATCGATGTGCTCGTGCTCGTTTGTCGTGTCTTCGGAGGACAATCCCCCAACGCGGGGATGCGCACCGAAGTAGTTGACCTCGTTCGTGCTCACGAGACGTCCTCAGCCTCCAAACCTAAGAGAACCGGACCAATTTTACAGATTATATCCTCAGGCATCACCGCGTGGACGCTCAATTCGCGTGCAGCGGCCCTTCCCGCCCGACCGTGGACGAACACCGCGAGCGTGGCGGCATCGAACGCATCGAGGCCCTGGGCGAGAAACGCGGCGATCATGCCACCGAGCACATCGCCGGTACCGGCCTTGGCAAGCTCCGGGCCGCCTTCGGCGACGACGCGCAGCTCTCCCGCCGGCCTCGCGATGAGCGTCTCGGGGCCTTTGAGGACAACCGTGGCTTCGTAGTCGCGCGCGAGCAAGAGCGCGTCCTCGTTGCGGTTTGCGACCTTGCGGCCAAGCAGGCGCGCGGCCTCGCCCTCGTGCGGCGTGAGGATACGCGGATGACGGGCCGGCATCTCGAGCAGGGCGCGATTGCGCGCGATGAGGTTGAGCGCGTCGGCATCGAAGACCCTGGGGCGGTCCTGTTCGAGGGACGCCATGAAACGCTCGGCGTCGTCTGTCGCCCCCATGCCCGGCCCGATGAGGATGACCTGGCTCTTGGCCAAGTCCTCGCGTGCCTGGATGAGGGATGTCGCGCAGAGCGTACCCTCGATGCCCTGCTCGCAGGCGGACACGGGAATCGAGACGAGATGGGCATGGGCGCAAGCGGCGGCATCGCGGGTGGTGGCGAGTCGCACGTAACCCGCCCCGCAGCATGCGGCGGCACGGGCTGCCAAGATGGGCGCCCCCGAATACGGAGCGCTTCCACCCACAACACCCACCGTGCCCCGCGTGTACTTGTTCGCGTCACGGGCAGGATACGGGACGAGCGCCCTGATGTCGCGCTCCGAGAGCATCAGTGCCAACGGCTCACTCATGGATGCCGTCCGCTTCCCCGACCACCTGGTCCATATCCTGCTCCAGATCGTCGAGCATGCTGCGCAGTTCCCTGAAGCGCATCGCGAGCTCCTGGGCCGGCGTCGTCTTCTCCTCGACCACGGGGCGTGTAGCCGCCGTGACCGCTATGGCGTTGGCAACGGCCGTCTCGTTGGTGCGGGAAAGCGAGAGGGGAATCTCGAGGATGCCGAGCGAGTCGGCGATGGCGCGGGCACGACCATGCAGCAGCGCAAGCGGCTTGCCCTTGTCATCGTGCGTGACCTCGACGTCGGTGAAGGCGATGCCATCACCAAAGCCCGTGCCGAGCGCCTTGAGGACGGCCTCCTTCGCGGCGAAATGGGTCGCGTAGCGCACGGCGGGACGATGGTGACCCTCGCAATAGGCGCGTTCGCCATCGGTGAAGACGCGGTACGCGAAGCGAGGCGACCGCTGGAGTATCTTGTCCATGCGATCGATCTCGACAATGTCCACCCCGAGCCCCGTCGAGGGCGACTCAGCTGCGGCAGCCGTCATTCCACGGTCACCGACTTCGCGAGGTTGCGCGGCTTGTCGACGTCACAGCCACGCTCGAGAGCGATGTAGCGTGCGAAGAGCTGCAGCGGAACGCTTGCCGTGAGGGCCGTACACCAGTCGGCGATGCGCGGGATGTAGAACACGTAGTCGGCGACATCGGCGACTTCCTCGTCGCCTTCGGTTGCCACGGCGACGACGCGCGAGCCGCGCGCCAGAATCTCCTGCACATTGCTGAGCGTCTGCATGCGCGTGGGAGACTCGGTCACCACGGCGACGACGGGAACGTTCTCGTCCAGCAACGCAATGGGGCCGTGCTTGAGCTCTCCGGCCGGATAGGCCTCGGCGTGGAGGTAGCTGATTTCCTTGAGCTTGAGTGCGCCTTCCTTGCAGATGGGAGAGCCGATGCCACGGCCAACGTACATGACCGAATGGGCCTTCGCGACCTCCTTGGCCGCCTCCTCGATCACGGAGGTGTCCTGCAGGATGTCCTCAATCTGGGAGGGCGTCTCGCGCAGCTCGTAGTACAGCGACTTGACCTGGCGCGTCGTCAGGCGCCCCTTCTTCTGCCCGAGGAACATCGCGATGAGCGCCAGGCAGGAAATCTGGGCGAGGAAGGACTTGGTGGCCGCGACGGAAATCTCCATGTTGGCCTTGACGTAGAGCGTGCCGTCGGACTCGCGCGTGATGCGGCTGCCCACGCAGTTGGTGATGGCGAAGACGCGCGCGCCCTTGGAACGGGCGATGCGCACGGCGGCCAGCGTGTCAGCCGTCTCGCCGGACTGGGAGACGGCGATCACGAGCGTGGAAGACGAGACGATGGGATTGCGGTAGCGAAACTCGCTTGCCACCTCGACTGTGGTCGGGATGCGCGCCCAGCGCTCGATGAGGTCGCGGGCGACGAGGCCGGCGTGATAGCTCGTGCCGCAACCGATGATGTAGACGTTGTCGATGGCGTCGATATCGTCGTCGTCGAGGGCGAGGCTGTCGAAGAGCACGTATCCGTTCTTGACGGCTCCGCTGATGGTGTCGCGCACGGCACGGGGCTGCTCGTAGATCTCCTTGAGCATGAAGTCGGGAAATCCACCACGCTCGGCATCCTGGGCGTCCCAGTCGATGTGCGTGGTCTCGAGATTGGCGGGCGTGCCCGGCGCGCTGAAGTAGTCTATGCCGGCGGGCTTGAGCAACGCGAACTGCCCGTCCTCCAGGAAGACGACGTCACGTGTGAAGTCCATGATGGCGACGATGTCGCTGGCCACGAGGGAGGCAGGCTCGTCGCCCTCGGAGAAACCGACCACGATGGGGCTGTCCTTGCGCGTCACCGCGATTTCGCCCGGATGGTCAACGTGCATGACGGCAAGGCCATAGGCACCCTGCAGGACCTCCGTCGTGCGAGCGAGGGCATCGACGAGATCGCCCTCGTAGTACTTCTCGACAAGATGGGCGATGATTTCGGTGTCCGTCTCGCTCTTGAAGACGTGCCCTTCCGATTCGAGCACGTCGCGCAATTGCACGAAGTTCTCGATGATGCCGTTATGGACGATGGCAACCTTGCCCGAACAATCCGAATGGGGATGGGCGTTTGACTCGGTAGGACGGCCATGGGTCGCCCAACGCGTGTGGCCAATGCCGCAGGTCGACGTGACATCCCAGTCCTCGACCGCCCCTGCGAGCTCGGCGACCTTGCCCACGCGGCGCACAATGCTGATCTTGTCGTTCGTCTCGACGGCAATGCCAGCCGAATCGTAGCCACGGTATTCGAGCTTGCGCAGCCCTTCGAGCAATATGTCGCGTACGGGAGCAGTGCCGGTATATCCAACGATTCCGCACATGTAAAAACCAGCCCCTTCAAGGTGAGTCTTAAAGCATAGATTCTATCAAAGCCCCCCGCTCCTAGCCACAGTTCAGAGCAGCTACACAAAAGCCCCGCCGCCAAATGGCGACGGGGCTTTCCTTGCGTGATCGGATGGCATTTACGCCTGGGGGATCACGTGAACCTTACGCTTGAGACCCTTGGTGTACTTCACCGTGCCGGGAACCATCGCGAACAGGGTGTCGTCCTTGCCGCGACCGACGTTCTCGCCCGGATGGAAGTGCGTGCCGCGCTGGCGAACGAGAATCTCGCCCGCGTTGACGACCTGGCCGGCAAAACGCTTGCAGCCGAGTCGCTGCGCGTGAGAATCACGGCCGTTACGGCTGGATCCGAGGCCTTTCTTGTGTGCCATGCTACTTCAGCCCCCTTCGCTACTCTGCGCTCGTGATGGTCTCGATGATATCGGCCTTGCGAGCACCGC
>CATLBX010000041.1 GCA_949879855.1 uncultured Coriobacteriia bacterium
ACTCCGAGGTGTAGCCGTTGGACTTGAGGAATTCGGCCCAACCGGAATCGGTCTCGTACTGCGCGTTCTTGCTGCGGAAGCTCTCGATGAACTCGGTGACGTCATCTTCCTTGATGGAAACGCCGTTGACGTGGGCGGCAACCTGGGGCGGCTGCGTCATGCCAAAGCAGCCCGCAAGCGCGAACAGCGAGACGAGGGCAAGCGAGAACGCAACGAGCGCGAGGAAGGACGAAGCCGGTATGGAGCGGCCCCTCGTCACGCCACGCATCCGCGGCCCGCATCGAAGGCGGCCAGGTTGGCGTCCACGGTCCGGGGCGGCACGCGCTTCGCGATGACCTCGCGCCAGGTGTCTGCCGCAAACGGCAGCGCCGTGGAAAGCGCTCCCATGAGCACGACGTTGGTCGACTTGGGACTGCCCGCCTCGCGTGCGATACGACCGGCGGGAACCTTCACGGCATCGAGCTGGGCGAGTGCACCGTCGATGTCTGTCGGCATGCTGCCGGCGCCAATGGCGACGCTCACCGGTTCGATGACCTCGTCGTTGACGAAGAGGCGGCCGCCGTCGGTGGCGAGGAACTGGCGTGCGCGCAGAGCCTCGATGGCCTCGAAGCTCACGATGACGTCGGCGCAACCCTCGTCGCAGATCATGGAGGCCACGTCGCTGCCGAAGCGCACCACCGTGGAAACGGAGCCACCACGCTGGCTCATGCCGTGAATCTCGGAAATCTTGACGTCATAGCCGCTGGCAGCCGCGGTTTTGGCGAGCAGGTCGCCCGCGAGGATGGTGCCCTGACCGCCAACGCCCACGAGCAGGACCGTCGTTGTCTTCTCTGCCTGTGTCATGTCACTCCCCCTCCTTCGAGATGCAACCGAACGGGCATACCTGGATGCACTGGCCGCAGCCAATGCACTGGACGGGATCGATGACCGCATGACCGTGCTCGTCCGTGCCGATGGCGGGACAGCCGATGCGCACGCACTTGCCACAGGCGCGGCATTCGCCCACGACGGCCACGCCGTCACGGGAGCGGTCGATGAGGCGACACGGGCTATGGAACACGAGCACCGAGAGCTTGTCGCTCGCGGCGGTTGCGCCCTTGAGGGCATCCTTGACCGCGGCGTAATCCTGCGCGTCGACACTCGTGACCTCGTCGGCGCCGAGGGCGAGGCAGAGCGCCTCGATGTCGAGCCGCTTGCCATCGCGCACGGCAAGCGGGTTTGCGCCGCGCACCTGCTCGTGCAAGGTGATGCCGTTGCAGGGGTTTCCCTGGCAACCGGTCATGGCCGTCGTGCGATTGTCGAGTATGCACAGCGTGCCGGCCCCGGCGTTGTAGATGGTGCCGAGCAGGCTCGTGATGCCGGAATGGGCGAAGGTACTGTCGCCGATGACGCCGACGACGGGACGCTTGTTGCGCGCGGGGACGTCGGCGAGCTCGAGGCCGTGGGCCACGGAAAGCGAAGCGCCCATGTCGATCGTGGAGTGCACGGCGCTCAGGGGCGCCGTCGCACCGAGCGTGTAGCAGCCGATGTCGCCGCTCACGATGGCCTTCATGTCGCGCAGCACGGTGAAGACGAGACGATGGGGGCAACCGGCGCACAACGAGGGAGGACGCGGCGGCAGGTCGTCGCATGGCGGATATGCTTCGGGAAGCGAGGCCCCGAAGGACTTCCTGATGAGAGCAGGCGTGAGCTCACCGGCCTCGGGTAGCGGGCAGGCCGGCGGCTGCTCGGTGGCGATACCGAGGGCATGCACGTGCTCGGCGAAGTAGTCGCAGGCTTCCTCGACGACGTAGAGATGGTCGACCGCCTCGGCGAACTGCCTGAGCTTGGCCGGTGGCAACGGCCAGGAAAGCCCGAGCTTGAAGGTGCTTGCCTGCGGCAGAGCCTCGCGCACGTGCTGGTAAACCGCACCACTTGCGATGATGCCCACGGAGCTATCGCGCATCTCGATGCGGTTGAGGTCGGTTTCCTCCGCGAACTCGATGAGCTTGCCCGTGCGCTCGATGACGGCTTGCCTGCGGCCACGAGCGTAGGCGGGCATCATCACGTACTTGGACGCGTCGGGCGTGAAATCGCGCAGCTCGACGTCTGCACGCTCCTCTGCGCAATCGACGAGCGACTTGGTATGCGCGATGCGCATGGACTCGCGGATCATGACCGGCGTGTCGAAATCCTCGGAAATCTCGAAGGCACGCTGCACGAACTCGTGGGCCTCGGCACTATCGGCCGGTTCGAGCATCGGGATGCGCGCGAAGGCGGCGTAGTTGCGCGAGTCCTGCTCGTTTTGCGATGAGAACATCGAGGGATCGTCGGCGGCCAGGATGACGAGACCGGCGTTGACGCCCGTGTTGCAGGCGCTCAGCAGCGGATCTGCCGCGACGTTGACGCCCACGTGCTTCATCGTCGCGAGGCTACGCGCACCGCCCATGGCGCTTCCGAGCGCGACCTCGAGGGCGACCTTCTCGTTGGGCGACCACTCGCAGTACACGTCATCGTAGGTGGACAGGTTCTCGAGGGTCTCGGTCGAGGGGGTGCCCGGATAGCCGACGCCCACGCGTACGCCAGCTTCCCACGCGCCCTGCACGATGGCCTCGTTTCCCGACAGAAGCTTCTGCATCATAGGTCCTTTCAAGGCGCTAGCCTTCGTTTTCGAGCTCGACGATATTGGTCGCGCCGTAGGTCTGGCGCAGTTTGGGCTTCTCGATCTTGCCCGTCGCGTTGCGCGGCACCGGCGCGAAGATGTACTTGCGCGGACGCTTGTAGCGCGGCAACGCCTGGCAGTGCTCCTCGAGCTGGGCCTCGGTCAGCTCCACATCGGGCTTGACCTCGACGACGGCGGCGGCAATCTCGCCCAGGCGCTCGTCAGGCAGACCGATGACAGCGACGTCCTTGACACCCGGATGCGCCGAGAGATGGTCCTCAATCTGCACGGGGTATATGTTCTCGCCGCCGCTGATGACGACGTCCTTCTTGCGGTCGACGAGCCAGATGAAGCCTTCCTCGTCCTTGCGCGCCATGTCGCCCGTGAGCAGCCAGCCGTTCTTGATGGAATCGTTGGAGGCCTCCGGGTTGTTGTAGTAGCAGACCATGACGCCGGGACCCTTGACCCACAGCTCGCCGACTTCGCCATCGGGCACCTCTTCGCCATGATCGTCGCAGATCTTGGCGACCCAGCGATAACCCGGCACGCCGATGGCTCCCACGTGGTCGATATTGTCGACGCCCAGGTGCACGCAGCCGGGACCGGTGGATTCCGACAGGCCGTAGTTGGTGTCGTACTGATGCGCCGGAAAGAGCTCCTTCCAGCGCTTGATGAGGCTTTGCGGGACGGGCTGGGCGCCAATGTGCATGAGGCGCCACTGGTCGAGCTCGTAGTCTTGCGGCTTTATGGTGCCTTCCTCGATGGCGAGCAGGATGTCCTGCACCCACGGTACGAGCAGCCACACGATGGTGCAGCGCTCCTGTGACACGGCATCGAAGATGCTCTGGGGCGTCACGCCGCGCAGCAGCACCGCCTTGGAGCCGGAGATGAGGCTGCCGAACCAATGCATCTTGGCGCCCGTGTGGTACAGCGGCGGGATGCACAGGAAGGTGTCATCATGGGTCTGGCCGTGGTGGTTCTGCTCCATCTCTGCGGCCTGGGTGAGACTGCGATGGTGATGCAGGATGGCCTTGGGAAAGCCCGTGGTGCCGCTCGAGAAGTAGATGGCGGCATCCTCGTCCTCGTTGAGTGGGATGGCGGGATCGGTGCTCGGGTAGTTGGCCGTGAGCTCACGGTAGTTCTCGGCAAAGGTCGGGCAGTCCTCGCCCACGTAGAAAAGTAGCCTGCCGTGGCTGATGTCATCGACGATCTCTTCGACGCGACCGGTGAACTGCGGACCGAAGACGAGGATGTCGACGTCTGCCTGCTTGACGCAGTAGGCGATTTCCTCGGCGGTGTAGCGGAAGTTGAGGGGCACGGCCGTCGCACCGCTCTTGAGGATGCCGAAGTAGATGGGCAGCCACTCGAGGCAGTTCATGAGCAGGATCGCGACTTTGTCGCCCTTCTTCACGCCACGGGAGAGCAGCAGGTTGGCGAAGCGATTGGCCTTTTCGTCGAAAACGCTCCAGGTGATCTCGCGCCTGAAGGGCTCCGGGTCGGTGCTCTCGATGAGGTCGTAGTCACGCCAGGTGACGTGCTTGCGCTCGAGCACCTCGGGGTTGATTTCGACGAGGGCGATTTCGTTGCCGTAGGCGGCCGCGTTATGGCGCAGGTAATCGGTGATGGGCACGGTAACCTCTATTCCCGCTCTGATGTGGACTTACTGGGTGCGCTTGAAGACCATGTCGAAGGTGCCGATCTGGACGTGCGTACCGCAGCTGAGCTCGGCCTCGTCCACGATCTGGCCATCGACCCAGGTGCCGTTGGTGGAGCCCGCGTCGATGATCTTGGCGTTTGCGCCGTCGATGACGATGGTCGAGTTATGGCGCGAGACGGTCATGTTGCTGAGGAAGATGTCGCACTTGGGGTCGCGCCCGATCGTGAAGGTGCCGTTGCCGAGCGTGAAGCTCTCGCCCGCGTAGGGGCCCGAAAGCACCTCGAGCTGGGGTGTCGTGCTCTCGGCTTCGTATACCTGACCATCGACCTCGGTGACGACGGGGTTGAAGGTCTGGGTGGCCCCGACGAACTTGAAGCCGCAGCGTGGGCACGAGGTATGCGACCCCTCGATGGGCTCATTGCAGATGGGGCAGGTGAAGCTGGAGTTGGGCACGATTCATCCTTTCGAACGTCAGATCACATGACGGCTATTCTAGCACCGGAGCGCGACATGCTACGAACCGGAGCCGTAGGTCGCGGCGTTGTACGCGGCGACGTAATCGCGAATGTCCATCTCGAGCGGAGCGTTCATGCCCTGGCCCGCGGTGCTCTGCACGCGCTCGACCCCGGGTGCCTGCGCGTAGATGGTGCTCTGGGCCACGCACTGGTCGCCGGTGAGCACGCCGATGCAGCGCACGAGCGAGGTGATGATGGAGGTGACGGGCGAAGGGCCCATCTTGTCCTCGAGCGCGACGAGGGGCACGGATGCGACGATGTTCTCGCCCTGGCGCCAGGTGATGGTTCCCACCGTGTCGCCCTTTGCCACGCCATCGGGTTTGTCGGTGAGGCGCACGTCGATGGCGATGTCGCCGTTGAAGTCGAAGACCATGCCCTTGACCTCCTCGGCCACGCCGGCCTTGACGGTCTTGTCGAGAAAGCCGCTCATGGGAGCGTCGACGAGCACCTGGTCAGGTGTCGCGAGCGTATAGGGGCGGTAATGGGTGAAGCCCCAGTCGAGCAGCTTGTAGGCGTCGATGAAGCGCTGGACCTCGTCGGTGGAATCGAGCACGACGGCGTAGAGTTCCACGCCATCCTTGCTGGCGGCTGCCGAGAGGCACTGCCCCGCCTTGTTCGTGAAACCGGTCTTGATGCCGATGCAATCATCCCAAGTCGCGAGCAGGGCGTTGGTCGTCAGGAGCTCCTTGGGCTGGCCGCTCAGGTTGAGCGTGCACGATTTCATGGCCACGACCTCGCGGAACGTGGGGTTCTGCATGGCGTAGCGCACGATGACGCTGATGTCGGCGGCCGACGAGTAATGGTCGTCCGCGTCGAGGCCGTGCGGGTTCTGGAAATGCGTGTTCTCGAGTCCCATCTGCGCGGCCTTGTCGTTCATCATCTGAACGAACTCCCTCTCGCCACCCGCGATGCCCTCGGCGATCGCCATCGAGGCGTCGTTACCGGAATGGACGAGCAGTCCCGCGATGAGGTCGCGCAGGGTGACCTGCTGGCCGGCCACCAGCCCCGCGCTCGACTCCCCCACGGAGGCGGCCTTGGGGGATATGGTGTAGACGTCGTCGAGGTTGCCGTTCTCGAGCGCGACGATGGCCGTCATCGTCTTGGTGATGGAGGCCATGGCGCGATGCTCGTCCTGGGCGCGTGCCCACAGGACGTTGCCGGCCGCATCGACGAGGATGCCGTAGGGAGACTCGATGGCGGGGGCCTCGGTGATGTTCATGCCGCGGTCGTTGACCGTGGATTGCCCCACGTAGTCGTTGCCGTTGATGGCACCGTGGGCAGTGCCCGGCACGCCAAGGCACAACGTGCAGGCGAGCACGAGCGAGAGCACGATGCCGATAAACGAGGTCAGGCGCCCACGCTGACGTGCGGACACCTGTCCCTTCGAGTCTATGTCATGCGGGCGAACCTGCATGGGCCTCCTTTGCGGCTATTGCGCGGTCTTGTAGAGGTCCTCGGGATGGAGCACCTTGAAACCGGCGCCTTCGAGCGCGTCAATGGCAGACTGGTCGACCTTAAAGGCGACCGTCGCGCCATTCTTGGCATCCGCGAAGCAATAGCTGTACTCGATGTTGACGTCGGCACCGTCAAGCGCGTCAAGCACGTTGGCAAGGCCGCCCGGCACATCGGGCACCTCGACGGCGACGACCTTCGTGAGGTTGGCCGTGAAGCCCGCCTCGGAGATGGCCGCGACGGCACCCTTCGGGTCATCGCAGATGATGCGCGCGATGCCGTAGTCGGTCGTGTCGGCCAGGGCCAGCGAGTGCATCTGGATGTTGGCGTCGCCCAGGGCGCGGCACAGCGAGGTGAGGCGACCCTTCGTGTTCTCGAGAAATACCGTGAGCTGGTCAATCATTACTTCTCCTCCTCATCGCGCAAATCGACGATACGGACCGCCTTGCCCTCCGAACGCTGGATGGTATGCGGCTCGACGATCTTGATGTTGATGCTGACGGCAAGCTCGTCCTTGAGCGCCTGCTGCATGCGGCGCTGAAGCTCCTCGATCTTGCGAATCTCGTCGATCGGGAACTCGGGGTTGATCTCGATCTTGAGCGTGGCGATGTCAAGGCCGCCTTCGCGCGTGAGCTCGATCTGATACCAGTCGGCGATTTCGGGGAAGGCCGCGCAGACGTTTTCGATCTGGCTCGGGAACACCTGGACGCCGCGAACCTTGAACATGTCGTCGGTGCGGCCGTGCAGGCGCGCGATGCGGCGATGGGTGCGGCCGCAGGCGCATTCCCCGGGCATGATACGCGTGATGTCGCGGGTGCGATAGCGCACGACCGGCGATGCCTCCTTGGTGAGCGTCGTGATGACGAGCTCGCCCCATTCGCCATCCGGTACGGGCTCGTGCGTCTCGGGGTCGAGCACCTCGACGAGGAAGTGGTCCTCGGCAACGTGCAGGCCGTCTTGCTCGTCGCATTCCATGGCCACACCCGGTCCCATGACCTCGGTGAGCCCGTAGACGTCATAGACCTTGTAGTTGAGCTTCTCCTCGAGGTTCTTGCGGAACTGGTCCGAGAAGGCCTCGGCGCCGTGGATGCCCGCCTTGAGCGTGAAGTCCTTCTTCGGGTCCAGGCCCATCTCGATGGCCGTGTCGGCGATGTGCATGGCATAGCTCGGTGTGCAGCACAAGATGGAGGATCCCATGGACTGCAGCACCTTGATCTGGCGCTTGGTGTTGCCAGCGGACCTGGGGATGGTCTCGGCACCCACGGCAAGGCCGCCGTAATGCGCGCCCAGGCCACCGGTGAACAGGCCGTAGCCATAGCAGACGTGGACGACGTCATCGACGCCGCCACCGGCATAGCCGATGCCACGGGCGAAGCAATCGCCCCAGGACTTGATGTCGGCATCCGTATAGCCGGACACGGTCGCCACGCCCGTCGTGCCGCTGGACATGTGAATCTCCTTCACGTCCTCACGGGGCACGGCGAAGAGCTTGTACGGATAGGCATCGCGCATGTCCTGCTTCGTGGTGAAGGGAGCCTTCTGGAGGTCTTCGAGAGACTCCACGGCATAGGGGTCAAAACCCGCCTCGTCAAAGGATTGCTTGTAGAACTCGATGTTCTCGTAGCAGTTGACGAGCGTTTCCTTCATGCGCTCGAGCTGCAGGGCCTCGAGCTCGCTCCGTTCCATGTGGGTGATTTCGTCTTGGTACGCCATGCCTGTTGCCTTCCTGAAAATCGTGCGTTCTCATATCATGCGGGGGCAGCGCCCCTTGATACCGTCATTGCGTCGCGGGTGGTTCGGCTGCCGGGGCCGGAGTCGCGGCCGGCGTGTCGGGGCCAACGGTGATGATCTCGTTTTGCGCCGAGTAGATCGAATGGAAGGTGACGTCGTGCAGCACCGTGCCGTCGGCCGCCGTGGCGAGATAGCGAATGTCGATGCTACGCCCGTCCTGGCCGCTCTGCGTCATCTTGCGCTCGCCCGGTGCGAGCTCCGGGTCGACCTCGGTTATCGTGACGTACTTGTCGCCGTCTTTCCAGGTACCGCGCTGGCAGTCGACGACGCGCCCGTCCTTGGTGCCCCAGAAGCTCACCACGACGTTCTCGTCGGTCACGTTGGCCGTCATGAGCACGTAGGTCGACATGTCGTTGACCCACTTGAGGTCCGGTGACTTCCACGACACGGTCGCATCGGCAAAGCCGTAGTCGTCATAGGACGCGATGTAGAAGTCGTGGTTCACGCGCTCCTGGATCCCCAGGCCCGAGAAGCATGCGGCGTTGAAGATGCAGGTCGCGATCTGGCATATGCCGCCGCCGAGCTGGTCCTCGTGCTTGCCGTTGACGATGACGGGAGCCGTCTGGAAGCCCTTCTCGGCCGTGCGCTCGCCCGTAGTGCCGTTGAACGACCACGTCGCCCCCGGTGCCACGAGGGAGTTGTTGATGAGGCTGCAGAGCAAGCGAATGTTGTTGATGCGCTCCGACGAACCCGAAAGCGGGATGGTCCAGGTCGCGAGGCGTTCGGTGATGCCCATGGCCTGGGCCTTCTCGGTGGTGAGCTCGGGCTGGATGGTCACGTCGACGAGCGAGATGGTGCGGCTGGATGCCGTGTTCGCATCGGGCTCTCCGAAGAGCAGGGTCTGCAGGGCGATCTCGGCAGCGGAGCGGTCCGGGCCGTAACCCTCGACGGCCGCGACGAGCACGACCTCGCCGGAGCTCGTGTCGAAGTACGCGTCGGTGGCGCCGCCCGTGGCCGCCGGGCCGAGGATGCCCACGAGGTAGCGGTCGGTCTTCTCCTGGTCGACGTAGGCCTGCAGAACGTATCCGGAATCCGGGTCGACCCACGCCGAGGTGTCGAAATCGGAGACCGTGGTGCCGTCGGCGACGACCTTCTGGGTGCCGCTGCCAAAGACGAGCACCTCGTCGGGCGTGAGCACCTGCTGGCTGATGAGCTCGCCGAGGTCCGCGGTATCGAGCGTCCAGGTATCGGGATCGTGCACGATGGTGACGTTTTCGGCGATGGCGGCCTTGACGTCATCGGCGACCTTCTGGGCCGTCGCCGGCTTGATGTGCATGGGATCGGTCTTCATCGGGATGACGAAGGGGAAGTTGTCCGGCGAGAACGCGCTGGCGCTGAAGCGCTTCACGAAGGCCGGCGCGTCGACCGACCAGCCGTCGCTTCCGTTGGCGACGGACACGGCCCCGTCCTCGATGCGTATGGCGCTATCCACGATGGGCAAGCCGATTTCCTGGTTGATCTCCGTCGTGAGGGCGTTGAAGCGCTCGTCGCGCACGGAAACCGTCGCGTCGAGCTTCGTGCCGCCGAACCACGAGAAGAAGCGCTCGGCGACGAAGTTGCCCTTGCGCCCGACCAGATAGGCCTCCTCGGCCAGGGCCTCGCCGTCGACGTAGGCACCGATGGTCTCGGCGGTGATGTTCCACTTGTCGATCGTGCCGTCATCGTTGATGTCCGAACCGGCCGCCGTCTCGTCGGCATGGGCCTGCTCGATGCCGCCCGTCGGGATCTGGGCGCCATCGGCCGCGGCGATGTCGTTGCTCTCGTAGATGGTGACGTGCGCGTTGGAGAGCTTGGGGGAAAGCTCCTCGTTGATCTTGACCGAGGCCTCCTGGACGCTCATGCCGCCCACGTCGACGCCCTGGATCGAGACGCCCGGATGAATCCTGCCAAACGACGCGACGACGTCGACGCAGGTGTAGGCGAGCAACAGGGCGACGATGATGAACACGGGAATCATGATTTGGAGGTGCGACTTGGTATAGGCGATGAACTCGCTCGACGTGCTGAGCGTGCGCGTCTGGGGGCCGCCCTTCTCGCGAGCGCGTGCATTGGGCGCGCCTATGGGGTTTCGCGCAAACTGGCCGGCCACCGTGCGCTTGGAGCCGGGCATGCGGGACTTCGCGCGCTGCTCGGCATCCGCCAGGTTGAGGCCCGCGGTGGAGCCGGTGCTACCCTGGGATGCCCAGGGGGACGACGAGCTGGAAAGGCGACTCGGGGCGCTGGAAAGCGTGCCCGCCTTGCTCGCCTTGGAGGTGGTGGTCGTGCGGGGGATCTTGGAGGCGCGCGTCGCCTTGGGAATGCGCAGGGTCTTGGACGCCTTGGCGGGCTTTGCCTGCCGTGCGGCCTTCGCGGCCTTGGGGGCGCTTTCGACCTTGGGAGCCGGTGTCGGTTTGGGACCAGGCTGCTTTACCGACTTGCGCGCCGTGGGCTTGAAGGCAGGGCTACCCGATGCGGGTCGCGTCCGCTTGCTCGGCTCTGGCTTGTTGGTCGAATCAGTCACCTGTAATCGGCTTTCCCATCGGGCAATATGTGACTGCTAAGAATACCACCAATGATGGAGGAAGCGTCCAGCATAATTAAACGATTAAGCAAAAATTAATGCTTCTGCGCAAAAGCTCCGCAGGACCTCGATACGGCCCGGTCAGGAGACCTCTCCGAGGAGGCGAGCACCCCGTACGACGTAGATGAGAAAGGCGATGATCGAGCATACCAGACCGGCGTAGACGAACCAGATGCCCAGAAGCGCCCCGTCGACGCCAAATCCGGGAAGCCATGCCGGTGCTCCGGCGAGGCCCAGGCCGGGCACCAGGGGAAGCCCGAGCAACAGCAGGCAGAAGCCGACCATGATGAAGGCCGTCGCGAACTTGCCGACGTAGACGACCGGCGGAACCTTGCCGACCTTGGCAAGCAGATACCTACCGCCAAGCAACAGGCACAGGTCGCGCACGATGAGGTAGACGAGTATCCACAGGGGCAAGCGTCCCAGGATGAAGATGGCGATGACGCCGACGGCGATGAGCAGCCTGTCGACGAAGGGGTCGAAGAGCTTTCCAAGCTTGGATACCTGGTGCGTGCGACGCGCCACCTGGCCATCGACCCAGTCGGTCGACGCGGCGACGGCATAGACGACGAGCGCGGCAATGTGGTACGGGGTGGCGAAGAGCAGCCAGAGGAAGAGCGGCAGGAGCAACAGGCGCACGAGGGTGATCACGTTGGGAGCCGTGAGCACCTTGTCGAGCACTTCCTCCTTGTCGGCACCTGTCATCTCGTCCTGCGTCATCAACGTGCTCCCCGAAAAGACCCTACCCTATTCGCCCGCCGTATCTCCGCCGGCCGCCTCCTCGGCAGCCTTCTTCTCGGCGGCGGCTCTCTTCTTCGCCTCGGCAGCCGCGAGTGCGGCGGCCTTCTTCTCGGCGGCGATGCGCGCC
>CATLBX010000042.1 GCA_949879855.1 uncultured Coriobacteriia bacterium
GCAGAGGCTTCTTGCCAACCAGAACCTCGACGCGATCATCGTGCGTGCGAACAGCGACCTCTTCTGGCTTACGGGCTTCGAGGACGTCTTCGACACCGAACAGGCCCATGTCGCCATCGTCACGCGTCAGGATTGCATCCTGCATACGGACACGCGCTACGTGACTGCTATGCGCGAAAAGTCTCACGAGGAGGGCATCTGGCAAATCGACGCGTCTCGCGAGCGGGAAGTCGAGTTCGTCGCCCGCATGCTCAAGGAGTTCAAACTCGTCACCGGACGCGTCGCCATCGACGAGACGATGCCCCTGAGCTTATATCGCACGTACTCGGACGCGATGCCCAACGCGCGCTTCAAGGAGCGTTCGGACGATATCCTCAAGCTACGCGCCGTCAAGGACGCCGACGAGATCGTCCTCATGAGACAGGCTCAGGCCATCGCCTCGCAGGCATTCCTGGATACGCTATCGAACATGCAACCCGGCATGAGCGAGCGCGATGTCTCGCTCGAGCTCGAATTCAACATGAAGCGCCTCGGGGCAAGCGAGCTCGCCTTCGCGAACATCGTCGCGAGCGGACCCAACGGCGCCAAGCCCCACGCCATTCCCTCGAACCGCCAGCTCGAGGCCGGCGACTTCGTCGTCTTCGACTTTGGCGCGCGCATGGGCGGCTATTGCTCGGACACGACGCGCACCGTATGCATCGGCGGGGCAAGTGACGAGCAGATGCGCGTCTACGAAGCCGTGCGCAGGGCGAACGAGTGGGTTGCCGCCAGCATCAAGACAGGCGTGACGGGCGCGCAGATGCACACGCTTGCCGAAAGCGAGCTTGCCAAGGCGGGCTTCGAGAACAAGATGGGTCACTCGCTCGGCCATGGCGTGGGCATCGAGATACACGAACTGCCGTTGCTCTCTCCCACCAACAAGGAGCCGCTCGTCGCGGGCAACGTCGTGACCGACGAGCCGGGCATCTACCTTCCCGGCGAGATGGGGGTGCGCATCGAGGATTGCGGCGTCGTCACCGAAACCGGCTTCGAGAGCTTCTGCGAGCTCACCCACGAGCTCATCGTCGTCGAGTAGGCTATTTCATGCGGCGGGACCCTTCGTCGAGTGGCTGTCGCTCGTAAACGAAGCGGCGAAACGGCAAAGCTGCTGCGGAACTCGACGGGCAACCAAAATGCGGTTGCCCTTCTCAAACAGTCCTCGCAAAACCGCTTTGCCGTTTCGTCGCTTCACTTCGCGGGCCTAGTCGACGAGGGGTCCCGCCGCACGCTTATCCTAAATGCTCTATCAGCACGTCGACACCGCGGAGGTAGCCGTCGGGACCAAGCCCCTTGATCTGGCCGATGCAGGCATCGGCGAGCACGGAGTGACGCCGGAATTCCTCGCGTTTGGAGAGGTCCGAGATGTGTACCTCGACGACCGGTGTCGTGACCGAGCTGATCGCATCGTGGAGGGCGTAGCTGTAGTGCGTGTGCGCGCCGGGATTGTAGACGATGCCGTCATAGACGCCCTGGCTTGCGTGAATCTTGTCAATGAGCTCGCCTTCGTGATTGGACTGGAAGCAATCCATCTCGATGCCGTGCAGGCCAGCGTAGGCGGTCGTGCTCGTCTCGATGTCCGCCAGCGTCGTCGTGCCGTAGACCTCCGGCTCGCGCTGTCCCAGCAAATTGAGGTTGGGACCGTTCATCAACAGGAACTTCATGCCTGCCCCCACATCTTGCCGCCGTTTTTCTCGATAAGGCGCTCCTTGGCCGCACACCATGCCCGCAGATGCTCCATGATGATGTCATCGGGCACGCCCACGAGCTTCCACTTGGCGATGTCCTCGAGCAAGACGAAGCGTATCTGGCCGCCACGGGTCTTCTTGTCGCCCTTCATGAGCTTGAAGAGGCGTTCGGGCGATGCCGTCCACGGAAGGGCCGGCAAACCCAGGCCGTCAAGCAGCGCGTCGGTTGCCTTCACGACGCTCGTGTCGCAACCGAGCATCTCGACCGAGAGGCGCGCGGCAAAGCGCATGCCCTCGGCCACGGCGCGACCATGGGCGATGGTGCCGTAACCCGCGGCGTTCTCGATGGCGTGGGCCAGCGTGTGCCCGTAGTTGAGGCATTCGCGCACGCCCGCGGACTCGGTGCTGTCCTTGCACACCACGGAGGCCTTGAGCTCGGCGGTCATGTAGACGGCCTCCTCGAGCAGCTCGACGTCATGGGCCGCAAGTCCCTCGACGTTGTCGCGCAGCCACTCGTAGAAGGATCGGCGCGGCGCGATGAAGGAGCTCTTGGCGATTTCGGCAAAGCCGTTGGCCCAATCCTCGTCGAGTAGGGTCTTGAGGCAGCGAATGTCCGTGCAGACGAAGAGGGGCTGGTAAAAGGTGCCGACGAGGTTCTTGCCGGACTGCAAGTTGACACCCGTCTTGCCGCCGATGGACGAGTCGACCATGGCAAGCAGCGTCGTGGGCACCTGGATGAAGTCGATGCCGCGCATGTAGGTCGAGGCGACGAAGCCGGCAAGGTCGCCCACCACGCCACCACCGCAGGCGACGATGAAGTCGTCACGGGTGAAGCCGTAGCGCGCGATGGCCTCCCAGAGCTCGTTTGCCAGCTCGACGGACTTGGACGCCTCCCCCGGCGGCACGAGCAGGTCGTACACCTCGAAGCCCGCCTCCTCGAGACGCTTCTTGACGAGCTTGCCGTAGGCCGGCCCCACGTTCTCATCCGAGATGACGAGGGCACGCTGACAGTCCTTGAGGTCGCGCGCCGTCGAGGAGAGCGCGGAGAGCGCGCCGCTTCCTATGCGGATGTCGTAGACGTGGCCACCCGGCAGTGCGACGTGGATGATACGGTCTCTGCTCATAGCAGTCCTTCCCGTTCGAGGGCGTTCTTGCACAGGTTCGCGACCTGATAGACGGTCTTGCCCGATGATTCGATGGTGATGTCCGCGACCTCGCGATACCACGGCATGCGCTCGGCGTAGATTTCGCCAACGGGGCGCTCGCCCGAAAGCAACGGCCGCGTGGAGGGATTCGAAATGCGCCCGATGGCCTCGTCGCAGGGCACGTCGAGGAAGATGACCGTGCCGAGGGACCTGAGGATGGGGCGATTGGCGGGATTGCACACGATGCCGCCACCGCACGAGATAATCGAGCGGCCCTCGTACTTGAGCCCGGCGAGCGTCTCGGTCTCGATGCGGCGAAAGCCCGCCTCCCCCTCCTCGGCGAAGATGCGGGAAATCTTGCGATGCTGGATGGCCTCGATGCGGTAATCGAGGTCGATGAGTGACAGGCCCGTAATCGCGGACAGCCTGCGCGAAACACTCGTCTTGCCCGAGCCCATGAAGCCCACGAGCAGGATGTGATCGTTGCAAATCTCACGTGTCATAGGGCGATGCGCTCCCGATACGCGTCGCGGGCGGCAATGATGTCATCGATAGCGTCGGCACCGAACTTCTCAAGGTAGGCGTCGGCGAGCACGAAGGCGACCTCGGCCTCGGCCACCACGGCGGCAGCGGGTACGGCGCACACGTCCGAGCGTTCCTTGGACGCCTTGACGGGCATGAGCGTATCGGTGTCGACCGTATCAAGTGGCTGCATCATGGTGGGAATGGGCTTCATCGCGCAGGTCATGACAAGGGGCTCACCGTTGGTCATGCCGCCCTCGAGGCCGCCGGCATTATTGCTCGCGCGGGTGAAACCCTCCGCCTCGCTGTAGTAGATGGAGTCGTGCACGCGAGAACCGGGGCGTCGCGCAGCCTCGAAACCAAGGCCGAACTCCACGCCCTTGATGGCAGGAATCGAAAACGCCGCCGCGCCGAGACGCGAGGTGAGACGACTCGGACCGGATGCATAGCTGCCGAGTCCCGTGACGAGACCTTCTGCCACGACGACGAACTCGCCGCCAAGCGACTCGCCCGCCGCGCGGGCCTCGTCTATGGCGGCCTTCATGGCCTCGGTCGTCGCCTCGTCGGGACAGCGGCAATCCGATGCCTCGATGGCCGCGCGCTCGACGGGCGCATCCTTAGGAAGCTCGACCGAGCCGATGCGGCGCACGTAGGAGTAGATGTCGACACCCAGCTCGGAAAGGACGGCCTTGGCAATGCCGCCGGCTGCGACGCGCGCTGCCGTTTCGCGCGCGCTCGAGCGCTCGAGGATGTCACGGGCATCGTCGGTCGCGATCTTGAGCATGCCCACGAGGTCGGCATGACCGGGACGTGGACAGGTCTCGCGCTTCAGGTAATCGGGAGCGTCACCCACGGGAGCCATGCGGTCGGTCCAGTTGGCGAAGTCGTCATTGACGACCTGCACGGTGATGGGCGTGCCGAGCGTCGTCGAGAAACGTACGCCGGAGAGAATCCGGGCGGTATCGTGCTCGATCTTCTGGCGGCCCCCGCGACCATAGCCGCCCTGACGGCGCGCAAGGTCGTGATTGATCGCATCGATGTCAATGGACACGCCAGCGGGAACGCCGGTCACGATGGCCGTCAAAGCCGGTCCGTGCGACTCGCCTGCCGTGACAAACTCCATGTCTCTCCCCTTTCCTATGCGCCCTGTTCGCCACGGGCGGCCTTGCGCGCCTCGAGCTCTTCGCGCGCAAGCACGATGTTCATCGCGGCGATGGCGCATTCAATCATACCCTCATCGGGCGGATTCGTCGTGAGGCGTTGCATCTGCATGCCGGGCCACAAGATGACGCGCACGAGCTTGTTGTCGGGATGCGAGCCGGCCCACTTGACGGTGACCTCGTAGGAGACGCCGGCGATGATGGGCAACAGGATGATGCGCGTGATCATGATGAGCACGAAACGCAGCGGGCCTTCGGTCACGCCCGTCAGGTCGACGAGCGCGTTGATGGGCTGGCCCAGCACCGTGTAGACGAAGATGGCGATGAGCATGACCATGATGATGAAGGCGGTGCCGCAGCGCACGTGCAGGCGCGGAAAGCGCATCGCGACGCCCGGCTCGAGCTGCTCGCCATGTTCGTAGCAATGAATGGTCTTGTGCTCGGCGCCGTGGTAGCTGAACATGCGCCGTATGTCCTTCATGAGGCTGATGAGCCAGATGTAGAGGATGAAGATGGCGACGCGCACGATACCGTCGAAGATGTTCCAGGCAACCGAGTTCATGCTCGCCTCGCCCAACACGAGGTTGCTCAGCGCCGCGGGCAAGACGACGAAGATGGCGATGCCGAGTATGATGCCGACGATCATCGAGATGGTCATGAGGCCACCCATGCCGCCCGATTTTTTGCCCTCTTCGGCTTCCCCGCCTTCCTCCTCGTCCCAGTCGTAGGCGTGCTCGCTCGAGATGCCGAGCGCCTTGTAGCCGAGCGCAAGCGACTCGACAAACGCCGTGCAGCCCCTGATGACGGGCCAGTACATCCAGGCGTTCTTCGTGCGACCGGAGGTCAGATCGTGTTCTTCGGTGTAGATGTCGCCATCGGGCGTGCGCACGGCAACGGCCCAGTTGTAGCGACCGCGCATCATGATGCCCTCGATGAGGGCCTGTCCGCCGATGTGCGTCCGCGTGCGGACGTCAGCGTCGGCCTCGAATGCCTTGCGTGACTCGCCCAAGGACTACAGCTCCACTCTGTCCCAAGGATTGCCGCAGGTCATCTTGCCTTCGGGGCACGCGCCCTTCACGCAGCCGGGGCCGGCTTGCGCGACGATGAGCGGAGCCGTGGGCCTCACGAGCTCGAGCATGCCACAGGCGACCTCGCGAATCTCCCATTGGGCGCGATTGCAGCAACGCAGCTCGAAGAAGTGGAGCAGCTCGCGGATGTTCATGGTCACGACGATCTTCGTCTCGCAGGCATTGGGCAGCAGGTAGCGCGCATCCTCGGCGGGAACGCTGCGCTCGACGAGGTCGGCATAGGCGGCAAAGGCGGCGCGCACGGCAGCATCGTATTCGTCTGCGGCACCTGCCTCGACGACGGACTCCGGCACGATGAAATCCGGTTCCTCTTTGAAGGTAACGTAGCGCTGCGACTGCTGGTTGTAGGAGGCGAGGCGATGACGGACGAGCTGGTGCGTCATCGCGCGTGACACGCCGTCGATGGCGAAGGTGTAGCTCGCGTGCTCAAGCGTCGAGAAGTGCCCGCTCTCGAGAATGGTGCGCAGGACCTTCTCGATGCGCTCCTCTGACAGGGTCTCCATGAGCTCGGCGGCTCCCACGGGCGCATAGCAAAGCCGCGCGGCCGTGGCGACGGCGCGTTGCGGATCCGGTGTGTGATAGAGCAGCTCGACGTTCATGGAGCTTCCTTTCGGTTGGTGAGGTGCGGACCATATCGCGCACGTTCGTTCAGGCCATACTAATAAAAAAGACACCATCCCGTGAAGAGAGAGTGCCCGCAATTACCAAAACGTCAGAATTCCCCATCAAGTGGCCTGATGGCGAAATGCCATTCACCCATGTCTTGGTGTATCGTCATCGCATTGCGCAATGGCAAGATACAGGTCGGGGGCCATGAGGAAGAAGCGCTCGTCGTCCTTCGTCTCGTCGTAGAGAAGCTCGCCGAGCTCCGCATACAGCGCGCGGCGACGGGATTCGATGTCCTTGGGCGACCGTCCCGCACTACCTAGCAGGACGTCGCCTTCCACATCCGACTTACCCTGCAGTTCGTAAGTCCTACCAGCCATGTTGCGACTCATCCCCCAACGGCGAGACATTGTCTGCATTGCAGTTAATAATGCAGTGCAAATGTTGGCTCATAGGCCAACGTCTTCGCAATACTATCACATACGCTTTGGGGATGAATCCAAGTTGCCTGAACAACAGGCGCCTGGTAGGCGCACGAATCAACGAGCTCAGACGGATGCAGGGCCTCTCCCTGCGAAAACTCGCCTCGATGGTCAACATGGACTACGCTTACATCTGCAACATCGAAAGCGGTCAGGCCAACCCCACCCTCGACTCCCTCTCCAAAATCGCCGACGGCCTCGACGTCGAGGTCGTCGCGTTGTTCGAAAGCGGCTCGGACACGGACTACGCATACGTCTCCCCGGAGTAATACGAAACTGGAAGTTGGCAAGAACGACGGGCTGTGGTCGCTTTGTGGCAAGAACGTCGACCACTGGCCGCCTATATCGCCAGCATGGACATCACCCTGCCATGGCGACCATCGCATTGGTCCCGTCACGTCATGAGAAAATAATCGAAGAATCTCGAAAAAGCCCTTGCTCGTGACGCGACGTCATGGCGTAGAAGTCGTGTCGAAGGAGGTGATATCCATGACCGACAAAACCACCTATACCACCGGAGAGCTTGCCGAAGCATGCGGTACGAGCGTGCGCACCGTACAGTACTACGACCAGAAGGACCTGCTCGCGCCCTCGGGTTACTCGGACGGAGGCCGCCGCCTCTATACCGAAGACGACGCTGGGCGCTTGCGCTTCATCCTGCTGCTGAAGTCCCTGGGACTCAAGCTCAGCCAGATCAAGGGCATACTCGAAAGCCCCAATCGCGCGGCAATCCTCGACGCATTGCTAGAGGAGCGCCGCAGCCAGCTCGAAGAGACGCTGGAACGCGATGCCGCCACGCTCGAGAGCATCGAGCTCATGCAACACGACCTGCGGCTTTTCGGGCATTTGCCCGCCATGACGACCGCGGCCATGGATGACAGAATGAGAGACAAGAAAGCACGGAACCGCTGCTGGACGATAATGATCGTCGTCGGCATCTTCATGGACATTGCGTGGATAGGCACGCTCGTCTACGGCATCATCTCGGGCGTATGGTGGCCCTTCCCGCTCGCGCTCGTGCTCGTCGCAGTAGCGGGCATCTGGATGGTAGTTCGCTACGACGCCCACGCGACCTATCTCTGCCCCGCATGCAAGGCGGAGTTCCGCACCAAGCTGTGGCCATTCCTCATCGCCGGCCACACGCTGCATACCCGCAAGCTCACATGCCCTTGCTGTGGAACAAAGGACTGGTGCATCGAGCACTACTACGCCGACCCGCTCAAGATAGCACCGGGCGAATGCATGCCAGGGACGTGTCATTGCCACGATGCGGTTTGCGAGACAGTCGCATCGGAAGGAGGCGATAGCCGATGAGCCACTTCCGCACCTTCCTTGCGCAACATCGCGCTGCCACCTACTGTTTCGTCACATTCACGCTCACCTGGGCCTTCTGGTTCGCGACGGTGTATCCCGCTGCCATCCCGTTGCTTCAGGCTGGCCAGAACCCTCTTGGATCTGTCACTACCACTCTGTTCGTGGGAGCCGGCATGTTCTTCCCGAGCATCGGCGTGGTGCTCACGCGGCTGGTCACCGGCGAGGGGTTCGGCCACGCGTGGATCAAACCGGTACGGTTTCGGCGCACGTGGAAGTACTACGTGGCCGGCTGGTTCGGCCCCATCCTGCTGGTTGCAGTCGGAGCTGCGGTGTTCTTCCTTCTGAATCCCGGTGACTTTGACCCGGCCATGCCCGGGTTCGTGAGACTGTCCCAGGACCAGCTGGCAACCTCTGGACAAGCTGGTTCAGTGGATGCTTCGCACATCCAATCCTTGGGCTACGCTCAGCTCGCCTTGGTGTTCATTGCCCCGCTGCTGAATTGCGTGCCCTGCTTCGGCGAGGAGTGGGGATGGCGCGGCTATCTGCTGCCGAAGCTCACGGAGCGCCATTCCTCCACCTATGCCGTGGTGGTCAGCGGCATCGTATGGGGATTGTGGCACGCGCCCATCATCGCGCTCGGGCACAACTACGGATTGGGCTATCCCGGCTGGCCCTTCACGGGCATCCTGATGATGTGTTGCTTCTGCATGTTCATCGGCGCCTTCTTCAGCTGGTTGACACTTCGAGCGAAAAGTTGCCTGCCGGCAGTGTTCGCCCATGGTGCCGTTAACGGCTGCGTCGCTGCACCCGCCATGTTCGCGCTCACGGCGAACCCCTTCGTCGGTCCTGCACCCACCGGTATCATCGGTGACATCGGGTTCATCGTGGCTGGAGTGCTGTGTGTGATAGCACTTCGGAAAAGGCCGACGCCCTAATGCCCCTTACGCGTCATGCCATCTGCGCTACTCGAGCAGCATGATTGTGGTTTCCGAGTCGAGGACCTCTTGATTTATCTGCTCGCGTTCTTCCTCGGTCTCGTATTGCGAGGCGAAGAACGAGATGGCGATTCCAACTACGACGAGGACGATGACCACGATGAGTGCTATTCGCTTCTTCTTGTCCATGGTTTGCTCCTTGAGTCGCCGCTGTCGTATCCGCGTTCGAACATTCTATAACGGACGAACGAATGCCGTGATTTGAGAGATGAGAAATCCGCTCGAGGCGGATTTCTCATTGACGCTACAGCCCCGCGACGAACTCCTCGATGGCGGCATTTACGACATCGGGACGGTCAGTGTTCGAGTTATGGCCCGCCCCCTCGTTCCAGATAAGTGGAATGCCTGACACCTTCGTCCACTCCTTGTTGTAGCGCTTGGCCGAGCCAGCCTTGTCCTGCGTGCCGCACAGCAACAGCGCCGGGCAGGCAATGTCGAAGGCCGCGCCGCTTTCCACCGCATCGGCCAGCACGCGAAAGCCATGGGCCGCAAGCTCGCAGTACTCGCGCTTCTCGTAGTCGCGCATCATGCTCTCCATGAGCTTGCTGCCGTACTCCGTCGTGGTGTTGCCGTTCGAGCCAATATGCACGAGCGTTTCCCAGGGAAACGAAAGGTACATGAGCTTGGTATGCTTGAGCAAGTAGAGCTCGGCGGCACTGTAGTAGCGGCGCTTCAGAGAGCACGAGTCGATGGAGATGAAGCCCGCGACCTCGCCGGGGAAGAGCTCCATGTACGCCTGCGCAGTATAACCGCCCATGGACTGCCCGATGAGGATGGGACTATCCACGCCCTCGGCTTCGAGAATCTGGTGCAGCCATTGGGCGAGGTCGTTCATGGTCCAGCTCAGGGAAAACGGCCGCGACTCGCCATGGGAGGGAGGGTCCCAGAGCAGGAGGTTCGCCTTATCGGCGAAGTACTCGACCTGCTTGTCGAAGAGCCGGTGGTCTGCGGTGAGGCACGGCAGAAGAACGAGCCAGGGACGTCCTGGCCCGGCATCGGCACTCACCCAGTAGGCAATGCTCCCGGAATCGGTTGCGAGATGCTTCTTTTGCAAGCCCGACATAATCCTCAGCCCTTGCAGAGGCCTGAGGTGGGATACCACTCCTTGCGAGCCTCAATGAGCTCGATGAGCTGCTGCTTTTCGCCCTCGTCGAAATCGCCGTTGGCCCTCACCTCGCCCGCGAGCTTGTCGAGCATCTCGATGGCACCATCGAGCTTGGGTGCCGGGCAACACGGACGGCAGAAGAAGCGAATCCAGTACCTGTCCTTCTGCATGTCGTCGTAGAGTTCCTGAAATGATGTTGCCCCCTGCGTCGGACTGACCTCGCATGCGTCCATGATGTGCTCCCTCGTAAATCATCACCGTTATTCTCTTGTCATCCATTCTATAACGGGAGCGCAGAGGACATGGGCAGATTCCTCATTGACAAGTCTCCCCTCACATGTAAGATATATATTGCATGCAATATATATCTTACATAAACCTCTAACGGAGCATGAATTGAACGAACAGAAGAACGAGCGGATGCACGCAGCCCGGTTAGCCTGTGGGCTGTCCCAGCAGGAACTTGCGCAACGGGTGGGCGCCACGCGCCAGACCATCGGCCTCATCGAAGCCGGGCGCTACAACCCAAGCCTCAAGCTCTGCGTTGCCATCTGCAAGACCCTGGGCAAGACCCTCGACGAGCTTTTCTGGCACTAGGAAGGAAGCATGATGAATCTCATAAGGCGTTGGGAAGAATACATGGGACCCAAAGACGAGCGGCTGGCCGCCGATTCAGACCGGTACACGAAGATAGGCTACTACATCTTGCTCATCGGCACCGTCGTATGCCTGTACTACGCCATGATGGTAGACCAGGTCGCCTCCACGACCGAAACGGCCATCTACACCGCTGCGGGCGAGCGCGTCTTTCCCGTGTGGCACCTCATTGTCATCGTCGTGCTCATCTCGTGCCTCGTCCCGCTTGCACTGCAGCTGCGTGCGGGCATCCTCAGCGACCGCAGCCGCTACGCCTCGGTCGATAGCATCCCCTGGGGATACGTCGCGATGCTCTCGCTCGTATGCGCCACCCTGATGGGCGTGCTTACCAGCGGCATGCGCATGATCGCCGAAATACAGATCGTCGGTATCGAGCAGGTGACGTGGTTTGGCGACATCGCCATGGGCGTCGTGTTCTTCACCATGGCGTTCTGCGTCGCCATGTTCTTCACGGCCGCATCGTTCAAGGAGGCCATTAAGAACCGCCAGCGTCTGGAGAAGGAACTAGGAGAATTGGGGGGGGGGGGGGGGGCGGGGGGGGGGGGCGGGGGGGGGGGGGGGGGGGGGGGGGGGGGGGGGGGGGGGGGG
>CATLBX010000043.1 GCA_949879855.1 uncultured Coriobacteriia bacterium
AATAGGCACCCGAAGAGACCCCGGAACTTTCCGGGGTCTCTTTTTAATGAGACAAACTTGCCTGACACATTTGTCTCATTGTGCAGGTCAGGTACACTAGGACGCAAACAGGCAAGAAGGGGGCAGTCGATGGCAGGCAAGGTACGGGTCGTGGTGGTTGGCGGCGGCGCCGCGGGCTTGGCTGCGGCGATTTCCGCCGCGCGCGCAGGCGCGGCCGTGACGGTCGTCGAGGCCGGCAAGCGCGTTGGCCAGAAGATCCTCAAGACGGGCAACGGGCGCTGCAACATGACCAACGCCAACATCCAGCTCACCGACTACCATAACGGCGCCGCCGTCATGCCGCTTCTCGAGGAATACCCCGCATCGCGCGTGCTCGGCTTTTTCGGCGAGCTCGGCCTGCTCGTGACCGAGGAGGACGAGGGACGCATCTACCCGTTCTCGAACACCGCCAACACGGTGCTCGACGTGTTGCGCGATGCGTGCAAGTGGAACAGCGTCGACGTTCGCTGCGGCCAGGAGGTGGCGCAGATCGATGCGGCACAACCCGGCTATCGTCTCACATGCACGAACAAGAGCACGTTCGACGCCGACAACGTCATCATCGCGACAGGCGGTGGCACGGACCTGCTCTCCGCCTTCGGGCATACGGTCGAGCCCTTTTCGCCCGTGCTCTGCCCCCTCAAGACCGACACCAAGCCGCTCAAGGGCCTTTCGGGCGTACGCGCCCGGGTGCGCGTGACCGCCTATGCCGATAAGGACGCCACCGATCCCCGTGCCGTACGTTATGGGGAGGTGCTGTTCCGCGATTACGGCCTGTCGGGCATCGTCATTTTCGACATGTCGCGCGAGGTCGGCGCAGGTGCCGTCCTGAGCCTCGACTTCCTGCCGCAGCTCAGCCCCAGCCAGTGCAGCAACTACTTCTCGGCGAAGTACGCGTCGCTTTCCGCGCGTGTCAACGAGCTCTTCGGACGCACGCCCAACTTCACCGAGCTCATGTGCGGATGCTTTCATACGCGCATCAATGATGCCGTCGTGCGGGCCGCGGGCTTCAAGCCCTCCGAGCCGGCGACGGCAAAGACGTTGCCGAAGATCGCCGCGACGGCCAAGGACTTTCGCCTGGACGTGACGGGACTGGCCGAGACCAACCTCGCCCAGGTGACGCGTGGCGGGGCCACCCCATGGGAGTTCGATGCGCTCACGCTCGAGTCGAAGCTGCGTCCGGGCATCTACGCCGCGGGCGAGACGCTCGACATCGACGGGCGCTGTGGTGGGTTCAACCTGCACTGGGCGTGGGCAAGCGGCATCGCAGCCGGCACGGCAGCCGCCACCACCAAACGCCCATGAGACAAATACACAGGGTATTTGTCTCATTTCGAAGGAGGAGCCGTGGAAATCGAGTACAAATGGGAGATGCCCGACGAACGGACGCTCGGGGCGCTGCTCGATGACGAGGCGATTGCACCGGCGCTAGGAGAGCCGCGCGAGCTTCGCATGCGCGCAACGTATTACGATACGGCAAACCAAGACGTCTACCGGCTGCGGGGCGGTCTGCGCGTGCGTCGGGAGAACGACGAGAGCGTCTGCTGCCTCAAGCTCGCCGCAAGCGCGGACGGTGCATGCAAGGCGCGTCAGGAGTTCGAGGTCATGGCCGATGATGTCATCGAGGGACTGCACAAGTTGCCCACGGCCGGCGCGCCGGCGGACGTCTGCGAAATGCTGATTGCGGGTAACCCCCAGCCAACATGCGAGACCGACTTCACGCGACGCGAACATACGCTCACTTGTGCGGACTTTACGGCCGCACTCGCGATTGACGTGGGAGAGATGCGCAATCATGGGCGCAAGGCTCCCATACACGAAGTCGAACTCGAGCATCTGGCCGGCTCGGAGGATGCCTTTCACGCGTTCGCGCGGCAGATACAGGAGCGCTTCGGCCTCGAGGCGCAGCCACTTTCCAAGCTCGCCCGCGCCATGGCGCTCTAGTGGTGTGTCAGGGGGCCGCCTTGCGGTATCATTGTTCGCACGTCTCAAACAGCCTCGAGAGGAACGAACATGGCTTGGAACAAGGTTATGCCCGCACATCCCGTCGTTGCCGTGGCCGGTGCCACGGGTGTCGTCGGTCGCGAGATGCTCAAGGTGCTCGAGCAGCGTGATTTTCCGGCGGCGAAGGTCAAGGCGCTCGCGTCTGCACGCTCCGCTGGCAGCGCCGTGCCCTTCAAGGATGGCGAGCTCGTGGTCGAGGAGATGACGCCGGCAAGCTTCGAGGGCGTCGACATCGCGCTCTTCGCCTGCGGCGGTGACACTTCCAAGGCGTATCGCCAGGCGGTGGTCGATGCCGGCTGCGTCATGATCGACAACTCGAGCGCGTTTCGCACCGATGACGACGTGCCGCTCGTGGTGCCCGAGGTCAACGCCCGTGATCTCGAGTGGCATTCGGGCGTCATCGCCAATCCCAACTGCTCGACCATCGAGATGGTCGTCGCCCTCAAGCCGCTCTACGACCTGGCCGGTGGCATCAAGCGCGTTGTCGTGAGCACGTACCAGGCCGCCAGCGGCGCTGGCCTCAAGGCCATGAACGAGCTCTACGACCAGACGCGCCAGTTCCTCAATGACGAAGAGCTCACGGTCGAGGCGTTCTCAGACCAGATCGCGTTCAACGTCATCCCGCACATCGATGTCTTCATGGATGACGCCTACACCAAGGAAGAGTGGAAGATGGTCGTCGAGACCGCCAAGATCTTTGGCGATGCGAGTATCAAGGTCGCGCCGACCGCCGTGCGCATCCCGGTGCTGCGCTGCCATGCCGAAAGCGTGAACGTCGAGCTGGCCAAGCCGGTTTCGCCCGACGAGGCCCGCGCCGCATTCGAGGCGGCCACGAGCGTCACGGTCATGGACGACCCCGGTGCCAACGTGTATCCCATGCCCGGCTTGCTGCAGGGAACCGATGACGTGTTCGTCGGTCGCATCCGCAAGGACCCGACCGTCGAGGGCGGTCTCGCCTTCTGGCTCGTCATGGACCAGATTCGCAAGGGCGCGGCCCTCAACGCCGTCCAGATTGCCGAGGCGCTGCTACCTTAAGATGCATTTGCCGTCGTCGGCCGATGGCGCAGCTCCTCTGTCATTTCGAGCGAAGCGAACGTAGTGAGCGCAGTCGAGAAATCTCGATCGGAACCATTCGCGGGCAGCGACGGCAGAGATTTCTCCACTTCGTCGCCTAGCGGCGACTTCGGTCGAAATGACAGAGGAGTGGCGTTTGCCGATGACTCCGGTCGAAATGACAACGATGTATCGACATCCGTAAAACGAAGGAGGCGGGTCATGGGGCCCGCCTCCTTGCATGTGTGCATATGTGCGTCGTGCGCTAGCCGTTGATTGCCTGGTTGGTTGCCACGGCCACGGCCACGGTCGCACCGACCATGGGGTTGTTGCCCATGCCGATGAAGCCCATCATCTCGACGTGAGCCGGGACACTCGAGGAGCCGGCGAACTGCGCGTCGGAGTGCATGCGTCCCATGGTGTCGGTCATGCCGTAGGAGGCAGGGCCGGCGGCCATGTTGTCCGGGTGCAGGGTGCGGCCCGTGCCACCGCCGCTTGCCACCGAGAAGTACGCCTTGCCCTGCTCGACGCATTCCTTCTTGTAGGTGCCCGCGACGGGGTGCTGGAAACGCGTGGGGTTGGTGGAGTTGCCCGTGATGGAGATGTCCACGCCCTCGTGATGCATGATGGCGACGCCCTCGCGCACGTCATCGGCACCGTAGCAATGCACGTCGCCGCGCTCGCCCGCGGAATAGCGTGTCTCGTTGACGACCTTGAGTTCGCCCGTGGCGTAATCGAACTGCGTTTGCACATAGGTGAAACCGTTGATGCGGCTGATGATCTGGGCGGCGTCCTTGCCAAGACCGTTGAGAATGACGCGCAGCGGCTTCTTGCGGGCCTTGTTCGCGTTCTTCACGATGCCGATGGCGCCCTCTGCCGCGGCAAAACTCTCGTGGCCTGCCAGGAAGGCGAAGCACTCGGTCTCGTCGCGCAGGAGCATCGCGCCCAGGTTGCCATGGCCCAGACCGACCTTGCGGTCGTCGGCGACGGAACCGGGCGTGGTGAACGCCTGCAGGCCGATGCCGATGGCGCTGGCCGCCTCGGAGGCGTTGGCGACGCCCTTCTTGATGGCGATGGCGGCACCCGCCGTGTACGCCCAGGCCGCATCCTCGAAGCAGATGGGCTGCACGCTCTTGACGATATCGTAGGGGAGCGGATCCATGCCGGCTTCCTTGCACACCTTCTCGGCATCGTCGAGAGTGCCCATGCCGTACTCCATGAGCGTCGCGTTGATCTTGTCGAGCCTGTGGCTCATGTTCTCGAACTCTGCCATGGTCTACTCCTTCCTCGGATCGATGACCTTGGCGGCTTCGTCGAAGCGACCGTAGCTGCCCGTTGCGTCCTTGATTGCCTGGTTGGCGTCGACACCGTTCTTGACGGCATCCATCATCTTGCCGAAGTTGACGTATTCGTATCCGATGATTTCGTCGTTCTCGTCGAGCGCAATATGCGTGACGTAGCCTTCGGTGAGCTCGAGGTAGCGTGACCCCTTGAGCTTGGTGCCGTACATGGTGCCGA
The DNA here is from genome assembly GCA_949879855.1 of uncultured Coriobacteriia bacterium. Taxonomy (GTDB): domain Bacteria; phylum Actinomycetota; class Coriobacteriia; order Coriobacteriales; family QAMH01; genus QAMH01. Next base: position 4,615 of record CATLBX010000043.1, read on the forward strand.
CCATGGAACGATAGCCCTTGCCAAGGTCATCGAGGCCGGCGCCGATGGGAAGGCCGCCATCGGAGAAGGCGGTCTGGGTGCGACCGTAGACGATCTGCAGGAAGAGCTCGCGCATCGCGGTGTTGATGGCATCGCAGACGAGGTCGGTGTTGAGGGCTTCGAGCAGCGTCTTGCCGGGAAGGATCTCGCTCGCCATGGCGGCGGAGTGCGTCATGCCCGAGCAGCCGATGGTCTCGACCAGGGCCTCCTCGATGATGCCGTCCTTGACGTTGAGGGTGAGCTTGCAGGCGCCCTGTTGCGGGGCGCACCAGCCGACGCCGTGGGTGAAGCCACTGATGTCGGAGATTTCCTTTGCCTGAACCCACTTGCCCTCTTCGGGGATGGGGGCGGGACCATGATAGGCTCCCTTCGCGACCGGGCACATGAGCTCGATCTCTTTTGAGTAGTACACCTTGGACTCCCTTCAATGCGAACTGCACTATGGGCCGTGCAACTGGGATTATATAGCAATCTAGCGGGAAAGAACGCAGTTCCATCCTTGACATTTCATACAGCCACCGTATACTTTATAGAAGTGATTTACAGGTACCATACATAATCGGAGGAGACCATGGGCCGCGAGGACGAACTTTTTGACAAGTACATGTTGATTCGTCAGATGGTGGAAGCCGTACGCAACAAGAACACCAGCAAGGCCGGCCCCCTCGGTGACACGACCCGTGGTCGTGGCCGCGTTCTCGCCCTGCTCAAGCAGAAGGACGGCGTGAGCACGAAGGAGATGGCCACCGTCATGGGCATCCGCGTCTCCTCGCTCAACGAGGTCCTGAGCAAGATGGAGAAGGACGGCTTCGTCGAGCGCTCGGCGTCCCCGGACGACAGGCGCGTCATGCTCGTCTGGCTCACGGACAAGGGCAAGGCCATCGAGCTCCCCGACCAGCACATGCCCCAGATCATCTTCGGCACCCTCAACCAGGGCGCGCAAAACCAGCTTTGCATGTACTTCGAGCAGATGATCTCGTCGCTCCAGGGCGAGCTCGAGGAAGAGGGCGAGGCAATCAAGGAAGCGCGCGAGCAGCGCAGCGAGTTCTTCGAGAGTGCCAAGCAGGGGCAGGCAAGCCAGCAGCAGGCGCAATCCCAGCCCGCCGCGCAGACGCAGGCGTCTTCGGCGCCGCGCCCCGCGCCCGCCGTGCCGCCCACCGGTGCTCCCTTCGCACCGCCCACGCCGCCCGTCAGCACGCCTCCGCGCATCGGCTAGCGGCGCTTGGCCACTGGCTGGCCCATGGTCATGCAGCCCGACGCTCACGAACCCGATTGCCTCCGTTGCTTCACGCGTTTGTGCGTCGATGCGTGCGCCCGTGGCTGGCACGAGGCAAACGGCGGCAACCTGAGCTATCGCCTGGACGAGGACGACCTCGCCGCGCTCGCTCCTTTGCTGGAGCCAGAAGGTCAGTGGCATGAACTCAAGCGCGCCGTCCCCGAACTTGCAAGCGCCCATGTCCTCATGAGCGCATCGGGTGCATATTTGAGCAACGTTGCCTATGACCCTTCCCATGCTTGCGGCATCATCCAGCTCGATGCTGGTGGCGAGTCATGGCGTGCGTGCTGGGGTTTTGCAGATGATGCGCGGCCCTCGAGCGAGCTCGAGACGCATCTGGCTGCCTATGCGACGGCCCTGCGTGCAGGTGATGGCGCCGATCGCGTGGTCTATCACGCGCATGCCACGCGCGTCATTGCGCTCTCGACGCTCATCGAGCCGAGCTCGCGCGCGTGGACGCGCACGCTTTGGCGCACCATGACCGAGGGCATCGTCGTGTTTCCGCAGGGCATCGGCGCGCTGCCGTGGATGGTCCCGGGAAGCTCCGAGCTTGCCGAGGCGACCTGTGAGCTCATGGCGGTGCATAGGGCCTGCGTGTGGACGCAACACGGCATCATGGCCCGCGCCGCGAGCTTCGACGAGGCATTTGGGATTATCGACACGGTCGAGAAATCGGTGGGAATCCACCTAGAGGCCCGCGCCGCGAATGGCGGGGCCGAGCCGCGCTACCTCGTGAGCGACGAGCAGCTGCGCGCCATTTGCGAGCGCTACGACCTCACGCCGAACGAGAGCTTCCTGGATTAGCCCCTGCTCGCCAAGTACTCTGCGGGGCCGGTCTCGTAGATGTTGCCGCCGTGGCAGTCGATGGCGACCGTGATCGGCATGTCCGCGACTTCGAGGCGCCTGATGGCCTCCGTCCCCAAGTCATCGTAGGCCACCACGTCGGCACTCTTGACGCTTTGGGCGATGAGAGCAGCCGCGCCGCCGATGGCGGCGAAGTAGATGGCCTCGTTGCGCCCGACCGCGTCGATGACCTCCTGGCTGCGCGCGCCCTTGCCGATCATCGCGCGCTGGCCCAGGTCGAGCAGGCGCGGAGCGTAAGGGTCCATGCGGTAGCTCGAGGTGGGACCCACGGGGCCAATCGGGTATCCGGGTTTGGCGGGTGCCGGGCCAGCGTAGTAGATGATGGTGCCGTCGATATCGATGGGCGTGTCCTCGCCCGCATCAAGTGCCTCGACGAGCCGCTTGTGGGCCGCATCGCGTGCGGTGTAGACGATGCCGCTGTAGAGCACCTGGTCACCGGCGTGCAACGAGCATGCGACCTCGCGGGTGATGTCGCCGCTGATGTGGCGTGCCTCGAGAGTTCCCATTACAGCATCGCCTCCTCGTGACGAGCCACATGGCAGTTGATGTTGACCGCGACGGGCAGGCAGGCGATGTGCGTGGGGGCCTGCTCGACGTTGACGGCGAGCACCGTGGTCGCGCCGCCGAAGCCGGCCGGGCCCGTGCCGAATTCGTTGATTGCCGCGAGCAGTTCGTCCTCGAGCTGCGCGTAGAACGGGTCGGGGTTGTGCACGCCCACCGGGCGTAGCAGCGCACGCTTGGCAAGCGAGGCGACGTGGTCGAAGTTGCCGCCCACGCCCACGCCCACGATGATGGGCGGACAGGGGTTGGGGCCGGCGTGGCGCACGGCGTCGAGCACGAAGGTACGTACACCCTCGATGCCGTCGGCGGGCTTGAGCATCTTGAGCTGCCCCATGTTCTCCGAGCCCGCGCCCTTGGGGGCAAGCGTGATCTTGAGTCCATCGCCATCCACGACATCGACGGTGATGAGCGCAGGCGTGTTGTCGTCCGTGTTCACGCGACGCAGCGGGTCTGCCACCATGGACTTGCGCAGGTAGCCTTGCGTGTAGCCAAGCGCGACGCCCGCGTTGATGGCGTCAACGAGCGAGCCGCTCTCGATGTGCACGTCTTGGCCGAGCTCCACGAAGACGCAGGCCGCACCCGTGTCCTGGCAGATGGGAACCATCTCGCGCTCGGCGATGGCGGCGTTCTCGAGCATGCAGCCGAGCGTCGCCTTGGCCACCGGCCAGCTCTCGTCCTCGCGCGCCTGGCGCAATGCGTCCAGAAGCCCGTCGTTCATGACGCAGTTTGCACGTATGCACAGATCGCACACGGTGTCCGTGATGTCCGATGCCTGAATCGTTCTCATATGCACATGCTCTCAATCGATATGGCCGGCACAATGAAACGAGCCGCGCGAGGCGGCTCGGGGGATGTCTGGTGGGCGATGCAGGGTTCGAACCTGCGGCCCTCTGCTTGTAAGGCAGATGCGCTCCCGCTGCGCTAATCGCCCAGTGCCTTGGAATTTTAGCGTAAAATCCCCCAAAGTACAGATAGGGAATGGAGGGGCGAAATGCCCGCAGAGAACATCGAACTGCTCATCGAATTCACCCATGACGACGACCCGCGTGCCCGCGCCATGGCGGTCGCCGGCCTCGCGAAGATCGCCGATGCCCGTGGCTTTGCCCCCGTGCTCGTCTGCCTGTTCGACCCCGTCGATGAGGTGCGCGCGGCGGCGGCCACCGCACTCGGCATCTTCGGCGACGACCGCGCCTACGAGGCGCTTGTCGAGTGTCTGAACGACCCGAACGAGCGCGTCGGCGTGAACTGCGCATGGTCGCTCGGGCAGATCCCCACGACGCGCTGCCTCGACAAGCTCTGCGAGCTCGTGGCAGATGACGAGGCCACGCCCTCCCTTCGCGTTGCCGCAGCGACGGCCATCGGCGAGCGTTCCGAGCGTGCCGGTTTCGACATCACGACGAGCGACGCGCTCATCGAGCAGGCGCGTGTCGCGCTCCTGAATGTTCTCGAAAGCGACGAGGACGAGCTGCGTGCGGCGTGCATCTGGACGCTCGGGCATTTCCCGGCCGACAAGCAGACGACCGAGGCGTGCATCGAGGCGCTCGACGACAAATACGCATGGGTCGTGCGCTATGCCATCGAGGCGCTTGCGCACTTCAGGGACCTTGCGGCGCTCGAGCCCCTGCTCGATATGACCGAGAACGACGATGACGAGATTTGCGACCTTGCCTGTCAGGCCGTGGACCTCCTGAGGAACGATGCTTGACCGCGACGCTCGTTTTGGTAAACTAACCGCTGCTGTTAAGCGCCGTGGCTAGGTAGCTCAGTTGGTAGAGCAGGGGACTGAAAATCCCTGTGCCGGGGGTTCAAGTCCCTCTCTAGCCACCATTCGAATTCCCAAGCCGCCCCATCGGGCGGCTTTTTGTTGCTGCCTCCTGCAGCAAATGAGACAGATGTGTCTGACCAAACTGTCTCATTTAGCAGGTCAAGACGATTCTCCTTTGGCTATAATGAACGCATAGTCGGCGGGAGGAGCATCCCATGGCATACAGCACGCAAGCGCAGAAGGTCCTCCTTCGCATTCAGCAGAGCGAGACGACGGAAGCCGCCGCCTATCATGCGATGGCCAGCTCCATCAAGGATGATGCCAACTGCGAGGCGCTCGCCAAGGTCGCCGACGAGGTCGCGAGTCAGGCCAAGGCACTCGAGACTTATACCAACACGCAGGCCAAGCCCGACGAGCGCAAGGTCAGGCGCTATGCGCGCATGGCGCGGCTCTTCGGCTTCACCTTTGCCGCCAAACTCATGGACCGGCGCAAAATCAAGTTCGTCACCCATGCCAAGAAGCTGCTCGACGAGATTCCCGAGCTCGAGAAGATGGAAGCTGACGAGCAGAAACGCGAAGACGAGCTCTTCGGTCTGCTCAACGAGAAGCGCCTTTCCTACGTGGGCGCCATGATCCTCGGCATGAACGACGCCATCGTCGAAATCACCGGCACGCTCGCCGGCCTCACCCTCGCCATGCAGAACACCCGCCTCATCGCGCTCTCCGGCCTCATCACCGGCGTCGCGGCGACGCTTTCCATGGCCGCAAGCGAGTACCTGGCCGAGCGCAGCGATGGCAAGGGCGACGCGGCCAAGTCCGGTCTCATGACGGGTGGCGCGTACTTCATCACCGTCGTGATTCTGCTTTTGCCCTACCTCATCCTCGATGACAAGATGTACCTGCTGGCCATGGGCATCATGCTCGTGTTCGTCGTGCTCATCCTCGCCGCGTTCAACTTCTACACCTCCGTTGCGCGCGACGTTCCGTTTGGCAAGAACTTCGGGCAGATGTGCGCCATTTCGCTCGGTGTCGCGGCACTGTCCTTCGTTTTGGGATACGCTGTTCGCACGTTCCTTGGCGTCGACGTCTAACTTGAAAGGTTCACGCACCATGTCCATGACCGAAGAGCAGTTCAATACCATCAAGGCCCAGCTCAAGAAGCTGATCGCGATTCCCGATGGCTTCTACGCGAAGAAGTTCGCGGGCATCGACATCGACGCGATCAAGGACCAGGGCGATTTCGAGAAGCTTCCCTTCACCGACAAGGGCGACCTGCGCGAGGCCTATCCGCTGGGAATCGCCGCCGTGCCGCCCGAGCAGATCGTGCGCATCCACAGCTCGTCGGGCACGACGGGCACGCCCGTCATCATTCCCTACACGAAGAAGGACGTCGAGGACTGGGCTATCCAGTTCGCACGTTGCTACGAGTACGCGGGCGTGACGCGGGAAGACCGCGTGCACATCACGCCGGGTTACGGTCTGTGGACCGCCGGCATCGGCTTCCAGCTCGGCTGCGAGCTGCTTGGGGCCATGGCCATCCCCATGGGGCCGGGCAATACCGATAAGCAGCTCAAGATGATGCAGGACCTGGGCAGCACGGTGCTGTGCGCGACGAGTTCCTATGCGCTGCGCCTGGCCGAGGAAATCGCCAAGCGCGGCATCGGCGATCAGATCAAGCTGCGCAAGGGCATCATCGGCTCGGAGCGCTGGGGCGAGAAGATGCGCCGCCGCATCGCCAACGAGCTGGGCGTCGAGCTCTACGACATCTACGGCCTCACCGAGGTCTACGGCCCCGGCATCGGCATCAACTGCCAGGCCGATAGCGCCGTGCACATCTGGAGCGACTACGTGTACCTCGAGATCGTCGATCCCGTCACGGGCGAGCCCGTTCCCGATGGGGAGCCGGGCGAAATCGTGCTCACCACGCTGCAGAAGGAGGGCGCGCCGCTCATCCGCTTCCGCACCCACGACCTCTCGCGCATCGTGCCGGGCGATTGCGCCTGCGGCCACAACGAGCATCCCCGCATCGACATCATCACCGGCCGCACTGACGACATGGTCAAGGTGCACGGCGTCAACATGTTCCCGGCGCAGATCGAGGAGGTCATCGCCTCGGTCAGCGGCGCGAGCAGCGAGTATCAGATGATGATCGACCACCTCAACGGCAAGGACATCGCGACGCTCTTCGTCGAGGTCGAGCCCAGCGCGAACAAGTACAACATGGAGGAGACCATCGCGACGGAGTTCAAGAATCGCAT
>CATLBX010000044.1 GCA_949879855.1 uncultured Coriobacteriia bacterium
ATACCCAGTGTATTTGTCTCATTTCAGGAAAAATGAGACACATACACAGGGTATTTGTCTCATCGGACGGAGGATTACATGAGGACCATCGTACTGGAGGAAGGGCAGAGCTTCGACGCGTCGTTGCTCGAGCGCGACAGCGCCTTTGACGCCGAGGCGCTCAAGGCTGCCACCGACATCGTCGAGACCGTGCGCAACGAGGGCGATGCCGCCCTTCGCGCGTACTCGGAGCAGTTCGACGGCGTGACCCTTGCCGAACTCGAGGTGAGTGCCGAGGAGATCGAGGCGGCCCTCGAGACCGTGGACGAGGAGTTCCTGCGCTCGATCGAATACGCGGCCGACAACATCGCCGACTTCCACCAGCGCCAGCTGCAGCAGTCGTGGTTCACGACGCGCGACGACGGCGCCATCACCGGCCAGCGCTACACGCCGCTCGAGCGCGCGGGCATCTACGTGCCCGGCGGCCGCGCCCAGTACCCCTCGACCGTGCTCATGAACGCGGTTCCCGCGTCCGTGGCCGGCGTGGACGAGATCATCATGTGCACGCCACCGGGAAAAGACGGCACGGTCAATCCCTATACGCTTGCTGCCGCCAGCGTGGCCGGCGTGGACCGCGTCTTCAAGGTGGGCGGGGCCCAGGCCATCGCGGCCATGGCCTACGGCACCGAGACCGTGCCCAAGGTCGACAAGGTGACCGGGCCGGGCAATGCGTTCGTGGCGGCGGCCAAGAAGCTCGTCAACGGTGACGTGGGTATCGACATGATCGCGGGCCCCTCCGAGGTGTGCGTCGTGGCCGACGAGACGGCCGTGCCCGAGTTCATCGCCATCGACCTCATGGCCCAGGCCGAGCACGACCCGAAGGCAACCTGTTACCTGGTTACGACCGAGGAGGCCATGCTCGACGACATCGACGCCGCCCTGCAGACGCTGCTCGAGCAATCGCCCCGTCGCGAAATCACCGAGGCGTCGCTCGACCACGGCCTCGTCGTCGTCTGCAAGACGCTCACGCAGGTCTTCGAGACCGTCAACGTGATTGCCCCCGAGCACCTGGAGATCAGCATGTCGGATCCGTGGGAGCTGCTGGGCGCGGTGCGCAACGCCGGCGCCATCTTCCTCGGTTCCTGGACGCCCGAGGCCATCGGCGATTACGTCGCCGGCCCCAACCACACGCTTCCCACCGGCGGAACTGCCGCCTTCTCGAGCCCGCTTTCGGTCGATGACTTCGTGAAGAAGAGCTCGGTGCTGAGCTACTCCTTCGACGCGCTCGAGGCCGACGCCGACGCCGTCATGACCATGGCCGCGCGCGAGGGCCTGTGGGCCCACGGACGTTCGGTCGACGTGCGTCTCAAGTTCATGGAGTACGTGGCCGAGCAGCTTGCCGGCGAGGACGACGGGCACGAGTGCGGTTGTGACTGCGGTTGCGACCATGACGAGGAGTAACCCATGAAGAACGTGCGGCGCAGCGCGGACGCGCTCGTGGGCATGCTGCCCTACGACCCGAAGTACAAGAAAAGCAATACATTGCTTTCTGCCAACGAAAGCCCGCTCAACGTGCCCGATGCGGTGCTTGACGCGGTGCTCGAGCGCGTGCGCACGCTCGACTTCAACCGCTACCCCGACCCGCTCGCCAACGCGTTGCGCGTCGCCATCGCCGAATGGCACGGTCTCAAGGCCGCCAACGTGCTCGTCGGCAACGGCGGCGACGAGCTGCTTTATGACATCTTCGTTGCCTGGGGCGGTCCGGAGCGCAGCCTGCTCACCTTCCCGCCCACCTTCTCGGTGTACGAGACTAACGCCGTGCTCACGTCCACGCAGGTCGTGAACATCCCGCGCCGCGAGGATGACTGGTCCATCGACGTGGACCGCGCCTGCGAGCGCCTGGCCACAGGCGACATCGACATCGTCGTCATCACGAACCCGAACAACCCGACGGGCACGATGACGCCGCTCGAGGACATCCGGCGCATCCTGGACGCGAGCGACGCTCTCGTGCTCGTCGACGAGGCCTACGGCGAGTTTGCCGACGAGAGCGCGGCCAAGCTGCTCGACGAGTACGAGAACCTGCTCATCCTGCACACCTTCTCGAAGGCCTACCGCTGCGCGGGCATCCGCCTGGGCTACTTCCTCGGCAACCCGAGTGTGATCAACGAGTTCAAGAAGGTGCGCCAGCCCTATTCGGTCGACGCGATCAGCCAGATCGTGGGCGAGGAGGTCGTGCGCAATCGCGCGCTCTTTACCGAGGGCATCGAGGTCACGCGCGTCGAGCGTGACCGGCTCATCGCCGCGCTCTCGGAGCTGCCCAAGGTGACGGTGTATCCGAGCGAGGCCAACTTCGTCATGCTCAAGCTGCCGTTCGCGATGCGCACGTGGAGCGACCTGGACGAGAAACACTCGGTGCTCGTGCGCAACGTGTCGGGCGAGAACCACCTTGCTGGCTGCCTGCGCGTGACCGTGGGTACCCCCGAGGAAAACGACCGTTTCCTCGCCGCGCTCACGGAAGAGCTCGACGACTTGGCGAATCAACGATAGAGAGATAGGCACTATGGAGCGTATTTCTGAGATAACCCGCACGACCAAGGAGACCGACATCACGATACGACTCGATCTCGATGGACGCGGCAAGACCGACATCGACACGGGCGTGCCGTTCTTCGACCACATGCTCGACGCCTTCGGGCGCCACGGGCTCTTCGACCTCTACGTGCGTTGCGCCGGCGATGTGGACGTCGAGGCCCATCACACGGTCGAGGATTGCGGCATCGTGCTCGGGCAGTGCTTTGCGCAGGCATTGGGCGACTGCCGCGGCATCGTGCGCTATGGCTCTATTCTGCTGCCCATGGACGAGGCCCTTGTCATGGCGGCGGTGGATATTTCGGGACGCGGCCAGCTGCACTACGACGTGGACATGACCTGCCCGCTGCTGGGCAGCTTCGACGTGACCTTGGCCCAGGAGTTCTTCATCGCCCTTGCCGCCAACATGGGCGCGACGCTCAACATCCGCTCGGTGTGCGGGCGCAACATGCATCACATCCTCGAGGCGGCGTTCAAGGCCGCCGCACGCGCCATCAGCGCCGCCGTATGCATAGACCCGCGCATCGCCGACGTGGTGCCCTCGACCAAGGGCGTGCTGTGATGGCTGCCTCGATCGCCGTCGTCGACTACTGCAAGGGCAACCTGGCCAGCGTGCAGCGCGGCCTTGCCGACGCGGGCTTCGACGCGCGCATCACCGATGCGCCGGCCGACATCCTGGCCGCCGATGGCGTCGTGCTGCCCGGTGTGGGCGCCTTCACCGATGCGATGACGACGATGGAGGAGACGGGCCAGGCCGACGCGTTGCGCAGCGTCGTCGCCCAGGGCGTGCCCTTCCTGGGGATTTGCCTCGGCGTGCACCTGCTCTTCGCCTGGGGCGACGAGGGGCAGCCCGAAGGGGAGCGCCTGGCGGGCCTCGGCGTCTTGCCCGGCCATGTGGAGCGCATGGCCGCCATTGACGCGAACGGCGCCAAGCACAAGGTTCCGCACGTGGGCTGGAATTCGGTCGAGTTCGTCGACGGTTTTGCAGGGCGCGGGGATGCCGCGCGGCTCTTCGACGGCATCGACGATGGCGGCTACTTCTACTTCACCCATTCCTATTGTGCCGTGCCCGACGACACAGCCGATTTGGTGGCGACGAGCGAGCATGCGCGACGTTTTGCCGCCGCGGTGGCCCGCGACAACGTATTCGGCGTGCAATTTCATCCCGAAAAGTCCTCTCACCTTGGATTACGGCTGCTTGAGAACTTCGGAAGGATCGTAGAAGCTCGTCGAAGCTGATGTTTTTGGCTAGGATAGTGCTTTTGACCAAGATACGAGAGGAAACGGCAGGTAGAAGATGATTCTCGTTCCCGCAATCGACATACTCGACGGCCGCGCGGTGCGCCTCAAGAAGGGCGATTACGCGCAGGTGACGGTCTACAACGACGATGCCGTCGCCCAAGCGCGCTTCTTCGAGGAGGCGGGTGCCGAGCGCATCCACATCGTCGACCTCGACGGCGCCCGCGACGGTGCGCCCACGAACATCGACGTCATCTCGTCCATCGCCCGCGAGACCGACGTCGAGATCGAGATTGGCGGTGGCATCCGTACCATGGAGACGCTCGAGCGTTACCTGGATGCGGGCGCGACGCGCCTCGTGCTCGGCAGTGCGCTCGTGCGTGACCCGGCGTTTTGCGAGGCTGCCGTGGCTGCGCATGCTGACAATATCGTCGCCGGTATCGATGCCAAGGACGGCCTGGTCGCCATCGAGGGTTGGCGCGAGGGCACGTCCACGCCGGCGGTCGATCTTGTCGCCGAGCTCAAGGGCCGTGGCATTCACGAGCTCGTATACACCGATATCGCCCGCGATGGCATGCAGACCGGCATCGATGCGGCCGCCTACGGGCGACTCGCGCAGGTCGCGGGCTTTGCGATTACGGCATCGGGCGGCGTGGCCACGCTCGCCGACATCCACGCCCTCGGCGAGCTTCCCGCCGGAAGCATTGACGGCGTCATCACCGGGCGCGCCATCTACGAGGGCGCGTTCACGGTCGAGGAGGGCATCGCGGCGTGCAGGGAGGCCTCATGCTGACCAAGCGCGTCATTCCCTGCCTGGACGTGAAGGATGGGCGTGTCGTCAAGGGCGTCAACTTCGTCAATCTGCGCGATGCGGGCGATCCGGTCGACTTGGCCAACGCCTATGACGAGCAGGGCGCCGACGAGGTCATCTTCCTCGACATCACCGCGACCCACGAAGGGCGCAAGACGACCATCGCCATGGCGTCGCGGGCGAGCGAGGAAGTGCACATTCCCTACGCCGTGGGTGGCGGCTTCAAGAGCGTCGACGACATGCGGCAGATGATTGCCGCCGGTGCCGACAAGGTGTCCCTCAACTCCGCCGCGCTCGCGGATCCCTCCATCATCACCGCCGGGGCGCTTGCCTTCGGCAGCCAGGCGATTCTGGTGGCTATCGACGCCAAAAGGGCGTCGGATGGCTCGGATAAGTGGACCGCCTACGTGCATGGCGGCCGCAAGGACACGGGTATCGACGCCATCGAGTGGGCCCGTGAGGCGGCGCGGCGCGGCGCGGGCGAGATTCTGCTCACGTCCATGGACTGCGACGGCTCCAAGGACGGCTTCGACATCGCGCTCACGCGTACGGTGGCCCGGGCCGTGGACATTCCGGTCATTGCGAGCGGTGGCGTGGGCAAGCTCGAGCACTTTGCCCAGGGCATCATCGAGGGGGAAGCCGACGCCGTGCTCGCGGCCAGCGTCTTTCACTTCGGGGAGCTCACGGTGCGCCAGGTGAAGGAGTACATGGCGAAACAGGGGATACCGGTACGGTTGTAAGGCACGTGGAGAGGCCGCCTCGCTTCGACGGTCGCTTACCGTTGGGCAGTTTCGCGCGGGGTGAGCCTGCGCCTCGATGGTCGCTTCCCGCAAGCCCGCTTCGCGGTCTTTGCGGCTCGCTCCCTTAACCTCGGCTACGACTCGCCCTGCGCGAAACGCGCGCCCTTGACCTCGGCTCGACGGCCTCTCTACGCGTGGTTCAATGTCCAGGGGAGCGCTTATCTGAGCCGGTATCCCTGTTTCGCCATATATAGAAGATGTGATATGGGCGGGGATCGTCACGTTTTGCTGTATTATCCTCGTATTCGTATAAATCGAAAGGGGAAGCTATGTTAGTCGAAGGAAAGAACGCCATCGTCACCGGTGGCACCCGTGGTATCGGATTGGCCATCGTGAAGACGCTGCTTGACTGCGGCGCGAACGTCGCCGTCGCCGGCTCGCGCATGGAGACGGCCCAAGCAGCGGTCGCCAAGCTCATCGAGGAGGACGCGGCCCTGGCCGACCGCCTGCTCGCCATCGCGCCCGATCTCAATGACCCGGCATCCGTTGCCGCGGCATTCGATGACGTGTTGGGGTCCTTCGGTCGTCTCGACATCCTGTGCAACAACGCCGGCGTGAGCTCGCGCACGCCGCTCGTAGACTATACCGTCGAGGAGTTCGAGCGCATAATTGACCTCAACCTCAACGCCGTGTTCGTCTGCTCCCAGGCAGCCGCGCGCATCATGATCGAGCAAGGCGATGGAGGCGTCATCATCAACACGAGCTCCATGGTGGGCCGCGACGGACAGCCCGCCGGCAGCGCCTACCCGACCTCGAAGTTCGGGGTCAACGGCCTTACGCTTTCGCTCGCGCGCGAGCTGGCAGGCAAGGGAATTCGCGTGAACGCCGTGGCACCCGGCGTCATCCACACCGACATGGTCGATGTCCTGCCCGACGAGGTCATCAAGCCGCTCATCGCGACGATTCCGTTGGGCCGCATGGGCGAACCGGAGGACATCGCCAACGGCGTCGTCTTCCTCGCCTCCGACATGGCGAGCTACATCTCGGGCGTCGTGCTGCCCATCGACGGTCTGGCGAGGACGTAAATGAGACAAATACCCTGTGTATTTGTCTCATTCCACTTTGGTCCCGGCGAAGCGTTCGGCGTTATGCCAGAGCATGGCGTCGAACTCCTTGTCGGAAAAGCTGAGGCCGGCGAAGGCCTCGTATTCGCTCACGGGGCTCCACATCGGGTGGTCGCTGCCCCACATGACGCGGTCGACACCCCACATCCGCACGAGCTCGGCCGTGTGACGGTCGCCCATGAGCGGCTGCGAGCTCGAGGTGTCGATGAAGAGGTTCTCGTATTTCCCCAGGTAGTCATAGCCCTGGTCGTAGATGGACCAGCCGCCGAAGTGCGCTGCGTCCACCACGAGGCTGGGGAAGGCGTCGAGCACGCGGGCAAGGCGACGCGGATGCGAGAAGTCGTGGCGGTAGTCGCCGGTGTGGATCGTGATGGGCAGACGACCGGCGATGATCTCGTAGAACTCCATGAGACGCGGGTCGTCGGTGTCGACCATCTGCGTGTCGGGATGGATCTTGAAGCCGCGTAGGCCCAGTTCTATGGCACGTTCGACCTCGGCCTCCTTGTCCTCGAAGTCCGGGTGCATGGTGCCGAAGCCAATGAATTCGGGATGCTCGCGCGCCTGCTCGGCGATGAAGTCGTTGATGCTGGTCACGGCACGAGGACTCGTGGCCACCGAATGCACGATGAAGTGCGTGATGGGGGAGGTTTTGGTGGTGGCGAGCAGGGCCTCGGGAGTTCCGGGGTCGCAGGGGCCACCATCGTACATCTGCACGCCGTAGAAAGCCCCGACGGCGTCGACCGCCTTGCTCGCGATCTTTTCCGGGTAGATGTGCGCGTGTGCGTCGATGATTGCCATGGTTCCTCCTTCGATGGATGCATCCTACCCCAAAGTGGTTGGTTTGGGGGAGATAAAATGGTAAACATCGAGTTACAAAGATGGTGGCCGCAGGGGTATTTTAGACAATGCGACCAAGATGGGATACAGTGGCCCCATGGAGTATTCGCGTCACATTCACGAGATCGAGCCGGTCTTCGACGAGCGCTCGCGCGTCCTGCTGCTGGGCACCTTCCCGTCGCCCAAATCGCGCGAGCAGGGTTTCTTCTACGGTCATCCCCATAATCGCATGTGGAAGGTCCTGGCCGCGGTGTACGACGAGGACGTGCCGCAATCGGTAGAGCAGCGTCGGGCGTTTCTGCTGCGTCACGGCATCGCGATGTGGGACGTGCTCGCGAGCTGCGCGATCAAGGGTGCCTCGGACGCGAGCATTCGCGATGCCGTACCCAACGATCTTTCGCGCATCCTCGACGTTGCGCCCATCGAGGGCATCTACGCCACCGGGGCAAAGGCCCACGAGCTCTACCGGCGCCATCTGGAGCCGGTGTACGGCCGGGAGTGCGTGCGGCTGCCATCGACGAGTCCGGCCAATGCGGCCACCTCGCTCGACCAGCTCATTGCGGCCTACGGGGTGCTGCGCGGCTAGGCGAGCATGTCGAGGGCCCATTGGGCGGCGACGACGGCGCCGGGGGCGAGCACGCTCTCGTCGATATCGTAGTAGCAGCTGTGCTGGGGGTGCGTGGTGCCCGTCTGGGGGTTTCTGATGCCCGTGAAGACGAAGACGCCGGGAACGTATTGCAGGTATTCCGCGAAGTCCTCGCCCGAAAGCGTCCCCTGGTAGTGGGCAAGCGCGTCGGCACCGAAATTGTCCGCGATGGCATGGGCCGCCACCTGCGCGACCTCCTTGTCGTTGATGACGGCGGGGTTGCCTCGCGTGTATTCGATTTCGATCTTCGCGCCGAAGGCGTCCACGAGCTTCGCGCAGATGTGCTCGAGGCGGTTGGCGATGTAGGCGCGCATCTCGGGATTCCAGGTGCGCACGGTGCCCGCGATATAGGCGCTACCAGCCATGATGTTGCGTGCGGTGCCGCCGTGGATTTCGCCCACGGTGACGACGACGGGCTCGAAGGGCGAGGAGAGACGGCTCACGAGCAGCTGGAGCGCATCGACGATCTCGCAGGCGATGACGATGGCGTCCACGCCCTTGTGGGGCATGGATCCATGGGCGCTCACGCCCTCGATGTCGATGCGGAACCAATCGGTGTTGCCCATGCGGCCGCCTGCCTCGCAGGAGAAGCTGCCGGCGTCGACTTCGCTCCAGACGTGCTGGCCGAAGATGGCGTCCACGTCGTCGAGGGCGCCGGCGGCAATCATGTCGCGGGCGCCGATGGAGATTTCCTCGGCGGGCTGGAAGATGAGGCGCACCTCGCCGCGCAGCTGGTCACGCATGCTCGCGAGTATGCGTGCGGCGCCCAGTTGCATGGCCATGTGGCAGTCGTGACCGCAGGCGTGCATGACCCCGTCGTTTTGCGAGGCGAAGGGAAGCCCCGTCTTGTCCGTGACGGGCAGCGCGTCCATGTCGCAACGCAGGGCGACGCGTCGGGAGGGCTGCCCTTCGGCGTCGTAGGCGCCGGGTGCCTCGCCGCAGATGGTCGCGATGATGCCCGTGCCGATGAACTCGTCGCGTTCCTCGCGGTCATCGGCGGGGCGCGGCCCCTCGACGCACTCGTAGGGAATGCCCAGCTCGTCGAGGCGCTCGCGGATGTAGGCGCTCGTTTCGAACTCCTTGGCGGAAAGCTCGGGATGCTGGTGGAAGTGGCGGCGTAGCGCGATGATTTCGTCAGCGTAGCGTTCGCCGAGCTCGCGGGCGGTCTGGGCGCTGTCGTGCGTGTCTGACATGGTCGACTCCTCGGTCGTGGATTCACTGACCATGATACAGCGATTATGAGCAAATTGCGCCGTTCTGTCATTCCGGGCAAAGTGAATGAGGGAACGCCCCAATGTCATTTCGAGCGCAGCGAACGAAGTGAGCGGAGTCGAGAAATCTCGAGCTGCCCTGCGGTAGAGGGCGAGATTTCTCCACTACGGCGCTACGCGCCTCCGGTCGAAATGACAGGGGCCTCCTACCAGAGTAGCGAGGTGAGCTTGCCGTTGGCGATGAGGGTGACCTTCTTGGTCGCACGCGATATCGCGGTGTAGAGGCGATGGCGGGCAAGCGTCTCGTCGGGATAGGCACGGTCGCCCACGTCGGGGACGATGACCTGGTCGAATTCCAGCCCCTTGGCGAGCTTGATGTCGAGCAGCAGCACGCCACGTTCGCCGATGGCCTCGCTGCGGGAGGGGATGGCGATGGGCAGCCCCTCGAGCATCTGCTCGAGCTTGGCCATGCGGCGCGCGTCCGGGGCGATGACGGCCGCCAGGCACTCCGCCTCGAGCGCTTCTTCCACTGCCGCGCGCAGCTGCGCCGCGTAGTCCTCCTCGTCGGCGCATTCGATGATGACGGGGACCGTGCCCGGACGCTGCACGGATTCGACGCGCACGCGCTCCTCGTCATCGAGCAGGCTCGTGAACAGCGCCGTGATTTCCGGTGACGAGCGGTAGCTCGTCATGAGCTCGCAGGTCTCGACCGACCCGCAGGCGCGTTCGAAGATGTCGCGGATTTCCGCGAAGCTCGCCGTGCCCTCGCGAATGGCCTGGTTCTCGTCTCCCAGCAACATGAAGTGGGCCCTGCCGAAGTAGCGGGCCAGGCACATGAGCTGGGCGGTGCCGTAGTCCTGTACCTCGTCGATCATGACGTAGCGCGCATGGCGCATGCCGCCGCCCACGAGGGCGAGCTTGAGGTAGAGCCATTCGATGGCGCTGAGGTTTTCCGACCCGGTCAGGCGCATGCCGATGGCGTCGAGCCGCAGCCAGCGCCCCTCCTCGATCTCGTGTTCGACGCCCGCGTAGCGCCAGCGCAGGAAACGTTCGGTGTAGCTCGCGAGCTCGTCTTCGTCCATGTCGCCGACGAAGACGCTTTCGCCGAAGCACGCGATCTGCTCGGCATCCGAAAGGTCGCTGATCATGTCCTGATGCTTCTCGGACTTGGCGAGGCGCTTGATGCGCTGCTCGAGGCGGTCGATGAGGTCCTCGATGACCAGGGCGCTCTTGTGGGTGCCGGTGGGAAGGTTCTTGAGCTTGCTCCATGCGCCCTGGGCCTGGGCGGCCGTGATGACGGGCTCGCCCTCGATGCGTATGTCGGCGAAGTCGCCCTGCTTGAGCTTGAATTCGGGCAGCCTCTCGTCGATGACGCGCAAGGCGTCGGCGCTCACCTCGCGGCCCAGGTCGCGGCTGCCGAGGCCGAGGCCGGTCATGAGCGATTCGAAGGTGATCGACGAGGGGTTGCTCTCGCCCATCTCGGGCAGGACGTTCTCGATGTAGCGCTGGAACACCGGGTTGGGCGTGATGAGGAAGACGTCCTCGGGCTTGAGCGTGTCGCGCTGGCGGTAGAAGAGATAGGCAATACGTTGCAGAAGTACCGAGGTCTTGCCGGATCCCGCGATGCCGCTGACGAGCAGGGCCGGCACGTCCTCGTGGCGGATGACCTCGTTTTGCTCCTTCTGGATGGTGGCCGTGATAGCCGACAGGCGCGAGGAGCGGTCCTGCGCGAGGGCGGCGAGCAGCAGCTCGTCCTGGATGGCGACCGTCGTGTCGAAGAGGGCCTTGAGCTCGTCACGCTCGATGTCGAACTGGCGGCGCAGCTTGAGGTCGCAGTCGATGACGCGGCCGTTGGCCTCGTAGCTCGTCTTGCCGTTTTCCTGGTTGTAGTAGACCTCGGCGATGGGGCTGCGCCAGTCGACGATGAAGTGGCGGTAGTCGTCATCGGTCATGCCGACGTTGCCGATGTAGACGTCCTTGGGCTCGCTGCCGGCCTTGAACTGGAGCGAGACCTTGGCGAAGTAGGGTTGCTTGAGGAGAAGCTGGGCGCGGTGCAGGCGTTCGGTCGTGACGTCGGCGGCGAGGTTGTAGGTGTCGATGATGCGGTTGACGGCCTCGAGTTCGGCCATGGTCTCG
>CATLBX010000045.1 GCA_949879855.1 uncultured Coriobacteriia bacterium
GCGTTGGCGTTGTAGAGGCGATGGACCGGCGTTGCCGAGGTGGAGGGAGCCGTCCAGCCCACGCCCTCGTACCTCCATCCGACCGACACCAGGTGGTCTCGCTCGGCGGCGCTGGCGGTGTAGAAGTGCTCGCCGGAGTTGGGGTTGTACAGGCGCTGCATCTTCGTCTTGGCTGCCGCCGGAACGATTCCCGGCTGCCTTCCCGAAACGAAGTCATCGAGGGCCCGTTCGTATTCCTCGACGCTAACCGTGCCTCGCTCGGTATCGGACGTGAGAACGATGCTGCTTCCGTCTTCCCTGGCGTGATCGCGGAGGATTTCGCCTGCGCCGTACCAGTCGGCTCCGAAGGTCTGTCCGTACACGACCTTGTACCTCCCGCCGGTTGCTATCGCGAATCCCGTGTACTCGTAGTCGCTCCTGATGATGTTCAGGTAGTGACCCGTTTCCTTGCCGTCTTGCGCCTCGTGGCTCTTCTTCTCGTTGTCATACCACTTGACGAAGGGATCGCTGTTTCCCCACGAGAGGTTCTCGCCTACGTTGAAGACATGCGCGTGCTTTATGTTGTCCAGCGACCAATTGCAATCGCTCATCGCGATGGCAAGTAGCGTGAAGTTGACCTTCAGGGGCTCAAGACCGCGGCTTTGACGAATCTCGTTGCAACGCTTCATCCACTTGACGGATTCCCTCATGTTCTGGATCGTGGTCGCGTCATTGACATCACCCCTATGCGTAGCTTGCGCCACGGGCGAGCTGTCGAGAACGGCGATGGCATCCCTGCCGATTCCGTCGGGAAGCCAGGCGAAGAAGTCCCAGGCATCCTTCCGGTCGTCACAATCCTGTCCAGATGGGACGAGGTTGCCAGAACCCGCCTGCCCAGCATGCGCGCAGACGGGCACAGACACGACGAGCGCAGCCGTCATGGCCACCGCAAATAACAGCATGAATGCGCGTGTTGCAACACTTCTGCTTTCCATGTCCCGCTCCTTTCACAAGCGATCGCTAGATGTCCAGCGCCTCGAGCCTGTCCTCGCAGAAGTCGACGTATCTGCCGATGCCGTCGAAGAAGGCGCCGTAAGCTCCCTTCAGCCACTCGACGCGCTCGAGCATCTCGGTGTCGGCTTTCATCGAGCCAGAACTTCCGAGGAGCTCGAGGAACCCCATGAGCGACTCCCTGTTGGAGTCAATGACCTCATGCCATTCCTGCCTCCGCGAAGGCTGGCCATCCTTCTCTTCGCTTTCCATATCAATCAAGCTCCCATTCCTTGCCTTTGCCGCCTTGCCCTGTCGACGGCGAATTGCCTGAGGGCGCTCGCCATGTCCAGGGCGACCTCGTTCGTAGGATCCCTACCGCCGCACGCCACCTCGAACACCGTCGTGACCGGGGCGTCGAAGATCCTCGCGATCTCGCGCCAAGTGCATCCGCTCTCTTCTCGCCACTTATGCGCGAAGCGGCGCAGCGTTTCCACGAGCTGTGGAGTCACCTCGGGTTCCCCAAGCTCAAAGTCCCCAACTGAAAACCAGCAAGAACCTCCGCATCTCGATGCGGACATGCAGGTTTCTGCATGGGGACACGACATCGCCGCCTCGCTCATCAAGCGGGGGGCAAACTCGTTGCTCCTCTCGTAAATCGGCACGCATACAGGCATAACGCCCTCCTCGAACTGATCGAAACGATGTTTCGAGGAACGTGCGGGAGCACCTGCCTTCCTTTTCTGGCGAGCGATAAGCGAGGCCAGCCGCAAAGCCGGGCGCTCCAAGGGCATCCTCAACGCTCCCTCGGATCGTAGAGGTTCAACAGGGTCCGTAGAAACCTGTTCGTCGACCTGGAGGCCTCGAGACTCTGCTTGAGATGCCAGCGGCTCGACAACAAGAAGCAAATGTATGCCGCCATGCCGGTGAACGCGATGTCTCCTACTTCCAGGGCGCCTTCCGCTGCCGAGAATAACAACGCCAGGCAGCCGATTGCCGCGATCGTGATCCAGGCACCGAACAGCACCATGTCCACCACGCCGTAATCCGGCTTTTTCCTCTTCGGCCAAGATGGGCCCTCTCCTGTCCGAAGGAAAATGTCAATCGACGCCTTCATCGACGGACGTCCCATTCTTCGACGAAGAAGGCGGCTTGTATGTCCTCGGCCTCCTGGTCGGCTCGCGCCTCGCGTACGCGCGCCATCGCCGCATCGCGTCTCTCGAAGATTGAGTCGATCTCGCGTGATTGGTACTCGAACGCAAGGTTCTCGATCATTACGACGTATACTTGGTCCATCAAACGGGTTCCTTTCCTCTGCTCCGGGCTGGGGTTGACCGGCCGGCGCGTCTTGCTATCTGCAGGACTCTTGTTTCCGAAATACGGGGCTTTGCTGCGCGCGCTCGTGGCTTACGACATCGCCGCATGCCGGGCAGAATGCGGGCATGTCGGCGCATTCGAGCTCCCCATCATGTCCGAAGGCCTCTATCTCCAACTTGTAACCGCAGGTCGAGCACAGGAACTCGCGATCGGGCTCGTTGCTCGCGTTCACGCAGGTCCCTCGGCTGTGCAGCGTCCTGTATTCCCTCGAGCAGGCCCGGCAATAGGATTGCCTGCCATCCGCGCTCGCGGAGTTTCGGTTGAAGTCCGTAGCGGGTTTTACCAACCCGCATCTCGTGCATCTCTTCATGGTCATCGGGAACACCTCGCCCATCTTCCTTGCCCTTCGGGGACGTCTCCCCTAATGCCGGACAGCCGCCTTGCCGCTTCTGCCAGTCGACTCTCCGTATTCGCGCACACGCTGTGGCAACCGTCTGCGCCGGTGCGGCTCAGGCGGCTTACCGTTCGTCTGCTGAGCCCGCTTTCGCGGCAGATAACGTCGATCTTGTTTCCCCTGGACAGCAACGCGTGGACCAGGGCGATCGACCTCGCTGCGGGGATGTGCCCGTGGTCGATGTCCGCACCGCCATCTCTCGGCGCTTGCTGCGCGGCCTGGAGCCTCCTCAGCGTGCTTGCCCTCACGAAAGCCGTGGCGCCGCTTGCCCCGAGGATCCTGCGCAGGTTCGCGCATCCCATACCCGTCAGGCGCGAGACCTCCCTCAGCGAACGGCCCGATTCGAGAAGGCTTTCCAGGGCTTCCCTGGCCCTTTGGATATCGCATCGACGCCACGACTCATCGTCTACGCCGGAGCACTCCATCACGGCGCGGTGGTTCGCGGCTGACATCTTCCTCACCGCACGCTTCTTACCGCTTCCGACCAGATGCGCGATGTTGTTCTCGTCTAGCCCCGTTGCCCTCGCTATCGCGCTCACGGTGCATCCCTCGTTCATCCACCCGAGCACGCGGCGCCTGGCATCTTCAGTGCAGGCCTCGCTTGCGTAGAAACCGTCGTTTGCCAATGCCATCACCAGCCCTTCTTCCCATCGGGCATCGCCTTATCCCGCTTGCGCACCTCTCGCCAGGCGTCGACCTTCTCGCGTATCTCCCTCTCGACGAGCGAGGTCTTGCGCCCGTACTTGAGGGCGATGAAGCTCGACATCGCCGTGACGGTGCATGGGGGGACACGCTCGACCTCCATCAACTCGCCAAGGACCCTCCCCGCGAGCGTCACGTCATCCCTGTACATCGAGGGCCCTCTTCTTGAGCATGTTGTACTTGCGCATGTAATCGATACGGTACGCGAGCCTTGCCCTGCGCGCGCAGGGCTTCGAGCAGTAGCGGCGCATGCCCCTGGAGAGTTCCTTGCCGCAGACCGGGCAGTATCTCTGGACCTTCGGATGCACTTCGTGGTAGCGGTCGAGGCACTTGCGCGCGTTGGCGACCTGGGCACACTTGCTGCAACAGTATTTCGACCTGCCCCTTGGCAGCGTCCTGCCGCATATCACGCACCTGGCGCGAGTACCTGGACTTGCGCTTTTTCCGCACCTTGACGTCATCGGGCGTCCATCTCCTTTCGCAGGGAGTCCTTGATCATGTAGCAGCGGTCATGCTCGCGACACAACCGCTCGACCCTCTTGCCGACATGCGCCCAATCCAGGTCGATTGTCGCGTAGTTGAGCTTTCCGAACTTGAACAGGTCGACGAAGTCGCATGTTGAGATCAGCTCGTAGATGGCCTCGGGATCGATGATGGGCTCGCAGGAAATCCAGGTCCCGATTCCGAGGTCGTGAACAGCTTCGAGCGCGCTCAGGCGAAGTTCGGAAGGCTCGGCGTTCGGCTCAACCAATTGCGGCGCGCCGGTGATGGTGGTGCCGATGCTGTCCTTCTCCCCCAGCAGGCAGGCACAGGAATGCGCAGCAATCGACGGGTTCTTGGTCAGGATCTGGACGTTCGCGTCGGCGCCCTTCAAAAGCTCGATGGCATCACGTGCCACCTGAGTGTCTACGCCAGAGGGAAACGGATCGCAGGTAAAGCATAGGTGGACCGTCTTTCCCGCGAACTCCCCGGACAAGAGCTGGCGCTCGAGCGCCTCGAGAATTCCCTTGCGTGGCACGGCGTTGCCGGCGAAGTCCTCTCGGCTCCTGCGCAGCACACCGGGCGCGTAGCAGTACGTGCAGCCGTTCGTGCAGCCGGTGTAGAGGTTCAGCGCCAGGTCGGCGTATTCGGCCGCCCTGCCCTTCGGCTCGTATATCGGATCTTTCATTTCCAATCTCCCTTCTTCCCGGCAACCGCGACCGCGACTCCCGCAACCGCGATGGCCAGCACGAAGCCGATGCCCGCGAGCGCGAGACCCACGACCCATGAGCCCGAAAGGGAACTCGAGATGAAGCGGAGCACCGCGAAGGCGGTGAAGCAGGCAGCGCCCGCCAGGCCGTAGCGCATGCCCCGTCTCCTTGCGAAAAAGTGCTCGATTCCCAGAGAGACGACCGACGCAAGCGCGAGAAGCACCACCGGCAAGGCGTCATAGGGCGCCACGATCGCGGCTTCGGCGACGAGGAGGATGTCGTACACCATGAGCCACCACCACGCGAAGGGGGTCTCGGGACCGTTCCTCTCCTCGATCATCCGCGCGGCCTCCACACGCATCTCGCATGCGGTGCCATGCGCCACTTTGCCGTAACCGTCCTCATTGCTCTCTACGCGCATGCCGACACCTCCAATATCAACAAGGAGAGAGTAATGATTCCCAAGCCGATGCCGACGACGAGGAGAGCGTCCATCAACACCAAGGCGGCACGGTAAATCCAGTCCCCGTCTTTCACCGCGCGCACCAGTAGTGGCAATCTTCTCGCCTTACGCTTCTCGCTGGTGCTTTCCTTTCCCATCTTTCCTCCTCAGTCACTATCTACGGTCTGACTTATCTCGTGTTCCACCCTCGAGTGATCGCTGTTCGCCAGCAGCGCACGCATCATGCACAGCAGAAGCTCGGATGCCGCGCGCTTGCGCATGTTGAGGTTCGTGAAGCCGGGGGCGACCTCCTGGAAGGCGGGCCATCCGCCCCGTCCCTTGCCGAACAGCAGGCACCCGGCCCTCCACGTCCTCTCCGCGAGCTCCTTGTCGTCGGCGAGCAGGCCCTTGTATGGCTCGTACATCTCCACGGGCATGACGAGCCAGTTCACGTCGCCGACGAAGTTCAGGCCATGCCCGCTTCTCAGGTCGGCGATGCAGCTCTTCACCTCGTAGCAGGTGAAGGTCCCACCTTCGATCGCGCCGACGTCGGTGCAGGTGTGATAGCCACGCGGCTCGAACTGAACGAAGTCGATGCGCATCTCGCCCCTTCCCTCCAGGTGTCTCGAGACGACCACCTCGTGCGCCCAGTAGGAATAGGCGTTGCGCCTGTTCAACCGCTTCTGAACAAGCATCTCGTTGAGCAGTGCGGTCGTCTCGGGCCTCGACAGGCCCTCGCATAGCGGCTTCAGGCATTTTTCCGGCGTATCCTTCTCCATGTCGTCCATTCTTCCCTTCCCCTCTTCCGTCGCCATCACACGTTCCTAACCGGTAGCACGCCCCATCGCCTCTCCCATGGCTTCCCTATTCCCGAAGCAGGAGGCAAGGAGGCGGCAGGCCTCTCAGGGCCGGGGCTAATGAACTTCGTGATTGCCAGGGTCCCGAAGCAGATGACAGAGGCAGCCAGGATGACGATCCCGTCACACCCCGCGACCTTCCATACCCAAAAGGCGAAAAGGGCGAACGCGGCGACGAGGGCGAGGACGAGGAGGGCCATGAGCAGCAAAGCGACATGGTCGATCTCATTGCTTCCTTTCACGTCTGCCACCTCCCGGACCGCCATCATTTGACGAAGCCTCATCGACAACCGGATCCTTCTCCCCCTCATAGGCTTTCAGGAGGCGCACGGAAAGGCAGACCCATACCCCATCAATGACGAAGGCCAAATAGCAGGACCACGAACCCCCGAAGATGCACAAAAGGCTTAGGACGAGGGTGATAACCAACGACGGCACAAGAAGAAGCGCGGAGAATTTCCCCGCGCCCGGATGGCGCCAAATGTCCGGCCGCATGCTCATCTCGCAGGCGACGAGCACGAATGGCCAGGCCACGTTCAGAAACGCCACCAAGATGCATCCCGTCGTCGACCCCACGCCAACCCCAAGCATGGAACCGATGCAGGTAAAAGCCGATATCAGGAACATTTTCATATCCGTCCCCTTTCTCAGGCCGCCGCACGAGGCACGTTTGCCTCGACGATCGCGCGCGCCATGGTCGGGACGACCGAGTTTCCGATCATCTTCACCTGCTGGGACTTCGGCACGGGCGTGCCGTCGTCGTAATGGTCGATGATGTAGTCCTCGGGAAACCCCTGGGCGCGCTTGAGCTCCTCGGGCGTGAGCATCCGCAGGCAGATGTCCGAGATGACGTAGGCCTCGCCGTCGATGACACAGGTGACCAGCCCGAACCTGTCCCTCGTCGTGATCGTCGAGAGGGGGTCGCGAAGGGACTGGCCCTCGCCGGTCCCGTAGTACTTGATGAGGAAGGCGGACACCAGGGCGAAGTGTCCCCCGAACCCGGCCGTTATCGTCCCGATGGGCGCGTCCACGCGCTGACCCACGACTCCCCCGTAGTACTTCATCAGAAACGGCGTCACCAGACCGTGGTGGCTACCTGGTGCCGTAACGGTTCCCAGAGGAAAGTCGCCGCGCTGGCTGCTCGAGGTCCCGCAGAGCTTCGCGAGCATCGGCGTGCAGAGGTAGTGCTTCGTCCCGCCGGCCACGATCGTGGAAAGAGGGTCGTGAACCGATGCCAGGCGGGGCCTCTGGCCCTTCCTCTCGCCATATCCTATCGGCACGATGAAGGGGCTGGGATCGTCGATGACGAACTTGCGGATGCCGCGGGCGATGCGCCGGCAGGTCGCGTCGGCAAGCGGTCGCTTGCGCCCGAAGATCGAGGTGCCGACGTTCGAGAAGTCGATGCAGCTGGATGCCGGCACGGGCGGCAGGCCGAACATGCCGTCGCCGTGCGTGGGCTGCGGCCAGCGGATCGGCAACCCGTCGCGACGCAGCACCGCGTACCAGCGCTTGCGCGACGTCGGCGCGCCGAAGTCGCTTGCGACAAGCTCCCGGCAGTCGAACTCGTATCCGAGCTCTCCCATCGCGTCCACGAATCGGCGGTACTCCTCGCCCTCGCGCGACTTGATGGGACGCCCGTCCTCGCCCAGCGGCCCCCACTTCTGGATCTCGGGCACGTTCTCCATGCAGATCACGTCGGGGGATAGCTCGGCGGCGTGCTTGTGGACCGCCCAGGGAAGCATCCTGAGGCCGGAGAGCCGCGGTGTGCCGCCCTTGGCACGCGAGTGACTCGTGCAGTCCGGAGAGGCCCACATGAGGCCAACGGGCTCGTCTCCCACGAGGCCCCTCAGGTCGGCCTCGAAGATGTCCTCGGTCACGTGCGTCGTCATCGGGTGGTTGGCCCGGTGCATGGCGATAGCCTTGGGATCGTGGTTGACGGCGACGTCACACGGCCGTCCAAGTGCCGCCTCGATGCCAGTCGAGGCCCCTCCCCCGCCGGCGAAGCAGTCGATGACCCTGCCCTGCGCGTTGCTTTCCATGTCGATCTCCCCTCTCGTCGCGTCCTGTCGATGCCACGGAAGCTGCGCGGATGCGCGGGGGCCCTCGTCGGGGCGAGCGCAAGCGAGGCCGCGACCAACTCGCGCGATGCAGACGGTGTTCCTCATCTGCCCTCCCCCTTCCCGAATCCTCCGGGCGCCCAGATTCCGCACTTCGGGCATTCGTAGCGACCGCCGGGGACCGTCCACGAGTTTGCCGAGCAGGTCGGGCACGGAAGCACGGCGGGTTGGGATGCGACGTAGGCGGCGACCGGCCTGGGTTGCGCTTCTTTCGGCCTTGCCCACGAGGCGAGCAGCGCCTTCCAGCTGCGTATGGGCCTTCCGTCGATCTTCCAGTCGCGGGCCTCGTTGACGTCGAAGAAGGCCTTGCAGTCGACGGCCAGGCCACTGGTCTCGGCGTGCCTCTCGATCTCGGCAAGCGTCGGCCTCGTCACTGCAACCCGTTGGTCACCAGGTTGGTTTGGTAGGTTAGGTGGGTTTTCAACACAGTTGGGGTTAGGGTTATTAGGGTAATAGTAGCCATCTATACTGCGGCGAGTTCCGATACCGTATGCATACAGTATCTGACCTGCGGAAATGTCAGAGAAGAGGATTTTCCAGATTTCGGGCGGGCAAACGATGGGTACCGTATGCATACCGTACCCATATGGTATCTGACCTGCGGCTTCCGAAAGCGACCCCATCGCCGCGATAGTGTATGCATATGGTATAGATACCGTATGCATACCGTATCTATATGGTATCTGACCTGCGGCGTTGCCCTCGCGTAAGAATCTACCCATACCATATGGATATGGTATGGGTATTGTATCCATAGAGTATGCATATGGTATCTGACCTGCGTCAACGCAATCCGCCTTGCCGCGGTCCTCGCGGGCAGCGGTCGGGAACTGGGCCGAGTACGCTGCCTCGAGGACACACGAGAGCCTCGCACTCGCCACCTCCCCAATCGCCTTGCGAACCGCCTTCGCGACCCTCGGCGAGCGTCCCCATTGGACCTTTGACCAGCCGGTGACGAGAACCTCGCCCGACTCGGCGTCCACGTCCACCAGTCCTCCTTCCACGAGCTCGTCGAGGGCGCCCTTCGCCTCGTCATGTGACAGTCCGGTGTCCCTGGCCAGGCAGGGCACCGTGCACTCGAAGCACCCGAGCAGGTTTCCCCTCGGCGTCGTCAGGAGGTACATGTAGACGAGCTTTCCCGTGCAGGACAGGACGATTACCCTCGGGTCGTCCCAGACGGCCGTGTCGAGCTTTCTCACCGCCATGGCGACACCACCCCCGCCATCGATCTATCGCGCCTTGCGGCCGTTGCACAGTGTCTATTCATGACGGGTACCGTCCCCGCCGTCTAGGGAGGCAAGCCACCTCATGTAGGGCTGGTTCGCGATCTGGGCATCCGTTATGTCCCGTATCTCGGTCGAATCCCATATCTCTGACCACCACGACTCACAGCCCCAGACGATCTCGTGGGTCTCGAGGACGAGGATGGCGGGATTGTGCAACGCCCCGCAGGTCAGCTTTCTGCTTTCCTCGCTGTAGTTGACCGTGACGTGCATGGGGAGGTCTCCCAGCATGAGGCCGAGAAGCGTCCTTCCCTCGTACTTCTCGTCACATGGACGCACGCGCACGAGGCATCCGGATCTCCTCGAATGGAAGGGCTTGTCGAAGAGGTCCTCGGTCTCGATTCCGTCTACCACTATGGGATACTCGATGTAGCGGGACTTGAAGTGCCCGCACTTCTCGCATTCGTCGGCATCGATGCGCTTCGGGTTGCCCAAGCCTCCCTCGCGGATGCAACTGGGAGTCGGCTCGGTCCGGTTGCCATCTGCATCGACGAAGGTGAAATCCGCGTACCTGCAACGATGTACCTTGCGCTCTTCCTCTTTCATCTTTCCCCTCCCTCCGTCGGCTTTCTCCCGTGTGCCTCGAGGATCGGGTCGTATAGCTCGATCTCCGCCTCGCGGCGTGCCTGTGCGGCTTCTTCCAGGGTGTCGAAGTTTCCGACCGTGCGCTGCTTCCCGGCGAGCTTTATGTAGGCCTTGTACTTTCCTTTTGTTCTGTCGAAGCTGACACCCTTAACGCCGCTGGTGTTGTTGGAATTCCTCTTCCGCGTTAACAAGTTCAGGTCCGTCCCAACAGCGAGTGTTTTGCGAGATGACGGGGCTTCGCGGCGCAGGCAGCCGCAGGACTTCGTGTTTCCGCTCATGAGGTTACGAGTCGACACAAGGCATTCGTTTCCACAGTCGCAGACGCAGCGCCAAACGACGGAGGTGCCATCGCGCTCCTCCGTAGGTTCGATGGCCTCGAGCCTGTCGAACCTACGTCCCGTGAGGTCAATTGCACTTCCCATCATCACCCCTCCCCCGTCGGCTTCCGACCGTGCGCCTCGAGGATCGGGTCGAAGAGCTCGACCTCGGCCTCGCGACGGGCAATCGCAGCCTCCTCGACCGTTGCGAAGAGGCCGAGGTAGCGCCTCTTGCCGGCAAGCGTGATGTAGGCCATGTACTTTCCCGACCTCCTGTTGAAGCAGACGCCCCTCACGCCGCTCGTGTTGTCGGTGCGCCTCTTCTGCGTGAGGCGGTCGAGGTCGGTTCCCTCGACGAGCGTGTCCCGCTCGGCATCGCGCTTCGCCACTTCCTCTCTCCGCAGGCATCCGCAGGACCTGGTGTTCCTGCTCACAAGATTTCCAGCCGAAACGAAACACTCGTTTCCGCAGTCGCACCTGCACCGCCAGACCACGTGCCCTCCCCTGCGCCTCTCCGTCGGCTCTATGGCCTCCAGTCGGTCAAAGTGCGTGCCCGAGATGTCCTTGTATTTCCCCATTAGTCCCCTTTCCCGAACGCGCCCGACATGCTCCACATCAGAGAAATCGCCAAAGTGGCCATGAGGGGGATGCGCTCGGACTCCGGAAGTCCCCCGACGCGACGCGCGATCTCCTCCATGCAGGCTTGCGCCTCGACGGAGATTCTCTCGTTTCCATCGCCACGTCTCACGTCGGCGAGCAGGTCATATCCGCTCATGGAGAGAAAGCGCGCCGCCTCGGGGGACTCGAGGTCGATTGACACCTCGCAAATTTGCCTGTGTTCATCCATTCTTGCCATCCCATCTTCCTTGGCTCAAAAGCCCCGTAGCCGGATACGCGCAGGCAAGAGGGAGGTCTTGATTGGTGAGTCGTCACTGGGGAGAGAGGTGTGCGTATCCGACTACCGGGCTTTTGGGAAAACTGCCGGAAACGAAGGGGACAGG